>CAMPGT010000312.1 GCA_946885665.1 uncultured Chitinophagaceae bacterium | reverse complement strand
CAATTACCGCATCGGGAAAGTAATTCGTGCAGGCAGCAAGCGTTGCTCCTTCCAAACAAAATATCTTCCACGTGGCATGAGCAATTTCTTTGGCGGATTGGCCAACTGCTTTCACTGCATTTTTGCTGGTGAAAACAATCGTATTCCCCTGTTCCGAAAACAGGCCGTCTAATTTTGTATCGAGCAATTGAATCCGGATGAATTCTTTTTCGATCACCTCTATGCCTTTCGCTTCTGCCTCTTCCCGCAGCGCACCATCAATTTTTTTGGTTACCAGCAGGCGAAACGGTTTCATGCCGAAGGATATTTTTTCAGTTGCTCCCTAATCATGTCGTTGATTTCCCTGCCCCCATTGTCGAGTACGTGGCGCGCGCATTCTGTGCCGAGCTCCTCGCTTTCGACCACCGCTCGCCATTTGTCTATTTCGACTTTATGTTTCCCATCCGGCGAAAACATATTCGCCCGGAAGTGAACTTTATTCTCTTTGATTTCGGCCAATGCACTTACCGGGGTCGAACAGCCACCCAGCACGCCGCGTAAAAAGCTTCTTTCGACATGTGTGCACAACGCCGTTTCCTGATCAGTGAACAATTTGCAGGCTTTCAGAATATCGTCATCGCCTTCTCTCGCCACTACCACCACCGCACCTTGTGCCGGAGCCGGCAGCATCCATTCCAGTTCAACGCTGTTTTCGGGCCTCAGCTCGATCCTTTCGAGCCCTGCCTGTGCGAAGATGGTGCCGTCCCAGTTTTCGGTGTTCAGTTTCTGCAGGCGTGTTTGCATGTTGCCGCGCAGGTTATGCATGGTATGGTTCGGGTAGCGGTGCAGCCATTGCGCACGGCGCCTGATGCTGCTGGTGGCAATGTTAGCCGCCGATTGGAAGTTGTCCATAAAACCACGATCGCCGCTAAAAACAACCAGGTCGCTCACCTTGCCTCTTTTCAATACGGCCGCCTGTACGATGCCTGCCGGCAGTTGCGTGGGCACGTCTTTCATTGAATGTACGGCCACATCAATTTGATTATTGATGAGGGCGATGTCGAGCGCACGCGTGAATATTCCCTGCACGCCCATTTCATATAATGGGGTGGTGAGGTTGATGTCGCCCTCGCTTTTGATGTACACCAATTCTGACGAGTGGCCATGCGCCAACAGGTGCTTCTGCACTTCCGACGCCTGCCAAATGGCAAGCCGGCTTTCCCTTGTACCTATCCTTATGGGTTTGGACATTATTATTAATTCGCCCCCGGCGCCATAAATTCATTGATGGCTTCGATGTAGTGGCAGCCGCGCTGGTTCTTGCTGCGCATCTTCACTGCCATGCCATTGATGACTTTCTGGATCCTTTGCCGGTGGTCACTTACATTAACACCCGTGTAAGTGCCGGAAATATTGTTGAAGAAAACAGGATTGCAATGGATCTCCAGGAGCTTTGTTTTAACGGCTTTCAGAACGGGCACGTGCTTGCGCATTTCGTACCAGTCGAGAAAATCCATGATATGTTCTGCAATGATCTTTTTCGCTTTCGGAACCTCCGCCTTTCTTTTGTGAAGTGTAGTGTCTTTTAGTTTACTGAGCTCGTCAACGTTTATGAGCGTTACACCGGGTAATGATTTGGCCGATGTTTCCACGTTGTAGGGAATGGAAAGGTCGATAATGAGTTTGGAGCCGTGACCGCTGATATCTTTCGTGCGAACCGTGGGTTCGGATGCGTTTGTGGCCACGAGAATGATGTCGGCCGATTGAGCCTCCTTCACCAGTGTAGAAAAAGGCGCCCATTGCAAACCCAGTTCTGTTGAAAGCGATTTTGCTTTTTCGTCGGTGCGGTTAATGAGGGTAATATTTTTCGTGGGCAGGTAATCTACCAGGTTGCGGCAGGTATTGCGGCCAATTTTGCCGATGCCGGTGAGCAGGATTTTTTTGCCTTCGAAGTTTTTGAAATGCTGGCGGATGTATTGAACCGCGGTGAAAGAAACGGAAACAGTGCCCCCGCTCAATCCGGTTTGGTTCTTTATGGTTTTCGACGACTGCAGTATCGAGTTCACGAGTCTTTCGATGAACGCGCCGATGCGTGAATGTTGTTTGGATAATTTGACGGCTTGCTTGATCTGTCCCACAATTTCGTAATCGCCGAGTATCTGCGAATCCAGTCCGGCGGCTACATGGAAGAGGTGCTCGATGGCGTTCTGTCCGTTCTTGATATAGGCGCGCGACAGAAAAGTTTCTTTGTTGCCGGCGGTATGTTTGCAAAGCACATCCACCAGGTGGTTCACATCTGATGTGAGCCCATAGATTTCTGTTCTGTTACAAGTGGATAGAATGAAAAATTCAGTGATTTCTGTGGATATGAACCCAGAGAGAATATGTTCGTATTTTTCGGGAGTGACGGCAAACTCTCCTCTAACGGAAGCGTCTGTTTTTTTATAATTGATGCCTGCTACGTAAAACCGGGATATATCGTGGGTGTTAGGTCCGTACATTTCCATCTTTTCCATCTGGATCACTGCAAAAGTAACTTGCGAATCATTGATTGGGGCAGTTTTTCTGTCATTGGAGTGTCATTTTCGTGAGACGTGAGACGTGAGACGTGAAACGTGAGATGTTAGAGGGGATATTCAACTACTGCCCAACGTCTAATCCGGGTTTCTGGTCAAAGGTGTATTAAAAATAATCTCTCACGTTTCACGTCTCACGTTTCACGTTCCCTAATTTTGCCCCGCAATGGCTACAGCTAAAAAACGCGGTATAATGCTGATGAACCTGGGCTCGCCCGATTCAACGGCAGTGAAAGATGTAAGGAGGTACCTGAACCAGTTTTTAATGGACGAGAGAGTGATCGACAAACCTTACCTGTCGCGCGCGATACTCGTGAAAGGCATCATCGTTCCGTTCCGCGCGCCAAAATCGGCCGAAGCCTACAAAACGATCTGGACAAAAGAAGGATCGCCGCTCATCGTGCTCAGCGAACAGCTTCGCGACGCGGTGCAGGCACAGGTCGAAGAACCGGTCGAAATCAGCATGCGCTACGGCAACCCCACACCGGAAGCGGCCTTCGAAAAATTGCTCCAGCGGCTGCCAGGTATGGAAGAAGTGCTGGCCATCCCTCTTTATCCCCAATATGCCATGTCATCTTTCGAAACGGCTGTTGAATATGCGAAAGATACACATAGAAAAAAAGGATATTCCTTCAGCCTTAAATTTCTAAAACCGTATTACAACAACCCCGATTACCTTGCCGCACTGATCGACCTCATCAAACCTTACCTGTCGAAAGACTACGACCATATCTTATTCAGCTACCATGGGGTGCCCGCCAGGCACATCATGAAAAGCGACGTTACCGGCAACCATTGCCTGCAATCGGCAGACTGCTGCCAGGTGCCTTCGCCGGCACACGCCTTTTGCTACCGGCACCAATGCTTTGAAACCACCCGGCTGGTAACGAGCGACCTCGGTATCCCAAAAGAAAAATACAGCATTTCTTTCCAGTCGCGGCTCGGCAAAGGCTGGCTCGAACCGTTTACCGACATACGGCTGGAGCAGATGCCGCAGGAAGGAATTAAAAAATTGCTGATACTGTGCCCCGCTTTTGTAAGCGATTGCCTGGAAACGCTGGAAGAAATCGAGATAAGGGGAAAAGAAAGCTTTTTGGGCGCTGGTGGTGAAGAATATGAAATGATCCCCTGCCTCAACACCCACCCGCTGTGGGTAAAGGCGCTCAGCAAGTGGATCCACGAATTTGAATGATGTACAACTACATAAAGGCCCTTCATGTCATCTTTATTGCAACGTGGTTCGCAGGTATGTTCTATATCGTGCGGCTGTATATATATAATACGGAGGCGCAGGAAAAACCGGAACCGGCAAAGTCTATTCTAACCGATCAGTTCCAATTGATGATCAGGAGGTTGTGGTTCGGCATCACGTGGCCATCTGCTGTGCTGACGCTGATTTTTGGCGGGTGGATGTGGGGCATGCTGGGGGCGCTGCCCACATGGCTGGCGGTCAAACTTATTTTTGTGGCTGGATTATATGTGTATCACTTTACGCTTCATGGCCTTTACCGCGAGCAGCAACGGGGCAAATTCAGGTTTTCGTCGCAAAAGCTGAGGATATGGAACGAGGTGGCCACCATTTTTTTGGTGGCGATCGTCATGCTGGCCGTTGTCAAGAATGGGATGAGTTGGTTGTGGGGATTGATTGGCCTCGCGCTTTTCGTGGTGCTCTTGATGAGCGCGGTGAGGATATATAAGATTGTGAGGAAGAGGCGATAAAACGGCAATCGGCAAACGGCAATCGGCAATGGGCAATGGGGAGTGGGGAGTTGTGAGTTTATTTA
>CAMPGT010000311.1 GCA_946885665.1 uncultured Chitinophagaceae bacterium | reverse complement strand
AGGGCCATCGACTACAAGATCCCGTTTGTCTCGTACGTACTCACTGCGTTTCTCGGCACGTTTATTTCCATCGCTGTTGTGGTTTTCTGTATCGGGCTGTTTGAGAAGTACGCGATATTTCACACCACTTTCACATGGTACTGGTTTATTTACGGGTATGTGGTCTGGGAGTTCGGACACTTCATTTATCACTACCTCGGTCATAAAGTGCGGTTGTTCTGGTGTTTGCACTCCACCCATCATGCTCCGGAGTCCATGAACCTGTCCGTTTCCTATGCGCACTTTTTCCTTGAAGGTACATATGCGAATTTCATCCGTACGACCGTGTGCATTCTGCTGGGTGTGAATCCGCCGATGCTCGCGCTGATTATGTTTATTGACGGCATCTGGGGCGGCTTCATTCATGTTGGTGAGCATATGCTGCGCAATGGCCGGCTGGGCGTTCTCGGAAAATACATTCTCACGCCTTCTCATCACCGTGTGCATCATGCTAAGAACCCGCTGTACATGGATACCAACTTTTGCAACCTTTTGAATATCTGGGATCGCGCTTTTGGTACGTATCAGCCGGAAAAAGACGAGGTGCCGATCGTTTACGGCATCACCAGGGAAATGAAGAAGAACAGTTTCCTCGATGCGTATTTCGGGGAGATCGGGGCGCTTGCAAAAGATGTGTACCGGGCACCGGGACTAAAGAATAAATTATTATATATCATTATGCCACCGGGCTGGAGCCACACGGGCGAACACAAAACCGCGGCGAAAGTAAAGCGAGAATATTTTTCTCAGGCAAATGAAGTACAGGAGGTCGGGCAGCCATCACTGCAGGCGGGGGCCCAGACAGCCTGACGCGGCCGCAACATCAAAGATGCTTCAGCACCGCTTCTCCCATCGCAGATGTATTGAGAATTTTATCGGCCGGCGTTTTTGCGTCGGCAATATCTTTCGTACGATATCCTTCTTTCAAAACTTTGTCAACGGCTTCAATCACCGATTCGGATTCTTTCTTCATACCAAATGAAATGTCGAGCAGCAGCGCCGCCGATAGTATCGAGGCCAGCGGATTGGCAATGCCTTTACCGGTAATATCGTGCGCCGAGCCGTGAATAGGTTCATATACGCCGGTGCCGTCGCCAATGGAAGCCGATGCGAGCATGCCCATCGAGCCCGCTATCTGCGAGGCCTCGTCGGTGAGAATGTCGCCGAAAAGATTTGCCGTTACCACCACATCAAAGCGGCGCGGATCCTTGATGAGCATCATTGCTGCAGAATCAACAAACTGGTGTTCCAGTTCAACATCTGGATAGTCGAGCGCCACTTTCTGGATCACTTCCCTCCACAACCTCGACGTTTCCAACACATTCGCCTTGTCAACCGAGCAAAGTTTCTTCTTCCTGGTGCGCGCAGCGTCGAAGGCTTTGCGTGCGATCCGTTCAACTTCGAAGCGGCTGTATTCGGCATTGTCGTAGGCGGTGTCGCCATTGTTTTTTCTTCCTTTTTCACCGAAATAAATGTCGCCAGTAAGCTCGCGGAAAAAAAGAATGTCGGCGCCTTTCAATATTTCAGGTTTAATGCTGGAGGCTTGCAGCAGTTCATCGAACAGCTTGATGGGGCGCAGGTTAGCATAAAGGCCAAGCTCTTTGCGCATTTTCAGCAGGCCCTGTTCCGGCCTTACTTTGGCAGTGGGATCGTTGTCGTATTTGGGATGTCCCACCGCGCCAAACAGCACGGCATCGGATTTGCGCATTTTTGCGAGCGTTTCTTCCGGCAGGGGGTTGCCGGTTGCCTCGATGGCCACGTGACCGATCAGTGCTTCGTCATAATGAAAAGTATGGCCGTACCGGCCGGCTATTTTATCCAAAACCTTTTTACCAACTGCCGTTACTTCCTGTCCTATTCCATCGCCCGGTACAATTAAGATATTCTTTGTTGCCATACTTTTTATTTTTAAATGATGTTCAGCATCTTTTGCGTTGCCTTGATCGCCGACACGGTTTGGTCGCTGTCGAGGCCCCTGGTTTTGAATTCCCTGTTATTGTGCGACCACGTGATGACCGTTTCGCAGAGCGCGTCGCTTTTGCCTCCGGGAGGAATACGAACACTGTAGTCGGTGAGTGCGGGCAGCTCCTGTTTTTTCTTTTTGTATATTTTCTTAAGGGCATTCATGAATGCATCGTACTGTCCGTCGCCCTGTGAATGTTCCTCAAAAGATTCTTTGTTTATCGAAATCTTGAGCGTAACAGAGGGATTGAGATCTTTTGAATGCGTGAGTACGTAGTTTTCGATGACCACTTTTTGGTCCGTCTTATTGCTGTCGAGTATGTCGGAAATGACATAAGGAAGATCGGCCTGCGTGAGCACTTCTTTCTTGTCGCCAAGTTCGATGATGCGCTGGGTAACTTTTTTGAGATCGGAGTCATTGAGTTGTATGCCCAGTTGTTGCAGGTTGTTTTCAATATTGGCCTTTCCGCTGGTTTTGCCGAGCGCATATTTGCGCTGGCGTCCAAAGCGTTCGGGGATAAGGTCGCTGAAATATAATTTGTTCTTTTTGTCGCCGTCGGCGTGGATGCCGGCGGTTTGTGTAAAAACGTTTTCGCCCACCACGGGTTTGTTGGCGGGAATCCGCACTCCCGAAAAAGTTTCGACAAGCTTGCTGACCGTGTACAGCGATTTTTCGTTCACCGACGTTTTGATGTTCGGCATGAAATCGTTGATCACCGCGATGGCGCTGGCGAGTGGCGCGTTGCCTGCTCTTTCGCCCATGCCATTTATGGTGAGGTGGATGCCACGCGCGCCCGCCAGGATGCCTTCCAGCACGTTGGCGGTGCCAAGGTCGTAGTCGTTGTGAGCGTGAAAGTCAAAGTGTGCCTCCGGATATCTTTGGACGATCGCGGTGATGAAAGATTCCACTTCGGGCGGAGTGAGTATACCCAGGGTGTCGGGCAGCATGATCCTTTTTACCGGCAACTGCTGCAAAAAATCAAGGTACTCAAAAACATATTCCTGCGAATTGCGCATACCATTGCTCCAGTCTTCGAGATATACGTTGCAGTCGATGCCTTTCTTCGTAGCTCTCGAAATAACGTCTGCCACTTCATTGAAATGTTCCTGCGGTTTCTTCCTGAGCTGGTGCGTGAGGTGATTGAGAGAGCCCTTGGTGAGCAGGTTCATCACTTTGGCGCCCGCCTGCTGCATCCAGTGCACAGACACATCGCCGTCAACAAACGTGAGTACTTCAACCCTGTTGATCAATCCGTTTGCTTTTGCCCATTTGGTAATCGACTTTACCGCTGCCAGTTCGCCTTCCGACACGCGTGCCGAGGCGATCTCTATCCTGTCCACTTTTACTTCTGTGAGCAGCAGCCGCGCGATGGTTAATTTTTCGGAAGGGGAGAATGACACGCCGCTGGTTTGTTCACCATCGCGAAGTGTTGTGTCCATTATTTCAAGGTAACGCCGGGAAGTTGACATAATCGGTTGTGATCTTAATAGATGCTCTGCGCAGCAAATTGTTGAATTTCATCTTTCATGGCCTGCAGATAGTCGATATCATCAAACCCGTTCGTCAGGTTGTGTTTCTTGTAGCTGTTGATGGCAAATGATTCACTTTCGCCTGTTGCGGCAATGGTTATGGTTTGATTGGGAAGATTAACTTCGAGTTCTGCTTTCGGATCGGCCTCGATGGCTTTGAAAATTTTATCGAGGAAGGCGGCGCTCACCTGCACCGGCAATATGCCGATGTTGAGCGAATTATTTTTGAAGATGTCGGCAAAGAAGCTGGACACTACGCAGCGAAAACCATAATCGTATATCGCCCAGGCTGCGTGTTCGCGGCTGCTGCCGCTTCCGAAATTTTTACCGCCCACCAGGATCTTCCCGGAGTACAGCGGGTTGTTCAACACGAAATCTTTTTTCGGTGTTCCGTCCGATTCGTAGCGCCAGTCGCGAAACAGGTTGTCGCCAAACCCTTTTCTTTCGGTAGCCTTAAGAAACCGCGCGGGAATGATCTGGTCGGTGTCCACATTTTCTATTGGCATCGGCACCGCCGTGCTCTTCAATACCGTGAATTTATCGTAAGCCATTTATTGGTTGTAAGTTTTGAGTTATTGTTTGAGTCGGCAAAGGGCGATGTCAATTTGCTTGTTGCGACTATGTTTATTTTAAAAACTACTAAGAGACCAATACTTCCCATTGCCTATTGTCCACCCCCGGCGCTTCGCGCCACCCCCGCCAGCGGGGGATACGTTTGCCACTTCCGTCTTCGTCTCACCTTCCATCATTGCCCGTCTGTCCACCCCCGGCGCTTCGCGCCACCCCCGCCAGCGGGGGATACGTTTGCCACT
>CAMPGT010000310.1 GCA_946885665.1 uncultured Chitinophagaceae bacterium | reverse complement strand
GTTTCACTCAAGGAAGAATGGGAGGGGCTGGTAAGGGAGATGTTGGGATGAGGGGGAGACGTAAGGCGGGGGAAATGTTAACTTTGCCGCACCAGTTTAATTCCTGTTTTCGTCAATTCAATTTTTCTCTGCTTGTATAAATTTCCCACCGCCATCTTGAATGTTTTTTTACTCATTCCGAAAAAAGAATAAATATCGTTGGGATCCGATTTGTCGTTGTACGGCAGGTATCCGTTATTCTCTTCAAGCAGCCGCAGCAGCTTTTGCAGTTCGTCTTCCACGCGCTGGTAACCGGGCTTGCCAATCACCACATCCATCCTGTTATCGGGATAAATTTTTTTGACATAGCCCGAAAAAGAATCACCGATATTAATGTCGCGATAGATCTCATTAAAATGCAGAACGCCGGTGTGGAGATGATTGACGATCGTTACGTAGCCGATGTCGGTGCGCCGGTAAATGGTGAGGTTGGCCTGGTCCATCTCTTTCACGGTAAGCTTCTCGTTGCTGAGAAACGATTCTATTTTCTCCGTTGCCGTCATCCTGCCCGTTCTCTCATCGATATAAATCTTTACCAGGTACTCGCCTGGCGGATGCATGTTCGTCAGTTGTTTTGAACGCGGAACAAACAGGTCCTTCATCAAGCCGTTATCTAAAAAGGCACCCTGCGGCGTTACGCTCACTGCTTTCAGCCACACGATGTCGCCTACCTTTCCCTTTGGCTGCTGTGTAGTCGCGATCAGCCTGTCTTCCGAATCATGATAAACAAACACCTTCAGTTCGTCGCCAACAGCGGTTCCATGAGGTACAAATCTTTTTGGCAAAAGAATGCCTTCTGCGCCATCGTCGAGATAAACACCAAAATCGACAGCGCGGCCCACCTTTAAATAATTATAATCACCTACTTTTATCATCATCAAAGCATGTAAAATTAAACCGATGAAAGGTATATTTAAATTTTGTTTGGTCCTGGTATTTGTTTGGGGCCTGTCGCCAGCATCAAAGGCACAGCAAGGGAAGCCAGTGCTCAATCATATAGCCGTGTATGTTCAAAACCTTGCGGTGAGTACGTCGTTTTATTCGGATGTTGTTGGGCTCGACACTATTCCGGAGCCGTTTCACGATGGACGGCACACATGGTTCAGTGTGGGAACGAACAGTCATCTGCATGTTATTTCGGGGGCAAAGGAAAAAACAAAGCACGACAAGAACAGTCATCTCTGCTTCAGCGTTCCCTCCGTTTACGCAGTGATCGCCAAACTCGATGACCGCAAGATCCCTTATGAAAGCTGGGTAGGAGAAAAAAGTCAGGTAACCCTCCGCGTGGATGGCATCAGGCAAATTTATTTTACCGACCCTGATGGTTATTGGATAGAAATTAACGATGATTATCCGAAATCGGCGAACCAATGATTCAAAGTTCAACGCTGCAGTTTCTGAAGAACCTGAAAAAGAATAACCGCAAAGATTGGTTCGATGCGAACCGGCACAAGTACCTCGATGCGAAGGCTGATTTTGAAGCGTTCACCACTGAAATTATTAACCGCCTCGGCCGTATTGACGAAAGCATTGCTCATCTGGAAGCGCGGCCGTCTACGTTCAGGCAACACCGCGATGTGCGCTTCAGCAAAGACAAATCACCATTCAAGGTGCACATGGGCATGTATTTGTCAAAAGGCGGGAGAAAGAGTTTCCATGCCGGCTATTACTTCCACCTCGAGCCGGGCAACAGCCTTGCCGGCGGTGGCCTGTGGGTGCCCATGGCGCCGGAATTGAAAAAAGTGAGGCAGGAAATCGATTACAACTGGGACGAGTTCAAAGGCATCCTCCAAAACAAAAAGTTCAGATCCGTTTATGGCGAGCTGGAGAGTGGAACAGATGTAAAGCTGACCCGTCCGCCAAAAGGCTATGAAACGGACAACCCGGCCATCGAATATTTGAAGTTGAAAAGTTTGCTGGCAACCAGGAAGATACCCGATGCGGAGGTGACCGCGAAGGACCTTGCCAAAAAGGTTGCGGATTATTTCGGGGCGCTGGCGCCACTCGTTGTTTTTTTTAACAGGGCGATGGAAGATTAGCGCCTATAATTCGCTCCTATGGCGCATTTCAAGTATATTTAGGGGTGAAAGCAAACCGGAGCGGATATGAGAAAAGAACTTTACCTGCTTGCCGCTGTGGCAGCATTTAGTGCACAGACATTTTGCCAAACCTCGGTTCAAAGGATCAACATAAAAGGCGGCAGCAGCGCCTGGGAAAACTTCAGGAAAGAAATGTATGCCTTTTCTTCATTTGAAACAGGCATCGTCGAATATAAAAATGGCAAACGGTATAAAGGTCAGTTAAATTACAACAAAGCCATCGCCAACATCCAGTTCATCGACGAAAAGGGCGACACGCTGGCCATCAGCAATGAAGAAACTGTAAAAGAAGTGACCATTGGAACTGCGCACTTCTTTTATGCACCCGAATGCATGCAGGTGATCAGTGACGGCGGCAGGTTCAGGTTCCTCAAAAACGAAAGAATGCGAATAGCCGACAAGCAAAAAGTTGGCGGATACGGGATACCGAACAGCACAGGAACCATAGAATCCATAGACAGAATTGATACGCGTGTCAATTACAATGACATCGACATCAACGAAAACCTGCTCCTCAGCGTTACCACAACATTTTACATAGAAACGGATAAAAAGACGCTTGTTCTGGCGTCCAAAAAGAATATTATGAACCTCTTTCCAAAAGAGGAAGAAAACATATCCCGTTTTATCAAGACGCAAAAGCTCAACCTCGAAAAAGAAGACGACCTCGTTCAACTGGCAGCGTTTCTCGAACAACTGTAAGGGGCGGCACAGTTTTTTATCTAGTCTGGGCAGATGAATTTATGTCCGATTAAATAAAAAATTACTCCGTTATGAAAAAGCTATTATTTGTTCCGCTGCTGCTGATTAGTGTCACCATGTTCGCCCAAACGTACCAGTTTGGCTTGAAAGGTGGTATCAATGTGAGCAATTTCACCGGATCTTCCCTCGACAATGTTGATAAAAAAGCACTGGTGGGATTCCAGGGTGGCGCCTTCCTCAGTTTGCTGATGGGTGACCACTTCGCGATACAGCCCGAAGCTGTTTTTTCCTCACAGGGAGCCAGAGTTTCCACAATAAATGGCGATGAAAACTGGCGCGTTTCGTACCTGAATATTCCGGTTGAGCTGAAAGTCCGCTTTAATGGTGGTTTTTACCTGGAAGCCGGTCCGCAGATTGGTTTCAAACTCAACGAAACAGTTCCCAATCAGTCGGGCGGCAGCGCTGAAGACTTTGCCAAAAACCTCGATTTTTCGGTAAACGCCGGACTTGGCTTTCACGGTAAATCGGGTCTGGGTATAGGTGCCCGTTATGCTGTTGGCATTACAAAAGTTGGCAACCTGGAAGACTCCGATTTCGATCCCAATTTCAAGAACGGTGTTGCCCAGTTGTTCGTGTTCTACACTTTGTTCAATAACAGGAACAATCCGTAGTTACAGGGCGGTGTACGCCACCACCAGTATTTTGCCGGGCAACCCGTCCGCGCCCCCGCTTGCAACATATAATTCACCTGAAGGGGTAAATTTTATCCCTTCAGGCTGAATCATCTCCGTTGGAGCGAAGAAGAAAATAAATTTTGCGCCGCCATCTCCATCGAGTACCAGCAATTGCGATTTTTCAGCATCAGGTATATAGATAAATCCACTATGAGGATGGATATCAATATCCGAAGGAACGATCACCGACTGCCACCTTCTTGTTTCCGATTTGTTTAAGAGAGTGTCCCTCAAGTCTATGTTATAGACTGGTTTGACGGCCATTGTTCTCGTTGCCAGGTCGAATGCGTAAATCCCTTTGTAGTGTCGCAGGCTCTCCCCATCTCCCTTTATTGAAACAAGCAGCCTGTTCCCCTTTTTGTCGTAACAAAGTCCCTCAATGCCCTGCTCCACCGACAGGTTGGTGCCGTATTCTTTGGTAACCGGCGCTGCCGACCTGAATTTTGTAACCTCCAGTATCCGGCCATCGGCGCATCCTACAAAAATGGATCCGCCGGCTATGGCCAGGCCTTCATAGTCGCCCGGCGGACCAAAAGGTATAACCGACTCGATAGTGTCGGTTTGTAGATTGAAAATAAAAATAGAACCGATTACATCCTGGATGCACGCCAGCCGCGAAGCATCGATGAAGTCGAACGCCGAGATATTTTGGAGCACCGGCGGCAATGTCCATGTGCGGGTAATTTTCACTACATGGCGGGCAGAATCGGAGGGCAACGAGTCGCGCCTGCGAGCATCGGAATAAGCTAAACCAAGAACAGGATAAACAAATA
>CAMPGT010000309.1 GCA_946885665.1 uncultured Chitinophagaceae bacterium | reverse complement strand
GCCTTAGGCCACACCCGCCTGTCCATCATCGACCTGGCCGATTGCTCTAATCAGCCAATGCGGGACCATTCCGACCGGTACCATATTGTCTTTAACGGAGAAATCTATAACTATCAGGAACTAAAATATCAACTTAAAGACTATCCGTTCGCCACAAACGGCGACACCGAAGTGATCCTCGCCGCCTACGCCACTTGGGGAACCGGGAGCTTTCAGCGCTTGGCAGGCATGTTCGCCTTTGCCATTTGGGACACCGAAAAAAGAGAGCTGATACTCGTGCGCGACCGCTTGGGTGTTAAACCGCTGTATTATCATGACACAGGAAACAAGTTTCTCTTCGCTTCGGAAATCAGGTCTGTCCTTGCTTCAGGGTTTGTTCGCCCAACGCTGAATACCGAGGCTGTTTCCGGGTACTTGCAGTTCCAGTCGGTAGTGTCTCCCGAAACGATTGTTGCCGGTATCTTTTCGCTCGAGGCGGGTACCTGCATGACAGTATCGGCGAACGGTAAAACCACCCGCAGGTACTGGGACATCACCGCACAACGCAACAGAGATGTGCATGAAGACCGCCCCGCCATCAAACGACAGATCAATAAACTCCTCAGGCAGTCTGTTCAGCGCAGAATGGTGAGCGACGTTCCCGTTGCCGCCTTTCTTTCCGGCGGAATTGATTCGAGTGCCGTTGTCGGACTCATGTCGGCGATATCAAACGAACCGGTGAACACATTTACCGTCGGTTTTGAAGAAAGGGAATATGATGAATCATCCTATGCCAACCTTATCGCTGCAAAATTTAAAACCAAACACACGCAGGTTACCCTTAAAGCAGCCAACTTCCTTGATGACCTGCTGCCGGCGCTGAATGCCATGGATACGCCTACCGGCGATGGGATCAATTCATTTGTTGTCTGCCGCGCAATCAGGAGGACCGGCATCAAAGTGGCTCTTTCGGGAGTGGGTGGCGACGAACTTTTTGCGGGATATCCTATATTCCGCCAATACCTGAAATTGATGCGGTACAAAAGATTGTGGAAATCGGGCTTTCCGGTTAGGCACGCTGTAGCCGGAATGCTCAGTAATAACAATTCACGTACGGATCGCTATCGTCAATTGCTAAGGTCAAAAACAGCCGATATTTCATCGTTCTATCCTACGTTTCGTCAAATCGTTTCTAAGGAGATGCTGGCCGACTGCACCACCTTACCGCTGCACACCGATATAATACTGCACGCGGACCGTCAGAATTTAACCGACGGTTTTCCCGTGCTCAGCCAGGTGTCTATCGCGGAATACCTTGGATATACACAACATACTTTGTTGAAAGACATGGACCAGATGAGCATGGCCAACTCATTGGAAGTGAGAGAACCGTTTTTCGATCATGAGCTCATCGAATATGTACTGAACATTCCCGACAGCGAAAAGATGCCCCACTTCCCGAAACAACTATTGGTTGAATCGTTAGGTGATCTGCTTCCCGAAGATATTGTTCACCGGCGTAAACAGGGATTCGTTCTGCCGTGGAAACAATGGATGAAAGCGGATCTGAAAAGTTTTTGTGAAAAGTATTTAAACGATATTTCTCAGCGCGACTTTATCAAGGAAAAAAGATTAATGGCGCTGTGGCAGCGGTTTCTTAGAGATGATGCGAACGTGCGATGGCTCGAGATCTGGGTGTTTGTTGTGCTTGAATACTGGCTTCAGAAGAATAATGTCAACTAAACGAAAGGTTTTACTCTTTACTGATTGGTATTTGCCGGGGTTTAAAGCTGGTGGTCCCATACAATCATGCAAAAATATCGTCCAGCATCTCAACGGCATTTATGATTTTTGCATTGTCACCTCGGATAGGGATCTCGGCGATGCCACCGCATACTCGGATGTTTTATGTGATTCGTGGACCCTGGCGGATGGTTGCAAAGTGTGGTACTCACGGTCTAAGCCCATCCTGTCATTAATAAAAAAACTTGTAGAGAAAGAAAAACCGGACGTGGTTTATTTTAATAGCATGTATTCGGCGCGATTTACTTTATGGCCTTTATATGCATTAAACGCGATGAATTACAAAGGCAGGATCATCATCGCACCGAGAGGGATGCTGCACAGCGGTGCTATGAGAAGAAAATGGCTGAAAAAAAAACTATTTCTCCGACTTCTTTCTTTCTTCAGCATCCTCAAAAGGGCTCATTTTCACGCCACGGATGCACAAGAATCGAAAGATATTAGTAAATACCTGAAATCGTCAAAAATACTTACCGTTCCAAACATTCCGAATAAAGAGCACCTGGAATGGAAGAGAAGAAAGAAACGATTGGACAGCACTAGAATGATTTTTATTTCCAGAATACATCCTAAAAAGAACCTCGCATTTGCGCTTCAGACAATGCGCAGTATTCCCACCGATTGCTCCATCGAGTTCAATATTTTCGGTTCAGTTGATGATGATAATTACTTCAACAAGTGCAAATCCATCGCTGCCGACCTTGGGGATCACATCACCGTAAATTTTAAAGGGCCAATTCATCCGAACAAAGTATTTGATACTTTACGCGAACATCATCTTTTCTTTCTCCCGACCTTTGGCGAAAATTTTGGACATGCCATCTTTGAATCCCTCTCCGCCGGCTGCCCCGCACTGATCAGCGATCAAACGCCCTGGAACGGGTTGCAGCAACTCAACGCCGGATGGTCACTGCCGCTTCAACACGAAGATCAGTTTACCAACAAAATTCAGGAGGTTTGCCGGATGGATGAAAAGGACTACAATGAGATGTCGTTAGCGGCATACAAATTTGCACACTCATATTTTTCAAAACTTGATATTGAAAAGGGGTATTCTAATCTATTTGGATGAAGAACGTTGACCTTTCGAAATATAATAATGATTGGTACAAAAAGGAGATCGGCGCATCGCGCATAAAACAGGCTGCGTGGTATTTCGCTAACATTATTTTTTTAAAAAATCGTTTTAATCCTTTCAGTAGCTCAAGAATTTTTTTTCTTCGGCTATTTGGAGCAAGCATTGGAAAAGGTGTACGAATAAAACCCGGTGTGAATATTAAGTACCCATGGAAATTGAATGTCGGAGATTTTTGCTGGATAGGCGAAAATGTGTGGATCGACAATCTTGCCCCGGTAGCAATGGGAAATAATGTGTGCGTCTCGCAAGGGGCCATGTTGCTGACCGGCAACCACGACTTCAACAAGGCTCAATTCGATCTTAAAGTGGCGCCTATTAATCTCGAAGACGGAGTGTGGATAGGTGCGCAAAGCGTGGTATGCCCCGGCGTTAAGGTGCTTTCTCACGCAGTATTGGCTGTGAAGTCGGTAGCCACAAGCGACCTTCAGCCTTTTTCGATTTACCAGGGTAACCCTGCCATGAAAGTAAAAGAACGAGTAATCGGATGAAACTCTCCATCATCACCGCTACATATAACTCGGGGAAGACGATCAGGGATACGCTGCGGTCGGTGAAGGAACAGGATTATCCCAACATCGAACATATTATCGTTGATGGTTTGTCAAAAGATGACACCCTTTCCATTGCATCATCTTATGCCCATGTTTCAAAAATAATTTCAGAAAAAGACAACGGCATATACGACGCCATGAATAAAGGCATCAGCCATACTACCGGCGATGTAATCGGCATCCTTAACTCCGACGACGTGTATGCACATCCCCACATTCTGAGTAAAGTGATGAATGCCTTCAACAACCCATCGACCGACGTTGTGTACGGCGACCTCCAATACGTGAGCGCCACCAACCTCAACAAAATAACCCGCAACTGGAAGGCCGGCACGTTCACAAAAAAGAAATTTTACTACGGCTGGATGCCGCCGCACCCCGCATTCTTCGTTCGAAGAAAAGTGTACGATATAGCCGGCAATTTCAACTGCTCCCTGCGGTCGGCGGCCGACTATGAATTCATGCTGCGCGTATTGCTCAAATTCGATCATCACGTAACTTACATACCGGAAGTGCTGGTGAAAATGAGAGTGGGTGGCATCAGCAACGCCTCCTTCCTTAACCGCATACGCGCCAACAGGGAGGACCGCGAAGCCTGGCGCATCAATAACATCAGGCCATATTTTTTTACCATACCTTTCAAGCCATTAAGGAAAGTATTTCAATTTCTCGACAGATGAAGACAGCGCTGATTACAGGCATTACCGGACAAGACGGATCCTACCTTGCAGAACTGCTGCTGGCAAAAGGTTACCACGTGCACGGCCTGAAAAGAAGAAGCTCGCTTTTCAATACCGACCGTATCGATCACCTGTACCAGGACCCACACGAAAGAAATATTCACTTTACCCTCCACTACGGCGACCTCACCGACTCCACCAACCTCATACG
>CAMPGT010000308.1 GCA_946885665.1 uncultured Chitinophagaceae bacterium | reverse complement strand
GTATGATGCCGATATTTGATGATGCAGACTTTTTCTTTCCGCCGCCACTGCTGGCAACAGCAATAGCAACTACAGCCAGCATGGTCACGCAAGTCAGAGATTTCTTCAGCATGTGGTTGAGTTTAAGCGTAAAGACTTTTTTCATAATCAAATGTAAAGATATTTCTTTTTTAAGACAGTTTTAACCCGATTTCAAAAAAGTTTAGGAATCCTTTCACTCGTTATATGGAATATAAACGCTTAATTCAGCTAATCCGTTGCACGCTATCCCCTTAAGCGCATAAATAAAATTGTTTAAGTGAAAAGGATGGATTAATTTACCTAAACCTTCTTAAATAAATGAGAGACAATCCGTTTGGTGAAGATAAAGAAGAGATAAGGGAGCTGATCCGACAGTTTCAGAACCTGAAGGCGGGGCGAAGCAATTCTTTTCTGGAAGAAGACTCCTTTGAAAAGATCATAGACTATTTTGACGACATTGAAGATATTCCCCAGGCCCTGGAGGCAGTGGAGATGGGCATCGACCAGTATCCCTACTCTTCGGTGCTGAACATCAAAAAGGCCGACCTCCTCATCGCCACGAGGAGATACCACGAGGCGCTTGAAGTGCTCAACCACGCCGAATTACTCGACAGCAACGACATCAACCTGTACATCCTGAAAACAGACGTTTACCTGGCACTCGACCAGCAGGAAAAAGCGGTAGAGCTCCTTGAAAATGCACTTTCGCTTTTTGACGGCGAAGAAAGAATTGAAATGCTGTTCGAACTGGCCGACGTTTATGACGACTACGAAGAGTTCGACAAACTATTCGACTGCCTCAAATTAATTCTCGAACAGGATCCCACAAACGAAGAGGCTCTTTACAAGATCTGCTTCTGGACCGATTTTACCGGCCGGAGTGAAGAAAGCATCCGGCTGCATCAACATATTATCGAAGAACATCCGTACAGCGAACTGGCCTGGTTCAACCTGGCGGCTGCATACCAGGGTATCAAGCTTTATGAAAAATCGATCGATGCCTATAAGTATGCCGTCGCGATAGACGAAAAATTCGACTATGCATACCGCAACATGGGCGATGCCTACATCCGCCTCCGGAAGTACAAAGATGCGATTGAGGCGCTTGAGAGGGTACTTGAACTTTCACGCCCTGAAGATGTCATCTATGAAGCCATCGGTCATTGCTACGACAGGCAAAAAAATTATGCGCAGGCCCGTTTTTATTATCGCAAAGCATCGCATCTGAACCAGGAAGACAGCAAGCTGTATTATAAAATTGCGTGTACTTACATGAACGAGGAGCAGTGGGGCACTGCGGCGCGCCAGTTGCAAACGGCGCTGCAGATACACAGGCTCCAGCCGGAGTATAACCTGGCGATGGGCGAATGTAAAATGCAGCTCGGTGAATATAAAGAGGCCATTCAGTACTTCTCCAACGTGGTGGCGCAGCGCCCGAAAAACATTTCAAGCTGGGAGGCGCTGATCAGGTGCCTGTACATCGGCGAATATTTTGAAGAGGCGCTCGAGCAGGTGGCGGCGGCCATGAAGCGTACCGACAACAAACCGATATTCACCTTCTATCTCAGCGCCGTTAATTTCGCAATGGGAAAAACCAAGGAGGGTTTGATACAGTTGGAAAAAGGCATGAGCAAGGCGCCAAAATTGCTGAAGAAGCTTGTTGATCTCAACCCTTCGATACTTCAGCACCAACAGGTCGTTGATATTGTGGCCCGGTATAAAAAGAACAGGTCCATTTAGCCAAACAGCATAGCGTCATCTGCAAACTGTCCTACTTTCCCTATTTTTGCGCCGGTAATAAAAAACCGGTGAATGAATTTTAACCTTCAGCAGATCCCCGAACGACATCTTAAGCCCCGCAGTCATGGCATCACGATGGTGATGGACAAAGGTCTAAGCATTACGGAGGTGCATCAGTTCATGAGCGTAGCAAGTCCACATGTAGACGTCGTTAAGCTCGGATTCGGCACTTCGTTCGTAACACCTAACCTCAGGGAAAAGATTGAAGCGTATAAATCGTACGGCATCCCTCTCTATTTCGGAGGCACGCTGTTCGAAGCCTTCCTCATCCGTAACCAGTTCGACGATTATGTAAACGTATGCAAGGATTACGGAATCGATTACATGGAAGTGAGCGACGGTTCCATTGATATTCCTCATGCAGAAAAATGCGGCTATATTGAAAAGCTCACACGCTACGGAACAATATTGAGTGAGGTGGGAAGTAAGGACGCGGCGCATATTATTCCACCCTACAAATGGATTGAACTGATGAAAGCGGAGCTAAGCGCCGGCTCCACTTATGTGATCGCAGAGGCGCGCGAAGCGGGTAATGTCGGTATTTACAGGGGAAGCGGAGAGGTGAGAGAAGGGCTGGTGCAGGAAATACTTACGCAGATACCGGAAGGCCGGATCATTTGGGAGGCACCGCAAAAGCCACAGCAACTGTATTTTATTGAACTGGTAGGCGCCAATGTTAACCTGGGCAATATTGCGCCCAACGAAGTCATTCCGCTCGAAACGATGCGGCTCGGGCTGCGTGGCGACACTTTTCATTTATTTCTCGATAAAGAAACGCTCCGGTGAAACGCTTCGGACTGATTGGTTATCCACTCACCCATTCTTTTTCAAAAAAATATTTCAGCGAAAAATTTGAGAGAGAAGGATGGAAGGATCATGTGTATGATCTTTTCCCTATCGACACTATTCAGAAACTCCCGGAGATTATCACATCGCACAAGGATCTTGTTGGACTGAACGTAACCATCCCTTACAAACAGCAGGTGATCCCTTTTCTTCACTCCACGAAATTGCCGCCGGGCGTAGTGGCATGCAATTGCATAAAAATCGAAAACGGGAAACTGGAAGGGTATAATACCGATATTGCCGGTTTTGAGAAAAGCTTCGCTCACTTGTTGAAGCCCTGGCACAAAAATGCGCTGGTGCTCGGCAACGGCGGGGCAACGATTGCGGTGACGTATGTGCTGCATAAGTTAGGCATCGAATACAATATTGTGAGCCGCAGGCTGCACGCAGGATCAACCCTCACTTATGAGCAGTTGAACAATGATGTCATTGCGAAGCACACGGTAATTATTAACACAACGCCTTTGGGCACATACCCGGATATCGAATCGTATCCGCCGCTGCCCTATCAATTTATCACGGAAAAGCATTATCTGTTCGACCTGGTATATAATCCTGCAACGACAGTTTTTCTGAAGAAAGGAGAGGAGAGAGGAGCGATGGTGAAGAATGGATATGATATGCTCGGGATACAGGCTGATGAAAGTTGGAAGATCTGGACGCGCTGACGCGGAGGAGGGAGACGTGAAAAGTGAAACGGGAGACGTTTCCCCCGCTGGCGGGTGGCGCGGAGCGGAGCGCCGGGGGGACCTGCAACCGTCAAAGAGATTAACTTTTAACTTTTTTCCCCTCTTCAGGCACCGCCGAAATTTTCTTTCTCTCGTAATCATAGCAAACCATTTGCGTCTTCGCCTGGGCAACCGTCTCCACTTTATTATCCACACGTTTTTCCAGCAAATAGACCATATCGAAGGAAATCCGCGTCATCTCCGTAACGGCCACCGCAATATCCACTGCATCTCCATAAAATAATTCATTCTTAAAAACAATGGCCACATCGCTCATGATGAGCCCCGTACCGGCAAATTGCTTCTCCGTAAAACCAAAATGCGCGAGGAACTGTGCGCGCGCCTCGTGTATCAACGACAATATCTTATCATTTCCTACATGCCCGCCATAGTTTAGATCCGTGATCCGCACAGGTATGCGCGTATAAAACGGAAAAGATTCCGGCAGGTTGATGGTAATTCTCGCCATGGTGAAAATTTAGTCCTGTATCAGGTCTCTGAACTCAAAAATATCAAGGAAGTTACTGGCAGTCGGAATAAAAGCAGCTTCGGAGAGTAACTTTTTTCTCCACCTGTCGAACTGTGCCTGGCAAGCGGCGCCGCGTGCGTCAATGTCGGCCGCCGAAGAGTTCCCATTGATGTAACTGAGGCAGTTGATGAATTTGTTCGAGATGCGCGTTTGATCGCCGCTTGGGCTTGTTACCGTGATGTATTGTTCGTCGGGTTCCGTGATCAGTTTCAGGTCCATGATAATGTTGGCGCTTTCATCTTTAATTGGCGGTGCGGAAACGGTGATGGATGGCAGTGTCGGCTGCGGTTGCATCGTGGGAAGGGATGCCTGGCCGGCAAACGAGACGAAGGTTTGTTTTGTGACGGGCTCTCTTACAGCAGCGTGCGGACGGTAAGCCGCATGATGCACGACGGGTGACGACGCCACCGGGATCTTCGACGATCTGGTGTTGCCCTGCACATCCG
>CAMPGT010000307.1 GCA_946885665.1 uncultured Chitinophagaceae bacterium | reverse complement strand
CCTTATAAATAGTTTTTACGTACACACCCCTGTCCTCCTGCTCCGGTGCAAAACGGTGCGGGTTAACGACCACTTCAAAATGATACAGTTTGTGATCTGGACTATCGAGGGGATAGGGAAGCAGATGCTGTATTGAAGTAAAATCCCACGTATTAATGGCATCGCGTAATTGCTGGTTGTAGGCAACCGGTCCGCGAACAGATTTTTTTAGCAGATAGATCGGTTCTGTTTCCAACAGCACACCATGAATAAATCCGAAGCTGCCAAAACCCACCACCGCCGAATTGAATGCATCATCGTTGCGCACAAGCTCGGCGCCCAACCACGAAACGAATTCATCGGAAGCCACAGGCTGCGACGCGCGCTCGAGCCATACATGCTTATCGGGACCGGTGATCACGTGCAGGCCGCGTATAGCATCGTGTACGGCGCCGGCTTCCATCGCCGAACCATGCGTACCGGTTGCAGTAGCTCCTGCAATCGTTTGCCCGTTGCTGGCGCCCGATGCACGCAGCGAACGCATCCAGCCGTTTTCCTGTTCGAGTTCTTTGTTCATCTGCAAAATGCTCATTCCGCATTGTGTAAATACCAGGTCGGCAGCGGTTTTACCGCTGGCAAGGTATTGCGGCGACAAAAAAGATTCACCCATCTGAAAAAACGTCCGCAGTTCGCGGGTGTCCACGAGCCCGCCCTGGCACACGGCCACTTCGCTGAACGACCAGCCATTACCAAGGGGGCGAAGCGTAATATTGTTGTCAATGGCATGCTGGATCAGCCATTGAAAATTTTTTGTGGTGGCGCGGTAATTTTCTTCATGCTGGTTAAAACCGAAGGGAAGGCGCATGTTGAAGCTCGCATCTTTTTTCAATTTCACTTCAAAGTTCTGGTGGCCGTTCTCAAATGAAGTGATGGGCAATGGCACAATGCCGGCAGGTAAAGACATATTGAAGGGGTTTAGAGGATTAAGGATTGCGTGGCTGACCGAGCGTGCCCGGCGATGGGTTATAAGGCGCACAGCACCACGTTATTTTCTGGGGCATCACAATGCCCAACGTGACAAACGAAAGGATCACCTGGACGGGCGTTGTTTTGGCCACCACCTGGTTCATGTGGTTGAAGCGCTGGTCGCACTGCGGGCGAATATCTTTCGCCTGAACAAGGCCCCACAGGAAATGCCATACGGTGGTATCTTTTTGCAGGGATTGCGCATCGGCGCAATCATATTCGGTGATGACCTTTGTGCTGGCGCATCCTGTAGACAGGACAATGATAATGGCGCCTAATAAAGCTGGCAGGAACTGCGGCAAGACGTGTGATCTGGGCATAGGAAGAATGAATTGAAGTTGAATGAAGAAGTTACTAATATAGATGTTTTTCACGAGGCCGAATAGCACGGTGAACGCAACGCCGATAACGTTTACACATTACATCGCTTTTTCGAGTTGCAATAAAATTTTATCAATAAGCTGGTTGTCGGCGACCAAATATTCTTTTTCCACCTGGAACCCATTATCTTTTGTCCACCAGTTCCGGTATCGCTTCAACTGGTGCCTGGTGGTGATGATTGGAAAACTTTCTTTTGCTTCGCGGCACGTCTCGATCAATCGTTGAACGGTTTGCTCAACGGTTGAAATATCCGGCACCGATTCTTTCTCACTCAACAGCAGCAGTTCCAGCAACGAGCCCAGCGCCCATTCCTTTTTCTCGTTATGTTCTATCGCCGTGTCGATGGCGCGTTTCGCCACCACCTTGTAGTCGGCAAGCTGCCGTATGTTTCCATTCAACACGAGGCTAATGGACAAAAACTGCACGATCGACCAATGGTGCGACAGGTTATGGTCGCAGCTACGCTTGTAATAGGTCATCGAACTATCGAGCAGTGCTTTCTGTTCTTCGATCAGTTCCGGCAATACACTGCCCTTTTTTGCTGCCACAATGTATTTCAACTCGGCGAGGCGCTTGTACACACTGCCCAGGAGTCCCAGGTTTTCCAGAATCTCCTTTTCATATTTCGGTTCATTTTGGATGGAGACGAACTTCGCCTGAAGCGCCTGCTTGCATTCCTGCAACTGTGCTATTTTATAGAGAAAGTCATCTTCATTGAAACCGGTTTTCGTGATGAGCGATTCCGTCGCATCTTTTATCGATTTCAGATCCTGCATCAACCACACCAGCGAAACATCGGCCAGGTAATCATTATAATTTTCGGGCAAACGCAGGTAGTTCACAAAACTGATCCAGTCATGGCTTTCATCTTTCTTTTTGTACAGGTTGCACCTGATCTTTCCAAGAATGCTGCGGATATCATCGCCCCTGAATAAAGCAGCATACAGTTCGCGCGTGATGAGGGTGGAACCGCCCATCGAAAGCGGGTATTGCGAACCCAGCACAACGGGCACCCCGGCCTTATGCGTTACCTGGACGGGATTTTTATCGGGCTTCATGGCGTTAGAAAAGTTGGCGCCATCGCAAATCATGTAGTTTACGAGGAACGGTGGATGTTTCAGCGACGTAAATAATTCTTTGACCGCCGCTGCCGGCGTGGTGACGTCCTTGTTGTTTCCGAAAACTATCCCATACTCAAACTCTTCCGGAGAATTTTTATCGAATATGAGGTTGCCATGACCGAGAACATGAACATGGGTGTAACGATCATCCTCATTGTCATTTTTTTTCAACTCGGCCGAAAACTCTTCAAACGCAGGATTGGCAAGTACCTGTATCACCTTATTTTTTTGCTGGTCGCCGGAACACCATTTGGCGAGTGCCTTTTCGATTTCATAAAGATGATCGCTGTAGGGCACTTCACTGAATCCGCCATGCGAATAAACGAACAGCATGCGCGGCACCACCGGCAAGGGAACGGGAACAACAGCATCATGACGAAAGCGGCGGGTAAGCACCAGTTGTTTTTCCGGATCAGCGAAATACGGCATATCCTTGTCGTCAAGCAACAATTCAAAAGGAAGCAAACCCAACTCCGCGGCATTCAGCACAACGTCCAACTGGCAGTTTGAATAGGAATACTTTTCGAGCGATAGAAAAATGGGTTTTATCGCTGCGGAAATTTCTTTGATTACCGCCCATTTTTCTTCAGCCGGCTTTTCGGATTGGTACCGAAAAAAATCACGCAGCTTGCGCAGCAACTCAATGTGGCCGCCGGTGGTTCGGACCTCCTTCACTGCAAGGTCCTTGTGCGTAAGAATATACCGTTTGCCGGCCGACAACACGCCAACATCCAGGTCGTCGAACCGAAAGTATTCCACCAGTACTGAATTCATAGGGCGCATTTAATAGTCATCCGGTTGTTCCTCCGTAGCGGGAACGTCAACTGCCGTGGCAGCCTCGGTGCCGGCGAGCACTTTTAGCCGGTTGAATAAATTCAATTTGAAAAGTTTGATGGCCAGCACGCCGGTTTCTCCCACCGATTTGAATTCACTGTTGTTATTCGAAGTGAATTCGAAGCCGCCGCTCACCTTCCCCGCTTCGATCTGGCGGAGCACGTCTGCGCTGGCTTTGATGGCAATTTCGGTTCCGGCTTCTTTCGAACAGATCACCACGCACTGCTCGCCCCTGTACACCTTCGAAACCACGCAAAATCTTTTTCGCCAGTCGCGTTTCCTGCCGAGAAAGTTAGCGATCTCATCAATATTCTTCAGTTCTGTGGAGGTCAGCTTTGCTTTAATAACGTTCGAATTCTTTTTGTCGAAATGCAATTTCAATGTTGCTTCTGCATTTCCCAGCGAGGCGAACGTGCTGGCTGTGTTCCCGGCAGCATCGAGTTTCGTGCTGCGAATACCCGCGGATGAAAAATCGATTTCTGCCGTGTCGCCCGTTTTTACATCGAGGTTTACGTCGGGATATTTGCTTTTAAGGTTACCCAGGGATTGAAAGATGCCGTTGTCGAAGATGCCGTACTCGCCTATCTCGAACGTATTGACGATAGGCAGCCAGGCGGCGTGCACCTGCAGTCTGTCCCTGATCGATTTGTTGAAGGCTTTCGCTAACTCGCTCATAAAATGGTGATTTTTAAAGTGAAGAATCGATGGCTAATTTTTTAGAGAGATTGAAGTATTTCGGAAAATGCGCGGGCATTACGGCGTCGGCTGCAGCGGCCTCACCTATCGTCATCAGCTCATCCACATTTTTCGCAGCGTCCATATTCATCAGGTCTTCTATATTCTGTTTCTCTATGCCTTCCAGCTTCAGGCGCCTGAAGGTGTCGGGGTGCATGTTCACGTTGTACCGCAGGTAGCTGAATGCTTTTTGTCCGTTGATCGCATCCTGGCTGAGGTCGCCCACTTCTTCATCAATTTGCCGTAGTGGCCCGAGTCCCCTGCCGATGAAATGCATCATCAGCTCCACCAGTTCATTCG
>CAMPGT010000306.1 GCA_946885665.1 uncultured Chitinophagaceae bacterium | reverse complement strand
GAGGACCAGCGCCAGCGGGAAACAGTTGCCCTTTGGGCAAAACTTAAAACTTAAAAGTTAAAACTGAAAGCGTCTCCCGTCTTCCGCTTCCCGTCTCCCGTCAAAACTGTAAAACAAACGCCGTCCCCACATCCACTTTGCTCTGCACCTGAATGGTAGCCTTGTGCAAAAGCAATATCTGCTTGCACAAGCTCAATCCTATCCCGCTACCGCTTTTCTTCGTACTGAAAAAAGGAATGAAAATCTTTTCCAGCAATTCAGGCGACATGCCCGGTCCGTTATCTTCCACTTTAATAACCGTCCTGTAGTTTGCATCAATGAATCCTGAGATCACTATCTGCCCATCTTCACGGTTTTTCAAAGCTTCAATGCCGTTCACCACCAAATTGATCAGCACCTGCTCAAACAGGTTCACATCCACGTCGAGCTGCAGGTCCGGATCCTTCAGTGCGATCTGCAGGTCGATATTTTTTGCTTCGAGCGTCGGCAGCATCAGGTGATGCAGCGTTTCGAAAAGATCGCGAAGGTATATCCTGCTTAAATTGAGCGAGGTGATCTTGTTCAGGTTACGGTACGTTTCCGCGAACTTCAGCAGGCCCTCACTTCTCCTCTTGATGGTGTCGATACCCAGTTCGAGGTCGTCTACCGCGCCCGATTTGTTATCGAGATGGATCAGCGATTCCTGCAGCCGGCTCTTGAGTGTAACCGCCAGCGAAGAGATCGGCGCAATGGAATTCATGATCTCGTGCGTCATCACGTTCAGCAGCTTGTCCCACGCTTTCGACTCTGTTTGATCGAGCGCCTCGTTCACATTCTGGAACGCAACGAGTTTGTATTTTTTGCCTTCCGTTTGAAAGGTGCTGGCCGATATAACGATGCGGTACGATCCTCTCTCGGTATTCATTTTGATCAGGCGGCTTTCGCGGGGTTTCATCGACAGCACTTCTTCGAACAAAACCTGGTCCCGTTTGGCAAGCGAATGAATAGTTTTCAAATAGGAAACCTGCAGCATGTTTTTCAGAGACTCGTTCATCCAAACAATATTTCCCGACTCTTCTTCATAAGAAAGAATACCGGTATCCACCAGCTCCAGTATTTTTTGCAGGTACTGGTATTGCGTTTCTTTTTCCTTACTTAATACTTTGAACGTGGTGTTGATTTCGTTGAATCCCTTGCGCAGCAGTCGCAGATCACCGGGCGCCCTGGTGGTCTCGAAATACCGGGAAAAATCGCGGTAGTGAATGGATTCAACAAAACTCGCCCATTCATCCAGTGCGCGGTTATGAAACAAATAGATGCCTACCGCTAAGTAGATCACTATGGGAGTAAGGATCACGGTGTACAGGTAATATCCCTTCACTAGCAGGAAACTTGCAAGCGCGGTGGCCAAAAACAACAGCGCCACGCGAATCAGCATCTGCCATTGTATTGTTCTTGTGAACGTCATGTGCGGTATCAGATATTATATTTGCTCAGTCTCCTGTACAGAGCGGTGCGTGTGAGACCCAGCTCCTTGGCGGCCCGGGAAATATTTCCGTTGTGTTTTTCGATCACACGCAATATCGTACTTTTTTCAACAGTGCTGAGTTTGAGCTCGCCGCCGTCGTCATCGGGTTCAACGGCAGTTTCGATGGGAGAAAAAATAAGATCCTTTGCAGAAAGAACCGGTCCGTCGGACATGATCACCGCTCTTTCTATGATGTATTGCAGCTCGCGGATATTACCCGGGTAATGGTACTCAAGCAGTTTTTGTTCTGCGCTGGCATCGAATTCGAGTCCCGACTTCAGGTATTTATTGCTGTATAATTTGGCAAAGTGCCTGGCCAGCATCATGATGTCTGATTTTCTTTTTCTCAACGGCGGCAGCATGATATCAACCGTATTGATACGGTAGATGAGATCTTTCCTGAAACAGCTTTCATCCGACAGTTCACTCAACGGAAGATTCGTGGCGCAGATCAACCGGATGTCAATGGGGATGGGCTCATTGGTGCCGAGCCTGATAACCTGCCGGTTTTGCAGTACGCTCAATAATTTCGCCTGTTGCTGCAACGAAATGTTTCCGATTTCATCGTGGATCTCTGTTCCGCCATTCGCCGCTTCAAATCTTACCACCCGGTCTTCACGCGCATCCGTGAATGAACCCTTTTTATGGCCGAAGAGTTCACTTTCAAACAGGCTTTCGGTCAATGCGCCGAGGTCAACCTTTACAAACGGTTTTGACGACCTATTCGAATGTTGGTGAATCGCACGCGCCACCAGGTCCTTGCCCGTGCCGTTCTCGCCGAGTATCAGGATATTGGCGTCGGTGGGAGCAATCTTTTCGATCTTGAAAAAAACATCTTCCATCACCTTCGACGATCCCAGCAGCTCGCTGCCGATGATGGAATCGGCGCCGAACACCGGAACAGGCGATTGCTTGTTGCCTTTTCGTTTCAGCCCCTCTTTCAGGCTTTCAACAAGGCGCTCATTGTGCCACGGCTTGACCACGAAATCTGCCGCACCCTCTTTTAGCGAGCGGACGGCAAGGTCGATGTCGCCATACGCGGTGATCATGATCACCATCGCTTCCGATTTATATTCCCTGATTTTTTTGAGCCAGAAGAACCCTTCATTTCCCGTGTTGATCGAGCTGTTGAAGTTCATATCCAGCAGGATAAGATCGAAGGGTTGTTGAGAAAGCAGCCACTTTAAGTTTTCGGGGCTTTTTTCGGTAACTACCTGCCTGACTTCTGTTTTTAGCAGCAGCCTGACGGCCGTAAGTACATCGGGATCGTCGTCAACGATCAGTATTGATGCATCTTTCATTAACATATCGTAAAAATAGGTCTCCCTCTTTATTGTACCAAAAGCGAACAGTTGATGTTGCGTTAACGTACAAGCTTTATGAATACGGTGAATGTAACCACATAATAATCAGTAGAATGCAAAATGGCATATTCTTCCGTTACAGTATGGCATCGACAGGTAAACAACTCGTAGCAGAGTTCCTGCAATTGTATAATTTTATTTTCAATGGACAGAGCGATACCGAAGAAAAAATGGTCTAAAAAGCGGATACTGATGATACTGGGCATCCTGATGCTGGTATCCCTTATCGTGCTGAGTTTTTATTTTACCTCCGGCAACAGCCGGCTGAATGTGAACACTGACCGTATAACCATCAGTGAAATCAAAAAGGGCCCGTTTAAAGACAATATACCGGTGAACGGCGTGGTATTACCCCTTACCTCCATCTACCTCGACGCCATCGAAGGCGGAAGGGTGGAAGAGAAGTTCGTTGAGGACGGGGCCATCATGAAAAAGGGCCAGCCCATCCTCCGGTTGTCGAACACCGACCTCGAGCTGAGCCTCATCAACCAGGAAACCTCCGTGTTCAACCTCCTTACGCAGATGCAGATCTCGCGTAACGCCGCCCAGCAAAATACGGTGGGCAAGCTGAACCAGATGACCGATGCAGAAAACAACCTGAAGGAAGCCGAAAGGATTTACAAACTGAACAAGAAGCTGTATGCAGAAAAAGCAATCGGCTACCAGGAATTTAAGCAGTCGGAAAATAATTACTATTACCAACTGGAGAAAAAGAAGCTGACCGAGCAGATCCTGAAACAGGACAGCGCCAACACAAAAACAGAATTGGAGCAGGCGCGCCAATCGTACGGGCGCACGCAAAACGCCCTGGAAGTGATGCGTAAAAAAGTCGGTGACCTTATTGTTCGCTCACCCATCGATGGCCAGCTCACTTCGCTCGACGCCGAAATAGGGCAAAGCAAGAACAAGGGCGAAAGGCTCGGGCAGATAGATGTGCTCGACGGCTTTAAAGTGCGGGTGAACGTGGATGAACACTACCTTTCCAGGATATATCCCGAGCAGACCGGAACGTTTAGTTTTGCCGGCAAGGAGTACACGCTGAAGATCAAAAAAATATTCACGCAGGTGAATCCGAACGGAAGCTTCCAGGTAGACATGGAATTTGTAGGCGACGAACCCAAGGGCATCAGGCGCGGACAAACGCTGCAGATCGTACTGGCGTTGAGCGACGAAACCGAGGCCATCACAGTTCCGCGTGGAGCCTTCTTCCAGCAAACCGGCGGCAACTGGATATTCAAAGTGAGTGAAGACGGTTCGAAGGCATACCGCGTACCGATACAGTTGGGCAGGCAGAGCATCGACCAGTATGAAGTGCTGGATGGATTGAACCCGGGCGATAAAGTGATCACCTCCAGCTATGAAAACTTTGGTGACATCCAGGAATTAATATTAAAATAACAAACCCCCGATAACTACAATTATCATGATAAAGATTTCAGAACTTGAAAAGATCTACCGCACCGAAGAAGTGGAAACGGTTGCGCTCAACAAACTCTCGATAGAAGTGAGGGCAGGAGAGTTTGTGGC
>CAMPGT010000305.1 GCA_946885665.1 uncultured Chitinophagaceae bacterium | reverse complement strand
GAACAGGGTGGCTGCCCCTCCGGAGGCACTGTTGGTGGTGTGGGCTATGTAAGCGGCAGGCAGTGTGTGATCGTGGCAAACGACCAGACCGTGAAGGCAGGCGCCTGGTTTCCCATTACCGGCAAAAAGAACCTGCGATTGCAGGAGATAGCGATGGAAAATATGCTGCCAATCATTTACCTGGTGGACAGCGCCGGTGTGTTCCTGCCCATGCAGGACGAAATATTTCCCGATAAGGAACATTTCGGAAGAATATTCAGGAACAATGCGAAGATGAGCGCCATGGGCATAACGCAGATCGCGGCGGTGATGGGCGCCTGCGTGGCCGGAGGCGCCTACCTTCCCATCATGAGCGATGAAACACTGATGGTGGAGGGACGAGGCTCGATATTCCTTGCCGGCCCTTACCTCGTAAAGGCCGCTATCGGGGAAGATATAGATGTGGAAACGCTGGGTGGCGCCGCTACGCACACCGAAATCTCCGGGATAGCCGATTATAAATTCGACACGGAAGAAGCATGCATGGACCATATCAGAAAGATGATGTCTATGATGTGCAAGACGCCCACCGCGGGCTTCGACCGCATCCAGCCGGTAAAACCGAAAAAAGATATCAGGGAATTGTATGGCGTGATCCCTGTGGATGGCAGCAAGCCGTACGACATGATGGAGGTCATCGAAAGAATCGTAGACGATTCCGAATTCGAACAGTTCAAAGAAGATTATGGCAGGACGATCATCTGCGGTTATGGCCGCGTTGATGGATGGGCAGTAGGAATTGTGGCCAACCAGCGAAAAATTGTGCGGAACAGTAAGGGCGAAATGCAGATGGGCGGAGTGATCTATAATGACAGCGCCGACAAGGCCGCGCGCTTCATCATGAACTGCAACCAGAAAAAGATCCCGCTTGTTTTTCTGCAGGATGTTTCAGGCTTTATGGTGGGCTCGAGGAGCGAGCACGCCGGCATCATTAAAGACGGAGCAAAGATGGTGAACGCGGTGGCGAATTCGGTGGTGCCGAAAATCACTTTCATTGTGGGCAATTCGTTTGGCGCCGGCAATTACGCCATGTGCGGCAAGGCTTACGACCCGCGATTTATTTTTGGATGGCCCACGGCGCGTATTGCGGTGATGGGTGGGGAGCAGGCCGCGAAAACGCTGCTGCAAATACAGGTGGCAGGGCTGAAAGCAAAGGGAAGTGCGATTAGTGAGGAGGAAGAAAAGCAGTTATTGCTGGATATTAAATCGAAATACGACAGGCAAACATCGCCCTATTATGCGGCGGCGAGGTTATGGGTAGATGGGTTGATCGATCCCGTTGAAACGAGAAGCATTATTTCGCAATCGATAGAAGCGGCGGATCACAACCCGGACATTCCGGAATTTAAAATGGGCGTTTTTCAGGTGTAGACTGCTTAGGTTCCAGTCGCACGAAAACTTTTTTGTTTTGAGTAGGTGATAGTGTACGGTTTTGATTAAGATTTTGATTCTAAGATATTCATAAAAATATTCTATTGCCCATTGCCTATTGCCTATTTATAACTATCAACAAACATCGTTCTGAAAGAACTCATCATATACACTGACGGTGCATCGCGCGGAAACCCGGGACCCGGCGGCTACGGCGCCATTCTCCGGTACGGTGGAAAAGAAAAGGAACTGTCGGCCGGCTATCGCCGCACCACCAATAACCGCATGGAACTGCTGGCAGTCATCAAAGCACTCGAAGCACTGAACCGCGATGGCCTCACCATCACCGTTTTTTCCGACAGCCAGTATGTAGTGAAGGCTGTAACCGAAGGTTGGCTGAAAAACTGGCTGGCCACGAATTTCAAAGGCGGAAAAAAGAATAAGGACCTCTGGCGGAGATACGCCGAACTGGCCGCAAAACACAATATCACGTTCAAATGGGTGCGCGGCCACGCCGACAATGCGTTCAACAACCGCTGCGACATGCTCGCCACGGAGGCCGCCGACGGTAAAAATCTTTTAACGGACGAAGGATATGAAAGCGGGGAGAATTAAGCCGTTGCCACGTTTTGCCTCATCATCAGCTTCCACGCGCCGAACAGCACGCCACCGAATACCAGCGTAGAAATAAAGCTCCACTGCAGGAACGGCAAGCCGTCTACAAAAGTCAGCATCAGCCCGCTGAACGTATGTGGCCTGAACCAACCGCCACCGCCGTTCCAGACGAGGAAATTCGACACCGCGAAATAAGCCATGCAAACGATGGCCGAGAACAGCAGCACATTCGGCACATTCACCTTCCTCATAAAGAAACCGATGGCTGTAAGGCCGGCAAACAGCACATAGTTCGTGAACTGGCCGGAATAAAAGCCGGGAATGTCGCTTAATCCACAGGTATACAGTACCTGGTACAGCAGGTCGGAAATCAGCATCGAGAGGATCGGAAAAGCAAATGCCCATTTCTTATCTTTTATCACCGCTCCCGCAAACAGCGCCATGGCCCACTGCGGTGCGAACCCCGGCTGGCGCCCGGGAATGATCCGATAAAGCGCGGCAATCACGATCATCATCAAAAGAATGGAGACAAGATGCTTGTTTGACCTCATAACAGAATAAAATTAAACGCAAAAATAATCATTATTTCGATGCCGCAGGCACCGTTGCCCGATAAACAACGGCCCGCGACGCGGTACTTAAGTGCACCACGCTGCCCGGTAGTGCCAGCAGGGCATCTCCCGCTCTAAAATCCACGCGCTCTTCATCCGCGACCGCCGCACCGGTGCCCTTGTAAATGAAATATATGTCGGCATGCACGGCGTGCAGCGAAATTCCCTCGCCGGGCTCCACGATGATGCGGCTCAACTGAAAATCTTCGGCGGGTGTTTCAAACACTTCTTCGTGTGTGCTGGCGGTACTTCCTTTGATAACGTTGGGCACCGTAGGTGCAAATTTTATGTTGGCCAGCAACTCCGGTACGTCAATATGCTTGGGTGTAAGTCCGCCGCGAAGCACATTATCCGAATTCGCCATGATCTCCATGGTGTGCCCTTCGAGGTAGGCGTGCGGCAGTCCGGCGTCCTGGAACAGCGCCTCCCCTTCTTTCATCTTTACAATATTAAAAAGGTAGACGGAGAAGATGCCGCGGTCGATATTGTTGCCCGACGGAAAGGTAAGCGCTGCCCGCGCCGCCCAAAAATCCTCATCCTCCTTCGTTAACTTTCCTTCGCTATACAGGGGAACAATGCGGCCGGTCAACGGTGCGAGAACTTTGTTCACCTCCTCCTGCGGCATGGTCATCACCGCCGTGTACAATTGCTTATAGTTACCCTCGCCAAATTCTTTCAGCAGGAACTGCAGTTCGGGTGTTTTATGCAAAACGGCCGTAAGCTTCTCAACAGGTTTGAAACCATGGAGCAGGTAAAAATCTCCCAGCGGCGACAGCAACTCCGGCTTGTGATTATCATCCTTGTAGTTCCTGTTTGGAGCATCTAATGGCACACCTTTTTTGTTTTCTTCTTCAAATTTCTTCTTCGCTACCTCCTTCGACGGATGCACCTGGATGGAAAGCATTTTTTCAACATCCTGCACCTTGAACAGGTAAGGCAGCTTTCCGGCGGCCTCGTGAAGGTGGCTGCCCAGCCAGTATTCTGCATAAGGTTTTCCCTCTTCATTTGAACGGTTCAAAAGCGACGGAAGGAAGGTTTTTCCTCCCCAGTCATAGTGTTTAAATACACCTTGTATCCTTGCAATCTTTTCAGATATTTCCATATTCCTTATTCAGCATCATTTAATCTGCGGCAATATTACAAAATTGAAACCATGGCCCTGCATATTATCAAGGGAAAAGACGGTGAGCGGATGGCTCGTGAATTCCTGGTCAACAAAGGATTTACGATAGTGGCGTGTAATTGGAGAAGCGGCCGCCAGGAAATTGACATCATTGCCTTCAAAGAAAAAATTCTTCATTTTATTGAAGTGAAAACCAGGCATTCCCTGAAATTTGGATACCCTGAAGAAGCGGTGACGAAAAAGAAATTCAATGCGATGAGAAAAGCCGCTGTGGTATTCATGAGCCGGCACCAACATGTGAAAAGAATTCAGTTTGACATTGTTTCCGTTCTCGTTATACAAGGCAGGCCCGTTGAATTCTTTTTTATCGAAGATGTGTACTTCTATTAAACGGGAAGCCGGCTCTTAATCTTTGCTTCTATTTTTTCTTTCATCATCTCCACCACCATGTACGTAGCAGGACAGTATTCGATATTCTGCTTGAAAACGTGAACATAATCCACCACCCGCTTTTTTGTGTGATGAGGAAAGCCTGCGCAATCGGCCGGTCGCACTTCATAGATGCTGCATTTATTATCCTGGAGGTTAAGAAACTGGCAGGGTTCTGTTTTATTGATCCAGTCGCCGTCGCGGTCCTTTCGGA
>CAMPGT010000304.1 GCA_946885665.1 uncultured Chitinophagaceae bacterium | reverse complement strand
GATCAGAATGGACTGGTTTAGCCCGAAAAGCTTTACCGGAACGGGGCATGTGCCGTGCAGAATTAGATAATAAGATAATTCGCTGAAATACAAGCCCCGCCTGGATCGCGGGGCTTTTTATTTGTAACAAACGGAAACAATGCATATAAAAACATTCAATAAACAACCGGAAATACTATTGTTCGAATAACGAGTGTATTCGAATCAAGTGTGAACCCGGTTGGTAATCATCAGCCGGGTTTTTTGTGTCCGATATTCTATTTGTCAGGAAGTGAAAGAATGGTTCGTAACTCAATTGGTAGAGTAACGGTCTTTTACACCGTGAGTTGAGCGTTCGAGTCGCTCCGGACCAACGATGGATGAATCGCAGGATTGATGTAATGGTAACAACACGGATTCCAAACCCGTGCATGGAGGTTCGAATCCTTCATCCTGTGCGACAGTTACTGGTTGCTGATAAACCAGGCAGGAGTATTTCAAAAGCTCCGCAATGCAGACGTAATAACTATCTGTATGTTGTTATTATCATTCAGCGCTGTCGATAATGCTAGTGTCGAAGGTTCGACTCCTTCCCGTAAATACGGTAGCTCAGTAGGCAGAGCATAGCAAACGCGCAGGTTCGAATCCTGCTCACCCTTTAACGGTGATAGTTCGGTGGCAGAACGCAACACTTAGGATGTTGTAAAACAGAAGTACATCGCTTCGAAAAATGATGACCAGGAAAAAAGCCGGAATTACCGGGTGGCGAGGTATCTAAAGATATCATCGCAATCGGGTAAACACCAGTAAATGATTTGTCATCAACCGGAACATTGTTGCTTCTCCGGCCTGCATTCATTCAATCGTGCTGAATGAATAAACGCTGCAGAACTGATGATGTGAAGGTTGCACGAGAAATCGTTTCCGTGAATACAGGATGCCTGTAATTACCGGCTTTATTTAAAAACCCTTAAACTGAAAAAAAATGAAAAAAGTAAGAGTGAACGCTTACGAAATCGGGTTAGTATTCAAAAATGGCGCATACAAGCGCATGCTGAAAGAAGGAACTTACTGGTTCTGGAAAGGAGAAGATGTAAAATTATATTCTTTGACCCAGGCATTCAACGCGCCCGTGGAACTGAACATCCTGTTGCAGGATGCAGAAATTGCCGAAGCGCTGATTGTTGTTGAAGTAAAAGACAATGAGATCGTTTTGCAGTACGAAAACGGATTACTGAACCAGGTGTTGACCGCCGGAAGGTATGCTTACTGGAAAGGACCTGTGAAGTACGACTTCGTTCGGGCAGACATCGGTAAAATTGAAATTACCGAAGCCATCGACAGGGCAACTTTGCTGGGGAAGTTAGTTTCTCCTTATGTGCGGACCGTAAGTGTTGAAAACTTCGAAAAAGCAATTCTGTTTATCGATGGTAAATACTCCGCTGAGCTGAACGGCGGTGTGCACCACTGGTGGAAAAACAGCATTTCCATTCTTGTAGGCAAAGTGGATACCCGGCAGTTGCAGTTGGAAATTAACGGTCAGGAAATCCTCACTCGTGATAAAGCCGCATTGCGGATCAACGCATGGGCGCAGTACAGGGTGGTAAACATCCAGAAAGCCTTGCTTGAAAACAAAGAATACGACAAGCAGCTGTATGTTGCGTTTCAGTTGGCATTGCGGGAATACGTTGCGGGTTTCAACTTCGACGAATTGCTCGAGAAGAAAGAAAGCATCGTTCCTTTTGTGCTGGAAAAAGTGAAAGGCAAGGCCGAAGTGCTGGGAGTTGAGGTAAATGGCTTTGGCATCAGGGATATTATCCTGCCTGGCGACGTGAAAGAGATCATGAACCAGGTATTGGTGGCCGAGAAGAAAGCACAGGCCAACACCATCATGAGGAGGGAAGAAACTGCCAGCACCAGGAGCTTGTTGAACACTGCCAGGCTGATGGAAGATAACGCGATGCTATGGAAGTTGAAGGAAATGGAATACGTGGAAAAGATCGCTGATAAAATCAACAGCATCAGCGTCGGCGGTAACGGCAAGCTACTCGAGCAGTTGAAGGATATCTTCGCGCCGAAATAAATAAGGTTGGATCATATATGGTCCAGCCTTTTCGTTTTAAATTCAAACAGCGCGTTTCTTCACCTATCCAAACATATCCCTCAATTCTTTCGATACCTCAAAGCCGTCGCCTCCCAGAGGTTTTAATTTTCGGCAGAGAAGAGCCTTCAACTCTTCATAATTACTATGGTAAAATGCAGAAAGCCTTACCACCCTTTTACCGCTACGAAGGATAAACAGATATTCATATGAATTATACCGGGAAGGCAGTAAGACCGTCTCGTAGCCATCCAACTCTAAAAAATACCATTCCCTTTTTTTGCCCAGACCAAGAAAGGAGGCAACGACCAGGTGATCGTTGGCTATTTCCACTGCAATCATTCGTACGCGCATTTCACCAAAAACAAGCCAGCAGAAGATGAACAGGAAACAGATGTAAAACGCGGCGACAGGTATCCAGTTCTCGTTCAGTTTACCAACTAAAGAGAAAGAAACAATCAGCAATGCTCCGGCAACCACAGCCAGCACGACTAGCGGCAGAAAAATCCGCTTGGTAAATGTCGACCTCATGTTGCAATGGTACGTCATCGTTACATTCCGGCAATCGTTCACAGCAGCATTAGGTGTGAGTAATTGTTTTTATACGCTATTGCGCCCAAAAAAACTAAGTATTATCTTGGCACGCAAACCTAACTATGAAAACGACACCGTGTATCCTACTCCTATTCCTCGTGGCTTCCGCCTGCTCCAAATCCAAAGACCTCGCTGCACCTTCGCCGGATCTATTGAAGGTGAATCGTTCCTCGCTCACACTTAACGGCCTTTCCAATGCAATAGATTCTTTTTACATCACTTATGCCGGTAACTGGACGATAACCACATCACCTACAGACGCAGCCTGGCTGCACATAAGTGAAACGAGTGGAAGTGGAAACAAACGGATTACGGTAGCAGTCACCGGAATCAACGAAGGTACTGCATCGAGATCGGTGGAAATTGTTGTAAGCGGGCAGAGCAATACCGCTCCTGTTCGTCTCACCTGTACACAGCAACCATTACCTGTTTCACCGGTTTACCCGCATGTTTTCGGTGGATCGGATGGGGATCAATTCAACGCGGCTATCGCCACCAGCGATGGAGGTATCATCGCAGTTGGGTTCTCCACCAGCGCAAATGATGACGTCCTGGTGAACCGCGGAGAAAGGGATCTGTGGATATTGAAAACAGATAAAGAGGGCAATAAAATGTGGTCCAGAACATTCGGCGGCACGTTAAATGACGAGGGCGATGCAATTGTAGCAACAAGCGACGGAGGATACATGATCTCGGGGTACACAGAAAGTAACGATGGCGATGTAACAGGCAACCATGGCAGTTGGGATGCGTGGGTAATAAAAATAGATGCCGACGGAAATAAAATCTGGCAAAAAACATTTGGCGGCAGCAAGTTGGAACGCGCGTTCGGCCTGACTGCCCTAAGTGACGGCAATTTCATGATCGCGGTGGATGCCACAAGTACGGATGGTGACGTAGTAGATAACCACAGCGATGCGGCCGATGTGTGGCTGGTAAAATTAAATAACTCAGGCGATAAATTGTGGTCCAAATGTTTTGGAGGCAGCAGCGGAGAACAAATGCCTTTTTCCATGACGCGGGGTAACGATGGCGGCGTTGTAGTGACGGGTTTCAACTCTGCATTTATTGCCGATGGGGATGTACTGCCGTCAGAGAAAGGAATGGATATATGGGTATTAAAAGTAAGCGATAACGGCAATCTTGAATGGCAAAAAACATTTGGAAAGAACAATGACGACATCGGCTGGAAAATCATCGCTACCACGGACGGCAACTACGTGGTTACCGGTACTACCTACAAGGGCCTTCCGCCGGTAAACGGCGTCAGCAAACTGCAAAATAATATCTGGGTATTGAAAATCGACAACGCCGGCAACCTGTTGTGGGATAAAGAGTTGGGTGGAGACGGCCTGGGCACAGGCAGAGGTGCCGTCGCCCTGGCCTCAGGCGCAGTAATGATTTTGGGGAATACAAGCAGTCCAGACGACCTGCTCGAAAATGACGCCTGGATTGTTACTTTAAATAGTAATGGCGAGATAGTCAATCAACAGACTTTTGGCGGAAGCAAGGATGATCAGGCGTTTGCGATCATAGCGGGCAGCGATGATAAATATTTTGTCCTGGGAACCACCAACAGTACCGATGGCGATCTTTCTGGATCGCATGGAGGCGCAGACGGCTGGCTGTTTAGTGTAAATTGATACCTTTAGATAGCCACTGAACCTTATTGATGTCACGCACTGGAGACGATTGGATCAGTATATTTGCGAGAATATATCCCCCTTGCCATGCCCACAAATT
>CAMPGT010000303.1 GCA_946885665.1 uncultured Chitinophagaceae bacterium | reverse complement strand
AAATACAGCTTATCCATATCCTTTTACTCGTAATGAATCTTTGCGTTGTACATCAAAGCCAGGGAAGAAAATATTTCAGGCAGCGGCTGGTTATTGAACATAAACCAGGGCTGTTTGTAGTTCTTAGGGATGACCGGATTATTTTTGTTGACCTCCTCAACATTCTTTTTCGTTTTGCCTCGCCGGGCTGTCACATTTTTCAACGATTTCAGGCTGATGGTCTTATTGCTTCTGTTATACACCAGCTCCTGACCCGGCAACAAAAAAACTTCTTTGTCGAAGGCGGAATTTTCTGTGTCCACGGAACTAACAACAACTTTTCCTTCTGTTACTTCTACGGTAATTTGCTCTTCATCTGTAAAGGCAGTCACGGTAAAGATGGTCCCGATATCTCTCGTTCGGATGTCGCCTGCATACACCGTAAAAGGCCTTTGCTGATCATCCGCAACTGCAAACTGCGCTTTTCCTGCCAGCAGCACATCTCTTTTATTGTCAGAAAACTGCTTTCTATAGGTCAGCTCACTATTGGCAAACAGTATCACCGTGGTGCCATCATCCAGCATCACAGTTCTTGCATGGTCCGTTCTGTTCACCTCATGCGTGATTACGGGAATCTCCGTCGAGTCGGCAGGCTGGCGGGCAAATGCGGTCCGGTGTTGCGGCACAGCGCTATCAAAGTATTTCCACACGAAAGGAATAAAAACGCCCAGCAAAATCGCTGCGGCGCCAATCCACAAAAACCGCCTGGTCAATGAGCGTTGCACGGGTCGCCTTTCATTTGCCTGCGGCGGAAAGATTCGCCCCGATAACATGGAGATCACTTTAGCCTCATCACTGCCGATCTTTGCTTTGAGCTGGTCCCACTCTATATCCACATCGATGGCCTGCAAAGACCGGTCGAGGTCTGTAACATTCAATGACTTTTTCAATGATTCAAATTCCGCTCTGTTCTTCTCATCCGCTGCTATCCAATCAGTGATGAAAGATTCCTCTTGTCCATCCAGTTCACCCGTTAAATATTTTACCAGTAAAACTTCATATTGACCCTTGCCTTCCATGCATCTGTTAATTATACGTTTGATAAAGAATTTACCCTGACAGTCCTTCTTCTTTTTTATAGTTCGGCGGAAAAAAATAATGCAATAAGTGCCGGTAGACCCGGCAATTGTTGCCTCAGCCTGTATAACGCCCTGACCATTTGGGTTTCCACAGTTTTTACGGAAATGCCGAGATGTTTGGCTATCTGTTTGTATTTCAAACCGCTGTACCTGCTTAGAATGAACACGTTGCGCATTTGTTCCGGCAGGGCAGCAATGGATTTCTCGATATCTTTTTGCAACTGAGCAATATCGAATGAATCCTCATGGACAACGTCGGAGGAGAATTTTTTGACAAAGGCCTCATACCCCGCTTTTATTTTCTCATGCCGAAGATGATCCAGGCAGTTATTGACGACGATTCTTTGCAAGTATCCTTTCGCGGCCACATCGGAAAAGTCAACATCCCGGGTTTCCCATAGCTTAACAAATGCGGCGTGAACCATATCCTTCGATAAATCAATATCAAAACCGAATTTCACTGAACAGTATCCGCAAAGTGCTTTAAAATGATTGCGGAAAAGATTTTCAAAATCCTTCTCTGCAAAAGAATGGATCCTGGAAGCAGGCATAGAATTCTCATCAATGGAATGTTGATTCGCTTTTCCCATCAGCTTAATTGAATTTTGACAAACAACAAGAAATAAAATAGGATATCCGAGGTCCATTTACATGCCGCAAACTTTCCTCAAAACAGGAACTGGTTTAGATACAATGATGCATTCTTGAAAGGCAGAGTGATACAATAATAGGGAATTATTTTTACTTATTCAGGAGCCCAGCCACAACCATTTTACAACAAATTGTCCTTTTTGTCCATTTGCAGCCGTTGCTACGTAATGTAATTTCGCGGTTATCAATTAATCTAATTAGTTTTTGTTGCCTGATGTGTGCGAGTATATTCGATTTTTTTGAAAGTTATATCAGAAGCCATGGCTTATTCTCCGACGCGGACATTGCAACGATTATGTCGCTGGTGATACCCAGGCGACTGAAAAAGAAGCAATACTTACTAAGACAGGGAAGCGTATGCAGATTTCACACTTTCGTATGCAGCGGCTGTCTTCGATCATACCGAATTGATGAAAAGGGTAACGAACACATTTTTAGCCTTTCGCCGGCTAATCATTGGGTCGGCGACCGGGTAAGTCTGTTAACCCACACACCTTCAAATGAGTTTATCGACGCTTTAGAAGATAGTACTGTCATGCAGTTTTCAGCGGATAGTTTTAAAATGCTTCTGAAAGCGATCCCTAATTTCGAGGCCCTGAACACTAAAATTATTACGGATGATTGCAGCACAAGCCGCGACAGAATATATATGATGCTCAGCCACCAGGCAGAGGAAAGATACCGGCAGTTTATCCGGCGCTATCCCCAATTGCATGAACGGGTTCCCATCTATATGATCGCTTCCTACATCGGCGTATCAAGGGAAACGCTAACCAGGATACGGAGCAGTATAATATCCGATATGAATGCGTGCGGTAAATATTCGCGCGCAGTTATTCCTTTTGAAGCGGCAGTGGCTGAGCCTTAGGCACACTACTCATGCCGCCCATCGTTCCGAAAACAGATTGTTTTTAACTTTACCAACCAGCCGGTTGATGGCACCGCCTGTTTTTGCATGTGCGTCGGGTCATTGTCAACTAATTGATGTTGACGTAAAATAGTTGAATAATGAATAAGGAATTGACAATAGAGCTAGTAAACCCTCAAACCAACGTATTGGCATTTAGGCTGATACAGCTTAACGACGACAATTATTTTAAAAGTCTGAAAAGTTTTAACTGTTATAAGTTGATCCTTATCAGGAAAGGAAAGGGCCAGGTAACCTTTGACGTTGCCAGGTATGACTTCTCCGAAAATTGCTTAATTAGATTTCCGATTTACCAACCCTTTCAAATCGAGGCAAACGGTCCGCTTGACGGCGTATTACTGCAGTTTCATCCGGATTTCTTTTGGAACCAGAGATACCAAATGGAATCAACCTGCAAGCAGGTGCTGTTTAAAAGTATCAACGAGGTGCCCCTGATAAAAATCAGTAAGCCGGAAATGGACCAACTCCTGTATCCGCTGGATCACCTTGTTTCAGAACTCAACGGTGACCGTTTGGGCCGTTATGATATCACGATCGCGTGGGTGAAGATATTTATGGTCTATGCCTCACGCATAAAGATGGAAAAAGGCAAGATTAATTCCGCCACCCTCTCGGAGGCCCACTACATTATCCGGAAATTGATCGATGCAGTAGAACAGCACTTTCAGCACAAGCACCGGCCGGCGGATTATGCAAAATTGCTGAACGTTACCGTCAAAACGTTGAATCGTACCGCAAAACAGCACCTGGAAAAGACTGTGAGCGACATGATCTCAGAACGCATCATCACACAGGCTAAGCATGAATTATTTTTAAATGACAAGCCAATAAAAGAAATTGCCCTCGAACTGGGCTTTCATGACGTGGCGTATTTCAGCCGTGTCTTTAAGGTGCAGACCGGTGTCTCTCCCGATGGCTATCGTAAGTCACTAGTGAAGGATGCCCATTAACGTTATCCCGACTCACGAATGAACGCGCACGATTGTCTTTCCCTTGACACGCCTGGTCGAATTGAGGGCCGCGACGGCTTCATCAAGGCTGACTACATTGCCGATGTTCGTTTGCAGTCGCCCATCCCGTACCCGTTGAATGATCTCAATTAATTGCGCACGATCGGACTCAACAACGAAGTCGACCGCCAAACCGTTTACAGGCTGTGCTTCGACCGGTCCGACGACAGACACTATGGTGCCCCCAGCTCGAACCAGGCCCGCCGACCGCTTCCCGATGTCACCGCCGATAACATCGAATACCAGGTCAACTCCGCCAACGTCTTCGAGAGCATCGTTTTCGAGGTCGACGAACTCATTCGCGCCGAAGTCGAGCGCCTTCTGACGGTCGGCGGAGCGCCCGGTGCCGATAACGTAGGCGCCGGCTTCTCTTGCGAGTTGCGTTACCAACGAACCGACTGCGCCCGCTGCGCCGTGCGCCAGGACACGCTGACCGGCCTGCAGACGGCCGTGCCGGAACAGCCCTTGCCATGCGGTGAGTCCCGAAACCGGCAGGCTCGCGCCCACTGTGAAATCAACATCGCCGGGAAGTGGCGCAAGGTTGCGCGCCTCAACCGCTACGTACTCGGCCATGGTGCCGTTTCGATACCAGTCTGTAAGGCCGAACACGCGCTGTCCCACCGACAGTCCCGTAGTACCATAGCCGAGGGCGGTAACCACTCCGGCCAACTCATGCCCGGGAATAGTGGGTGTTCGGTCGCGGTCGAGCCG
>CAMPGT010000302.1 GCA_946885665.1 uncultured Chitinophagaceae bacterium | reverse complement strand
CCTTCTCACCGTTATTGCAAAGGAGTTTGGTTATATTGAATAGCCGCGGGCCAATATATTTATTAAAAAAAGGCCGTCTTTTTTAAGGTGGGAGAATCCGCGGGCAATCGCTGAAGAACTGTTGCCGTTTGCAGCAAATAGATTTTTTATACCCAGTAATGAACGTTTTTCTTACGAATTTTCGAATGAAAGTAATAAGCCGGTGCTGTTGATTACGATAGCCGGCGACCAAACGTATCGTTTTGTAAAAAAATAAGTATTAAGACAGCGCTTCCGGCACGGGTGCGCTGCCTGGTTTTGAGCGATGGTCGGCGGGCAGGGGAATAAATTCCTGGTTATCGGCCGGCGGCAACAGTATCCTGCCTGCCTGCCAATCGGCCTTGGCTTGTTCAATTCTTTCGCGCCGCGACGACACGAAGTTCCACCAGATGTGTCTTTCACCGAGCGGTTCACCACCGAGCAGCATCATCGTTGTATTTTCTTTTGCGAGCAGCGTTGGGTCCACTCCTTTGTTGAATACCAGCATTTGACCCGCATGATAGATATTGCCTGCCACTTCAATACTTCCTTTTGCGATGTAGATGCCGCGTTCGGCGTGCTCTTTCGGCAAGTTAAAGCTTGTGCCCTGCTGCAATATGGCATGCAGGTAAAAAAGCGGTGAATTTGTTTTTACGTCGTTGCGCAGCCCATATGCGTTGCCTGCGATCAGCCGCATCCAAATGCCTTTGTCGGTAAACACGGGCAGTTGTTCGGGCGTGTAGTTATTGAATGAGGGAGCTGCTTCTTCATCTTTTTCCGGCAGCGCCACCCACGTCTGTATCATTTCCAGTTCTCCTCCTGCGAGGGCGGTTGGATCTTCAAACCGTTCGGAGTGGGCGATGCCGCTGCCGGCAGTCATCCAGTTCACTTCGCCGGGGCGAATCACCTGTTCCACGCCGAGGCTGTCGCGATGTGTTACCTGCCCGCTGAAGAGATAGCTTACGGTGGAAAGGCCGATATGCGGGTGTGGCAGCACATCGAGCGACGATGGTTTGGAGAGTTGTTCGGTAATGGGCCCGGCGTGGTCCATGAAGATAAAAGGGCCTACCATGCGCCGAAGTCTGAAGGGGAGGATGCGTTTGACCTTCATGGATTCGCTAATGGCCGCGTTGCGTGCTTCGATCATCATTTCTATCATGATAATAAGTTAGGTTTTTTTCGTGAGACGTGAGTTAGTCGTTTGATGCTGGCAGTGTGTATTACCGCGGCATAAGGTTTGATGTTTTGTATGGAAAATTAAAGTTATGGCAGACGATAAACAAAATGTAGGCAGGCAGGATGATCTGCGTGTGGATATTAACGACAAGAGTGAAGTGGAATATTTGCATCAGCAGTTTCCGGATAAGGATCATCAGCAGATTGTTGCCGCCATTCGCGAAGCCGGCCCTATGCGCAAGGATATCATCGAGTGCCTGCGGGGAGGCAGGTAATTACTTCGGGTTACGCAGAATTATTCCGCGTGTTCCTTCTTCGCGCTCTTGCGTGAGTTTTCTTTGCGCCTTTGCGTGGAAATTTCTTTGCGCCCCTTGTCCACCCCCGGCGCTTCGCGCCACCCCCGCCAGCGGGGGATACTGTTGCCCTTCGGGCAAAACTGATAACTTAAAAGTTAAAACTGAAAACCGTCTCACGTCTTCGGGTCCACCCCCGGCGCTTCGCGCCACCCCCGCCAGCGGGGGATACGGAGGGCCTGCTTGTGGAAGTTCACGCAAAATCCAGAAGAAAATTTCACGCAGGGACGCAGAGTAAGCTCACCTAAGGGCGTAAAGAACGCGCAAAAATTTCCCCCGCTGGCGGGGGTGGCGCGCAGCGCCGGGGGTGGACCCCAACTAAGCCACAGATTTATAATGTTTTGTACTGATCTCCTATAAGCTAAGTATAACTCTCTCATTGGTGTGGTATAAGCTGAGCTTATACCAGAGCATATCAAAAACCCTTGGAGTGTTATACCAGAAAAGAACAAGTTGTCTCAGTGAACATAAGGACATTTTAATTAACCTGGAGCGGGTTGAAAAAGATTGCAATAAGCCCTCCGTTTTGGACGGTTAAAATGCGGAGCGATATCCAACTAGTAGATGAGGCCACATTTATTGACCTGCATTTCGCTTCTTCCTCTACTTAAATGATTTTCATGCCAACTGCCGCGCGAGATCGAGGAGGTTATCGCAATGATAGTCGGGTGGGGGCGCCAATGGATAAAGCATCTGCCGGGGCTGCCGGATATGAGCCGTCTGCATGCCTGCGTTTTGTCCGCCCGCCAGGTCCCAGCCATGCGTGGATACCAGCAGCACGCAGCCGGGTTCAACGTCCAGCTTTTTTATTGCCCATTCATATACTGCGAGGCTGGGCTTGTATTTGCCAACATGCTCAGCGCTGAGCACTTGTTCGAAATAAGAGATCAACCCTGTCATCTCCATTCTTTCACATACCGTTGCCTCCGGTGAATTGGTTAGCGCCGCTATCCGTAGTCCCATGTCGTTAAGGGTCGAAAGGCCTTTCTGCACGCCTTCGTGAACCGGTAAGTGCTTGAGTAGGTCGAGTACGGATTCGATGTCGTGATCGTCAACTTCTCTGTCGAGTATGTTCGACGTCATCTGCATCGTTGCATGGGCTATTGAGCGAAAATTATTGAACCGTGCAATGGCATTGTCAACGAAGCAATACTGCATAAAGAGTTCAAACCATAACGTATAGCCGTGTTTGCTGTGCAGCAAATTATTGACTTTGCGTTCCACTTCGTCCATGCGCAGGAGCGTATCGTACACATCCAGCAATATCAACTGTGGTCGTTGTCTCTGCTCAGCCGATCGGGATTCTTTTTCCATTCTTTTTCGTTCTTATTGGGGCATGTAAAAGTAGTTCATTTAGTTTTTAACAAATCTTATTGTGAGAATGGTGTATTGCCTTTGCTCAGCTTCGATCGTAAAAAATCTAAAAAATGAAGGGAGTTGGTTGCGAAGACTAATGATTTTTATGCTGGTCTACCCAAATATTTTTACACTAGAGGAAAACTGGCGGGTCGAAATGAATTTTGCAGGTTCCATTTTTGTCGACTTGTATATTGTGAAACGCTCTTCTAAGTGCGCGGCTGCGTGTCACAATTCGTTTGCCGGAAAACTCTACAAAGAAAAGGGACCTGAGTAGAAACCCGGTCCCGTGTTTTAAATCCAATATCCTATGAAAAACCTGATACCAGATGGTCAAGTTCGGTGCCAATTGCTGAAATGCAGCTATGACGGGGTTTTCAAGGAAACGAATAATCCGGAAGCGTACCAGGATGGGAAAAATATGATGTTGTTGGGAATGTTATAGTCGATCCGGAATGAAGAAGATGCGCGCCGGCACCCAGCACCATTTTTTAATAAAGATAGAGGGACTCATTATTCTCTTAAGATACAAAAGAATTTGCGCTCTCTTATAGTGGTGCGGATTTGAAATGTTGATATCAATTTTGAAAATCAAAAGAAAAGCTATTTTTATACAATTGCCAATTAACTCAATGAAAGCGTTTGTAAAAACGAAATACGGCGGACCGGAAATACTGCAACTGCAAAACGTTGACCGGCCAACAATAAAAGACGGACACATCCTCGTAAAAGTGGCTGCGAATTCCGATAACCCAGCCGACTGGCACATCATCAGAGGAGAACCTTTCTTTGCACGCTTCTCGTCCGGGCTGTTCAAACCAAAACAAAAAATTCCGGGAGCTGATTTTGCCGGTGTTGTTGAGGCAACGGGAAGCAATGCAGGGCCTTTTAAGGTGGGCGACCGTGTGTTCGGAGAAACGCTTGAGGGAGGCGCTTTTGCAGAATACGCCTGCGTTCCTGTAAATGTGTGTGCCGTTATGCCGGAAGGAGCAGGCTTTCCCGAGATGGCCAGTGTTCCCGTAGCCGGGTTAACGGCGTTGCAGGCGCTCATCACGCACGGAAAGCTCAAAGCTGGGGAGACCGTCCTCATCAATGGTTCTTCAGGAGGTGTCGGTCACTTCGCTGTGCAGATGGCAAAAGCTTATGGCGCTCACGTTACCGGTGTTTGCTCAGGTAAAAACGCGGAGTTTGTGAGGTCATTAGGTGCAGACGAGGTAATCGCCTACGATAAGGAAAATATTCACCGGCATAATGGGAGGTACGACCTGGTGGTTGATACACACGGTAATCTTTTTCATAGCGATTATACACGCATGGGCCAGCGAGGGGTTACGACTGGTTTCACAACAATGGGGCACATGATTTTTCTGTCGTTGAAAAAAGCTGTGAACAAATTTCCAATGGCCCAGTTCACGGCTGAAGCGAACACAAAGGATTTGGAGACATTGGCATTACTGATTCGCGACAAGAAAATTCGTGTTCACATAGAAAAGATTTACTCTTACAGGGAAATTCCTGAGGCTATAAAGC
>CAMPGT010000301.1 GCA_946885665.1 uncultured Chitinophagaceae bacterium | reverse complement strand
GTAATTTCCTTCACATAACGGGTATCACACAGGACAGATCGGGTTACTTGTGGCTTTCTTCCAAAAAAGGCTTTTACCGGTACGATGGCTATCAAATGACCAGCTATAAAAACGATCCTTTGGATGCCAACTCCCTGCCAGCCAATGAACTCGAAGCAATATGCACCGATAAGGATGGAAATATATGGTTAGGATCACTGGGTGCGGGTGTCTTGAAATTTGACCCGGTTCGCGAAAAATTTACGCAGTACCGACATTCCCGACAAGACACTACCTCGCTTAACGCCGACTGGATCTCTGCGCTCATGACCGACAAGGATGGAAATATCTGGGTGGGTACCGGAAACGGCCTCGACCGTTTGGATTCCCGCACGGGTAAATTCGTTCATTACCGGTCCGATAAAAATGATCCTCGCAGTCTTTCCTCCAACGCCGTCGTTTCCATTTACCAGGACAGGCAGGGCACAATATGGGTGGGCACAGGAAGCATTTACGGCCCCGAGAAATCGATACCCTCGTTGGGTGGCCTGAACAGGATGGATGACATCAGTGGAAAATTTACCCGCTATGTTCATGACCCAAACGATGCGAACTCGCTTATCAATAATAAGGTGCGCGCCATCTATGAAAGCCGTGACGGAACATTTTGGGTGGGCACAGCAGGCGATGGGCTGCACACCATGGACCGAAAAACCGGTAAGTTCACCAGGCACACTTACGACCCGGCAAATCCCGAAAAATTAAGCAGGCCGCCGTTAATCGGTAATCCTTACACCATGATCACTTTTGTTACAGAAGACAGGAAAGGCGGCATCTGGATAGGCACCACAGACAATGGCCTCAGTTATTACGATCCTCAATTGAAAAAAACTTTTCGTGTGGGCCCAACGGGTAACTCGGAATCTGAATTTAACGAACGCGATGCATGGACCGCCTACAGTTCGGCAGAAGGCGTTCTCTGGATCGGCACCTTTATGGGCAGCCTGTACAACATTAATCCGATGAAACTGACCATGCCCTTCCATGATATCGATGCATGGGAAGTCAATGGATTTTATGAAGATAAAGACGGCACGTTGTGGATCGGTACGGCCGCCCGGGGATTACTTCAATTCGACGCGAACAGGAAATTGCTTCATCAATTTGTGCATAACGCGGATAATCCCAAATCACTTGCCAATGATACGATTCTGACGTTAACTGCAGACTCCTACGGAAACATCTGGCTCGGTACTTTGGGCGGGGGGCTGGAGCAGTTTACGAAAAACAGAAACGAATTCATCCATCATTCAAGTGAACCGGGAAACGACAACAGCCTCAGCAACGACACCGTCATTTTTATTTTCGAAGACAGGAACCGGGACCTTTGGTTAGGAACGTTCAGGGGATTGAATTTATGGAACCGCAAAAAGAACACTTTCAGGAGATATATTTTTTACCCGGAAGATACCCTCGCGTTTGGGAAAAACATTGTCAGCTCAGTTATCCAGGACCGCAACAATAATTATTGGGTGAGCTCCTATGCCGACGGGGGCCTGCATGCCCAAAACCCCAAAAATGGAATTTTCAGGACATACCTGAAAGGCTTAAGCTTCGCCCGGGTTTTTGAGGATGCCGAAGGCAAATTATGGGCCGGAGGAATTGAGGGCCTGTTTTATTACGATCCCAACAAAGATGATTTTGTCCGATACAAGGATCCGCTTGGCCTCAACCAACTTCTGGATATTAAATCAATTGTTGAAGACGATGAACATAATCTATGGTTAAGCACATCGAATGCGGTTGTAAAAATCAATAAGGCGAGAGACCTGGTGACGACGTATGATAACCATTTCGGGATAGATCACGAAATGACTTACGGCGTTGCACACAAAGGGCGGTCGGGCGAACTGTTTTTCGGTGCGATGTCCGGCTACTACAGCTTCTCACCAAAAGAATTCAACAAAGAAAGCGAACCGCCTAAAATATTGATCTCACGTTTTCGCCTTGGTAACGAAGACTTGCTGCCTGACGAAAACGGACCCCTTACAAGTTCTATCGACCGTACGGAAAAAATTAAACTGAGTCACCATCAGAATGTTTTCTCGTTTGATTTCGCAGCGATAGATTTTATCGATCCGAAGGCGAACCGGCAACTGTTCATGCTCGAGAACTACGACCAGTCGTGGAACCTGGCCGGCTTTGAAAGAAGGGCCCTGTACTTCAATGTGCCGCCGGGAAAATACGTGTTCCGTGTAAAGGCGGTTAATGCCTATGGAAAGTGGTCGGAACGAAGGATCGATATCGAAATTGTGCCGGCCTGGTGGAGCCGGTGGTGGTTCAGGATCGCAGCGCTGCTGGTAACTGTAATGGGAATATATTTCCTGATCCGGTGGAGACTCCAGGAAAAGTTTCGCCTTCAAATGGAACGGGCCGACAGGGAGAAGGAACTCTCGCTGTTGCAGCATCGCACGGCGCAGTTAGAAATGCATGCGCTTCGCGCCCAGATGAACCCTCATTTCTTGTTCAACTCGCTCAATTCAATTAACAGGTTCATTATTCAGAACAACAGCGAACAGGCATCTGCATACCTTACCAAGTTCTCGAGGCTGATGCGGCTCATTTTGCAGAATTCACAAAATGAGCTTGTATCTCTTGAAAACGAAGTTGAAGCGCTAAAACTTTACCTCGAGCTGGAAGCCGTTCGTTTCGACCATCATTTTACTTACAAAATAAAAATTGACGAAACCCTGGACATTGCTGCCCTAAAAATTCCTCCGCTCATTATACAGCCTTATGCCGAAAATGCCATCTGGCACGGGCTGATGCACAAGGAAGAAAAGGGGCATCTGCTCATCGAGCTTATTGAAGATGGCGAATTTCTTATTTGCAGGATCACCGATGACGGCATAGGGCGGCAGAAGGCGGCTGAATTGAAAAGCAAATCCGCTTCCACACATAAGTCGATGGGAATGAAAATCACTGCCGACCGTATCTCCACCATGAAACAAAAGAAATCGAATCAAAACCACATAAAAATAACGGACCTCGTTCTTGCCGACGGAACACCCGCAGGAACAAGCGTTGAAATAAAAATATCGCTGCAATATGATTAACGCGGTTCTTATCGATGATGAAAAGCATTGCCTCGAAACACTCAGCATGATGCTGACAAGGCACTGCAAAGAGGTGGTCATTCTTGAAGAATGCCGGTCTGCAAAAAAGGGACTGGAATCCATCAACAAGCATCAACCCGACCTGGTATTTCTCGACATCGAAATGCCGATGATGAACGGCTTTGAATTGCTGGAGCAGTTCACCACCATCCCGTTCGCCGTTATTTTTACCACCAGCTACGACCAGTATGCGATAAAGGCATTTCGATATAGCGCTTTGGATTACCTGTTGAAACCCATCGACCCCGAAGAACTCGTGGCTTCGGTAAAGAAAGTGTCATCCCAAAAAAGCCTCCCTTTTGCGGAGCAGTTCGACATCCTGCTAAAACAGATTAAGCACAAGGGAACGGGCTTTGAAAAAATCGCCGTGCCCACTATAGAAGGCTTCGAGCTTATACGCGCCGACCAGATCATTCGCTGCGAGGCCGATGATAATTACACGCACCTGTTCTTAAAAGATAAGTCGAAAATAGTGGCCTGCAGAATGTTAAAAGAGATGGAAGAATTGCTGCAGGAGTTTCGGTTCTTTGTGCGGGTCCACAATTCCTACCTCGTTAACATGAACGAGGTGGTGAAGTATGTTCGCGGCGAAGGCGGATATCTGCTTATGAGCGACGGTTCAAACGTCGGCATTTCAAAGAGCCGGCGCGAATCGCTCATCAAATGGTTCGTTTAAGCTTTCGTTTTATATTTTCCCCTGTTAATTTACTCACTCCGAACAACCGGATACCGCCAAAAACGGCCAACTACCCAACACCCCTGGGAGCGGGCCTGTCTGCCAGTTACTTTTGATGCAGACAATAACAAAAGAATAATAAAAACTTAAACAAAATGAAAAAGTTACTCATCGGCGGCCTCATGTATGTCGGCCTTGCCGTATTCGTAAATGCTGTAAGCGCCCAGGATGTAGCATTCAGTCCAAACCGTGTTGCTGCTGCCAGTCCTTTTCCTGAAAAGAAAACCAGTATTATAAGCGAAATGGATGTGAACATGCATGCCGTACGCGATTTCAGAAAAAATTTCGCCAACGCGACGCATGTGCAATGGGTGCGCACCGACAACGGCAATTCCGTGTATTTCACGAATGACGGCAAGAAGATGAGATCCAGCTACAATTTCAAAGGAAACAGAGAGTACACCTTGAAATATTATGATGAGTCGGGAATGTCGCGAAGCCTCCGCCACCGGGTGAAGAGCAATTATTATGACCACACGATTGTGATCGTCACCGAAGTGGCAAGGAACGACCAGGTGTATTATCTTGTAAAGATGGAGAACC
>CAMPGT010000300.1 GCA_946885665.1 uncultured Chitinophagaceae bacterium | reverse complement strand
AAAAAATATTCTTTGTTGATTGCCGTTTGCCGATTGCCGCTTGCCGTTTCCCTTTCCTGCGTTAATTTTGCGCAATCCCAATTATCAATTCATGAAATGGTCCGAATTCTTTACATCGTCCGTAGGCAAGAAACTAGTAATGGCGCTAACGGGACTTTTTCTCATTATCTACCTCATCATTCACGTCTGCATCAACGCATGCATCTTCAATGATCTTCCCTTCTTCGACAGCACCGACAACGGCGACATGTTTAACCGCGCCGCCAACTTTCTCGCCACATCCGCATTAATAAGAGCCCTTGAATATGTTCTCTTTCTCGGCTTCATCATCCACATCATACAGGGGTATGTGCTCGAGGCGAGAAACCTTTCGCGCCGCGGCCAGGGATATAAGATCAACCTGGCCAACAAGGGAAGCAAATGGTACAGTCGCACGATGGGCCTGATGGGTACCCTGCTGCTGCTGTTCCTCATTATCCACCTCGCACATTTCTGGGTGCCTTCAAGGTTCACAGGGCTCGAAGAAGTGGAAGGCAAAAAATACCACGACCTTTTTAAACTGATGGTGGCGGTGTTTCACAACCCGCTGGTGGTAATCCTGTATGTGGTCGCCTGTATTTCGCTGGCGTATCACCTGATGCACGGATTTCAAAGCGCCTTCCGCACACTCGGCGTATCCAATACGAAATACACGAAATTGGTAGGAGGGCTCGGTACGGCTTACGCGATTATCATCCCGTTTGTGTTTGCACTCATGCCCATTGCAGTGTATTTTGACTGGATAGGCTACAATAACTAATCATCTAAAAATTCAATTCTCCATGTTGGATTCAAAAATACCTCCAGGACCTCTCGAAAATAAATGGAACGATTACAAGGGCCATGTTCGATTGGTGAACCCTGCGAACAAAAGAAAATTAGAGATCATCGTTATTGGCACCGGACTTGCCGGCGCATCGGCTGCGGCATCACTCGGCGAAATGGGTTACAAGGTGAAGGCTTTTTGTTTCCAGGACAGTCCGCGGCGCGCACACAGCATAGCCGCACAAGGTGGCATCAACGCAGCAAAAAATTACCAAAACGACGGAGACAGTGTTTTCCGTCTTTTTTATGATACGGTGAAAGGCGGCGACTACCGCTCCCGCGAATCCAACGTGCACCGCCTGGCAGAAGTGAGCGCCAACATCATCGACCAGTGCGTGGCACAGGGCGTTCCCTTTGCACGCGAATACGGCGGACTGCTCAGCAACCGCTCATTTGGTGGCGTACAGGTGCAACGTACGTTCTATGCCGCCGGACAAACCGGCCAGCAATTGCTGATCGGCGCCTACCAGGCACTCGAAAGACAGGTGGCGCTCGGCAACGTAAAAATGTACACCCGCCATGAAATGCTCGACATCGTAAAAATCGATGGCAAAGCGAGAGGCATCATTTGTCGCGACCTCATCAGCGGAAATCTTGAAAGACATTTCGGTCATGCCGTACTGCTGTGCAGCGGCGGCTACGGCAACGTATTTTATCTTTCCACCAACGCCATGGGCAGCAATGTTACCGCCATCTGGAAGGCTCACAAGCAAGGCGCCTACTTCGGCAACCCGTGCTTCACGCAAATTCATCCTACCTGCATACCGGTAACCGGCGAACATCAAAGCAAACTCACCCTGATGTCCGAATCGCTTCGCAACGATGGAAGGATATGGGTGCCGAAAAAACAAAACGACACCCGCAGGCCCAGCGAAATTCCCGAAGAGGAAAGAGATTATTATCTCGAGAGAAGATATCCTGCCTATGGCAACCTGGTACCGCGCGATGTGGCCTCACGCGCAGCAAAAGAAAGATGCGATGCCGGCTATGGCGTAGGTAAATCGAAGATGGCCGTGTACCTCGATTATGCCGAGCCCATCCAACGTTACGGCAAAGCCGAAGCGGGCAAGATGGGTATGACGAATGCCTCAGCAGAAGAAATTAAACAATTGGGTAAAAAAGTTGTTGAAGAAAAATACGGCAACCTGTTCGACATGTATGCCAAGATAACGGGTGAAGACCCTTACAACACACCCATGCGCATCTACCCCGCGGTACATTACACCATGGGCGGACTTTGGGTGGATTACGAACTGACCACAACGGTGCCCGGGCTGTATACACTCGGCGAAGCCAACTTTTCGGACCACGGAGCCAACAGGCTCGGCGCCTCGGCGCTGATGCAGGGCCTGGCAGATGGATACTTTGTTATCCCTTACACCGTCGGCAATTACCTGGCAGGAGAGATACGAACTGAAGCGATCCCCGTAAGCCACCCGGCATTCGAAGAAGCCGAAAAGCACGTAAGCGACAGGATCAGCAGGTTGATGAATATTAAAGGTTCGCAAACGGTTGAAAGTTTCCACCGCAGGCTCGGAAAAATTATGTGGGACAAATGCGGCATGGCCAGGAACGAGCAGGGACTGAAAGAAGCCATACAGGAAATAAGGCAACTGAGAGAAGAATTTTGGAAGGATGTACGGATTCCCGGTGGCATCATGGAAGTGAACAATGAACTGGACAAGGCCAATCGCGTGGCCGACTTCCTCGAACTCGGCGAACTGATGTGCATTGATGCGCTTCACCGCCGCGAAAGCTGCGGCGGCCACTTCCGCGAAGAAATGCAGACGGGAGAAGGCGAAGCATTACGCGACGATGAAAACTTTCAGTATGTAGCCGCGTGGGAATACAAACAGGATGGTAACTGGGAACTTCATAAAGAGCATCTTGAATTCGATGTAGCCAAACCAACCCAGAGAAGTTACAAATAATATAAAGAGAAGAATTTATGGATCACACTACTATAAAATTAACGCTTGAGGTCTGGAGGCAGGAAAACAAATCCAGCAAGGGAAGATTCGTAACCTACCAGGTGGATGATGTTTCGCCTGAGATGTCTTTCCTTGAGATGTTCGACGTGTTAAACGATCGTCTCATCCATGAAGGCAAGGATCCCATCGCCTTCGACCACGATTGCCGCGAGGGTATTTGCGGATCGTGCGCGATGCATATCAACGGCAGGCCGCACGGCCCGTGGCACGCCACAACGGTGTGCCAGTTGCACATGCGCGCATTCAAGGATGGCGACACGATTGTTGTTGAACCCTGGCGCGCAAAATCTTTTCCTGTTATCAAGGACCTTATGGTTGACCGCTCGGCATTCGACAGGATCATCCAGGCCGGTGGCTATATTTCCGTAAATACCGGAAATGCTGTTGACGCGAATTCAATTCCGGTAGAAAAAGATAAGGCAGATGCGTCGTTTGCGGCTGCGGCGTGCATCGGTTGCGGTGCGTGCGTGGCGGCCTGCAAGAACAGCTCTGCGATGTTGTTCATGTCGTCGAAGGTGGCACACCTGGGATTGCTTCCGCAGGGCGGCCCCGAGCGCCGGACGAGAGTGTTGAATATGGTAGCGCAGATGGATAAGGAGGGATTTGGTTCCTGCACATTCACCGGCGCCTGCGAGGCGGTATGTCCGAAAGAGATTTCGATTACCAATATCTCGAGATTGAATGCGGATTATATCGGGGCGGGGCTGACGAAGTGAGGAGAAGGCCCCCTCACTCCACTCTCGTAATCTTCAGCACATTCGTAGGCAGGTGCAGGTGTACAGGTGTGCTTCCCGTATTGACCACCAAATCTCCCGACTTGATAAATCCTCTCTCTTTCAAAATCTCTATCTGGTCGCTGATGATTTCATCCAAACTTTGTTCTTCCCCATAAAGAAAAGCCCGCACACCCCAGCTCAAACTCAACTGGTTGATCAAGCTCTTCTCTTTCGAAAATATGTATAGCGGAGATGCAGGCCGGTAACTTGACAGCATAAATGCGGTGTACCCGCTTTGCGTCATCCCGATCAGCGCGTCTGCTTTGGTGTCGCGTGCCAGCTTGCAGGCATTGTAACAAATAGCATCGCTGAGGAAAGAAGGGGAGTGGGGTTGTGGCACCAGCTCATCTTCCAGGTTATACCGGTAATCTGTTTTTTCGACCTGCATGATGATGCGGCGCATGGTTTCCACTACCAGCACGGGATGTTTGCCGGTGGCAGTTTCTCCACTCAGCATTACAGCGTCGGTGCCTTCGAGTACGGCGTTCGCCACGTCGGTAATTTCGCTCCTGTTGGGCTTGCTGCGATCGATCATGCTTTCCATCATTTGGGTCGCAACAATTACCGGTTTCGCACGGTGCAGGCATTTCCTGATGATTTGTTTTTGAATCAGCGGAACCTGTTCAACAGGCAGCTCAACACCGAGGTCGCCGCGTGCGATCATAATGCCATCCGATTCGATGATGATGTCGCGGATGTTCAGCAGCGCCTCGGGCTTCTCTATTTTTGCGATGATCTTCGTCTTGCTTTTTTTGGCTGTCAGCAGTTCGCGCAGGTGAACAAGATCTTTTACGTTCCTTACAAACGACAGCGCTACCCAGTCGA
>CAMPGT010000299.1 GCA_946885665.1 uncultured Chitinophagaceae bacterium | reverse complement strand
CCTTGTTAGTGTTGAAGGTGATTTTCAGCGCATCGAGGTACGGAAGACGTCGGCCGGTGCTGTCTTTTTCGAAATAGTTTTCATTCTTCAACATCACCAGCGCCTGCCCCTCTTCCCAGCTTTTGAATTGAAAGGGACCGGTGCCACAGGGGTGCCCGCGAAAATCTTTGCCATATTTTTCTACCACTTCGTGCGGAACGATCGAGCAGTACTGCATGCTGAGCAGTCCAAGCACCGGTGTGAACGGCCGCAGCAGGCGCAACTCAAAAACGGAGTCATTGACGGCCCGAAAACCCTTTTCCGGATCGATCCGCGTATTAAAGATCCAGGCGCCGCTGCTGGCGGTGGCAGGGTTGATGATTCTTTTGAAACTGTATTCCACATCATGCGCCGTCATTCGTCGTCCTTTTCCGCCGGGAAATGCCTCGTTGTCGTGGAAATAAACGTCTTGTCTTATATAAAAGGTGTAGAGGAGCCTGTCTTCGGATACCTCCCACCGTAAGGCGAGAGAAGGCGTCACGTTGAGATCCGGACTGGTTTCAACAAGCGTGCTGTAAAGTTGATGAACCGCCCACATGATCGACTGATTCTTGGCGAAGGCGGGGTCGAGTGTCGCTATGTTTGATGATTCGTTATAATGAAATACCTGCTTTGAGGAGGAGCGGCGCGAATGGCAAGATGAAAGGCAGATAATTAAAACTAAAAACCGGAAGAAAGTTTTTACTTGCATGCAGGACAATGAACGACAAGATTACAATTTTTTCAATTATCCTCTTTTCATGGTCAGGTTGCTTACAATAGCCTTCTGTGGCGTATTGCTGCAGTCGTCATGCCTGGGGCAGGATTCGGTGCCGCAGAAAGTGTTCACGCACCAGGATACGCTTCGCGGGTCGGTAACGAAAGAAAGGGCCTGGTGGGATGTGACGAAGTATGCGATCACTGTTGAGCCTGACTTTGAAAGCAAGACGATTGCCGGCAGCAACGTCATCGCTTTTACAACCGCTGCGGCCGGGCGGCGGATGCAGATAGACATGCAGCAACCGATGCAGATCGACAGGGTGCTGCATCAAAATAAATCATTGCCATTTACGCGCGACGGGAACGTTTACTCTGTTGATTTTGGGAAAGCTCTGGCCCGCGGGGTCAATGATTCGATCACCATTGCCTTTAGCGGTCAGCCACGCGAGGCGGTTAATCCGCCCTGGGATGGGGGATGGATATGGAAGCGTGACCGCCACGGCAATCCGTGGATGACGGTGGCCTGCCAGGGGTTGGGCGCGAGTGTGTGGTACCCCTGCAAGGACTACCAGGGCGACGAACCCGACAACGGCGCGCTGCTAAACATCGTGGTGCCGGATAGTTTGGTGGGGGTGGGGAATGGGAAGATGGTGAGACGGGAGACAGGAGACGGGAGACGGAAGACGGGGGCAGCAAATATCCTCCGCTGGCGGGGGCGGCGTGGAGCGCCGGGGGTGGACAGCAGCAAAACCATCTACACCTGGTCCGTAGTCAACCCCATCAACAGCTACACCATCGTACCCTACATCGGTAAGTACATCAACTGGAAAGAAACCTTTAAGGGAGAAAAAGGCAATCTCGAACTGAGCTACTGGTGCCTGGCAGAAGACGAACAAAAAGCCAGGAAGCAATTCTCGCAGGTTCCGCCCATGCTCAAGTGCTTCGAGCACTGGTTCGGCCCCTACCCCTTTTACGAAGATGGCTACAAGATCGTGCAATCGCCCCACCTCGGCATGGAACATCAGAGCGCCATCGCCTATGGCAACAAATTTGAGAACGGTTATCTCGGCAAGGATCTTTCCGGCACCGGATGGGGACTGAAATGGGATTTCATCATCATCCACGAAAGCGCGCACGAATGGTTCGCCAACAGCATCACCACAAACGACATCGCCGACATGTGGGTGCACGAAGGATTCACCACCTACGGCGAAACGCTGTTCACCACCTGCGAATACGGCGCCAACGCCGGCAATGAATATTGCCTTGGCATAAGAAAGAATATTGAGAACGATGAGCCGATGATCGCCCCGTACGGTGTGAACGCCGAAGGTTCGATCGACATGTATTACAAAGGCGCGAACGTGGTGCATATGATTCGGCAGATCATGAATGATGATGAAAAATTCCGGCAGTTGCTGCGCAACATGAATAAAGATTTTTATCACAAAACCACCACATCGAAAGAAATAGAGAACTACATCATCAAAAAAACCGGAAAGGATCTCTCAAAAATGTTCGACCAATACCTGCGCGGCACCCGGGTTCCCCTGTTCCAGTATTCTTACTCGGGGGGCGTGCTCAGCTACCGCTGGAAGAATTGCGTGGAAGGGTTTAACATGCCTCTTAAAATATATGCAGGCAAAACGATATGGCTAACACCCGGCACAGGCTGGCAAACGATCCGGCTAGATAGCGGCGACATCCGCATCGATCCCAACTTTTACATCGACAGCAGGAAGATGTAATATATTTGCTGAATGAGTAATATTCGGCGGCAAAGTATTATTTCGTCAATAATCGTGTACTTTGGCTTTGCCCTCGGATTCGTCAACACCTATCTTTTTACAAGAGAGGGTGGATTTACCCCGGAGCAATACGGTCTCGTCAACGCTTTCATCGCCATCGCCAACGTCATGTTCTCGTTCGCAAACATGGGCATGCAGGCATACATTTATAAATTTTACCCATACTATAAAGATAACCTTTCACGCAAAGAGAACGACCTGCTGTCGTGGGCACTGCTCACCAGCACAGTCGGTTTTATTTTGGTGCTGGTTGCGGGCTTCCTGTTTCGCGATCTCGTGGTGCGCAAATATGGAACCAACGCACCGGACCTGATCAAATATTACCACTGGCTTTTCCCTTTCGGGTTCGGGCTCACGATTTATTCCATACTCGAGGCATATGCATGGCAGGAAAAAAAATCTGTGGCCACCAACTTTTTAAGAGAAGTGCTGTTCAGGATGTTCACCACCATCCTCATCGTTGGGTTCCTTTTCGGCATCATTCCCCTGTTCGACCAGTTCATCAAAATATATTCACTCACTTATATTTTGCTCGCAGGCGTTCTGCTCGTTTATCTGTTTATCACTAAAAAGATAAGCATTCACCTGTATGTGAGCAGGGTCACAAAAAAATTCCATAAAAAAATACTTTCGCTGGTGTCGTTCGTGTGGAGCGGCGGACTGGTGTATAATATCTCTACTGTATTCGACACGCTGGTCATCGCGGCCGTCATGCCCAACGGTCTCGCATATGCTGCCGTGTATTCGCTGGCTCAAAATATCGCCAGCCTCATGCAGGCGCCGCAACGGAGCATCATTTCTGCTTCGATCGGTCCGCTGTCGCGTGCATGGAAAGACAAGGATATGGAGAAGATACGCGAGATCTACCAGCGATCTTCCATTAACCAGCTTATTTTTTCTGTGGCGATGTTTTGCCTGATATTCATGAACTTCAACGATGGTATCGTCACCTTTTCACTGAAACAAAGTTTTGCACTGGCGCTGCCGGCGTTCTTGTTTATCGGCCTGATGCGCATACTGGATATGGGCACCGGCCTCAATGCGCAAATCATTTCCACTTCCACTTATTGGAGGTTTGAATTTTTTACCGGAGTAATATTGTTGTCGATGACCCTGCCGCTGAATTATTTTTTCACGAAAAAACTGGGTGTGATAGGTCCTGCGCTCGCCAATCTTATCGCGCACACCATTTACAATGGCATACGTTACGTGTTTCTATGGAGGAAGCTGCACATGCAGCCGTTCACCAGCAAATCCGCATACACCGTATTGCTTGGTGTAGCCGGGTACGCACTGTGTTATTTCCTGTTCAGCAAATACACGGGCATTGAGTGGATACTTGCACGCAGCGTTACATTCGTCATCATATTCGGCGCCGGTGTTTACTTTCTCAAATTAACACCCGACCTGTTTCATGTGATCACTTCAGTGAAAAAGAGGGCCAGAAAGATTATTTAACGCGTGCGGCGCCGATGTACCTTCTTTTGAAGTAGGCCTCATCGAGATCGCTGATCATTACGCCGCTGGAGGCGGAGGCATGTACAAACTTGTTGTTGCCCAGGTAAACGCCCACATGCGAAATACCGCCCGTGGTGTTGAAGAAAACGAGATCGCCCTGTTTGAGATCCTGCTTTCTCACCTTGGTGCTGCTGTTGTACTGGTTCTTCGCGGTGCGCGGCAACGTTATATTATAAACAGAGTCCATCAATCTGCACGTGAACGCGGAGCAATCGATTCCCTTTTTCGTATCGCCGCCAAACTGGTAGGGTGTGCCGTACCAGTCTTCAAGAAAGCTGATCAGCTTTTCATTCGTCATGGATTCCACCGTTTCTTCGAGGAGGATGGCATATTTGAACTGGAGGAAATTGCTGCGCTCGATGTCGGTCGAGAAATCGCTGCCTGTCTTCATCGTTCCCGGTTTTTCAA
>CAMPGT010000298.1 GCA_946885665.1 uncultured Chitinophagaceae bacterium | reverse complement strand
ATCGTCGTCGAGCCTTATCCATGTCGGTTGCATTTCGGTGTAGATGAGTGTTTTGCTGCCATCGCCTTTGTTGATGCGGTAAACGAGCAGGCTATCCTGTTCGCGGTTCATCCATTGCACCAGCAATTCATTGGCGGGCGTCCAGTAGGGCGTTCCAAAATACTGGTCGCGGGTGGCATCGAAATCGGCCCACGTGGTAGAAGTGCTTCCAATGTTCACGATGCCGATCTTCACTTCAGGATTGGGGTCCCCCGGGTTGGGATAATGTTCTTCTTCAAGATAACCATGCTGCCCGTCGGCAACATAAATGGGAAACACGGGCACCTTCGAATCGTCGAAGCGCATGTATGCCAGTTGTTTGCTGTCGGGCGACCACCAGAAGGCTTTGTACTGCGACTTTCTTCCGAGAATTTCTTCGTAGTATATCCACGATGCGTAACCGTTTTTTATCGTGTCGGCGCCATCGCTGGTTATCCTGGTTTCCTTGTGTGTGGCGGCGTCCATCACGTACAAATCATTGTTCTTCGTGTAGGCAACGTATTTTTTATCGGGAGAGAAGGTGATGTTCTTTGCAGGCGTTTCTGTGATGGCCGGAGGCTCGGTGTCGTCATGAATATATACCGATGCTTTACCGGTAAGGGCATTTACCGACATTTCGGTTGTACGGCCCCGTTCGTCGGTAACTACCTGGATGTAATTGTCATCATCTATCCAGCCGCCGATTTCCGGTAATGGCTTGAAAATGGAGCCGGGAAATTGGCCACCGAAGATCTGGTTGAACGTGAAAGTTTTTTTCTGTGCGAATGTGGTGACCGGTAAGATAATGATCAGTAAGGCTGGCAAAAAGTTCTTCATGTAGGTGCTTATGATTCGATGATAAAACTACTTTACTTCCTGCATCTCCACCAACCTTCTGTACGTTCCACCGACCGCTAATAATTCTTCGTGATTGCCGCGTTCCACTATTTTTCCTTTTTGAAGTACGATAATTTCATCGGCATGGCGGATGGTGCTCAGGCGGTGAGCGATGACGATGCTGGTTCTGTTCTGCATCATTTTATTGATGGCATCCTGCACGAGGCGCTCGCTTTCCGTGTCGAGAGAAGACGTTGCTTCATCCAGGATGAGGATAGGAGGATTTTTTAGAATCGCGCGGGCGATGGTTACGCGTTGGCGCTCGCCGCCCGATAATTTTGAGCCGCGGTCGCCGATGTTCGTTTCATAGCCTTCTTCTTTATTCACGATGAAGTCGTGCGCATTGGCGATGTGTGCGGCATCTTCCACCTGCTGGTCGGTGGCGCTGGGATTACTGAGCCTGATATTGGAGGCGATGGTATCGTTGAACAGTATCGGTTCCTGCGTAACGATGCCCATTTTGCTACGCAGCGAATGAAGGGAATATTGGTTGATGTTGACGCCATCTATCAGCAGTTCGCCGGATGTAACGTCGTGAAAGCGCGGCACCAGGTCGGCGAGTGTTGACTTCCCCGCACCTGACGATCCTACGAGGGCAATGGTTTTGCCTTTCGGAATGCGCAGGTTGATGTTGTCCAGGATCACCACGTCGTCGTACGCGAAGGTTACGTTCTTAAATTCTATGCAGTCGTTGAACGTTTCGAGCTGCACGGGGTTTTCGATCTCGTTCACCTTCACGGGAGCCTGGATGATCTCTTCAATTCGTTTGATGGCCGAGCTGCCTCTTTGTGCGTTGTAAAAAGAAGTGGACAGCGCTTTTGCGGGGTTGATGATCTGGGTAAAAAAGATGATGTAGGTGATGAAGGTATCGGGTGTGATGCCGCTTCCGGAAAATACCAGCCGCCCGCCGAAATACAGGACGCAGCACAGCACCATTACGCCGAGAAATTCGGAAAGGGGCGAGGCCAGGTCTTTCCTGAACATCATCCGGTTGCGGATGTGCGTGAGTGTTTCGTTGCTGCGAAAGAATTTCGACCGCAGCAGTTTTTCTGCGGTAAAGGCCTTGATGACTCTTAGACCTCCCAGTGTTTCGTCGAGTATGGACATCAGCGTGCCCATTTCTTCCTGCGACTGGGTGGACTGCTTGCGGAGGGAGCGGCTCACGCGGCCGATAACGAAACCTGTTAGCGGCAAGAGTACGAGCAGGAACAGGGAGAGCTGTGGGCTCAGGAAAATGAGGGTAAAGAGGATGATGAGGATGGTGAGGGGGTCCCTGATGATGCCTTCCATCGTGCTCACCACGCTCCATTCAATTTCGTTGGCGTCGTTGCTCATGCGGCTGTTGATGTCGCCCTTTCGCTGTTCAGTGAAGTAGCCGATGGGCAGGTCGAGGATCTTTGCGTAGAGGTCGGCCCGCAGCCTTTGCATCACGCGGTTGCGCAGCGGACCGAGTACGCGGTAGGAGAGGTATAGAAATATGTTTTTGAGGAAGATGGCGATGATGATGGTGATACAGATGGCGCCCAGGGCGTAAATCTCGTTGTGTTCGCGGATGAGAGTAGAGATGTAGTATTTCATCGAGTTCATGACACCTTCCGCCGAGAAGGTGAACCCGGGTTGTGCCGCTACGAGTTTCTCTTTTCCGAAGAGCAGTTGGAGGAAGGGTGCGAGCATGGCGAGAGAGAAGAGGGAGAAGACCACTGAAAGGAGGTTGAATAGGATATAGAGCCCGATTTTGCCTTTCTGATCGCTGAGGTATTTCAGAATTGTCGAAAAACGTTTCATGCGCGGCAAAGATAGGTGAAAGGAGACGGGAGACGGAAGACGGGAGACGGAAGACGGGACCATCCCCTCCAGAGGGGGTGCCGTCATATCCCCCGCTGGCGGGGGTGGCGCGAAGCGCCGGGGGTGGACAGCGACGGTAAACGGCAAAGGGCAAAGTTCCCCGTATCTTTGCCCCATGCAGGAAGGAAAACGGCAAAAACAAATCGCGGGTTTGCTTTTCGAGGAGCTGAGCCACATTTTTCAGAAACTAAACCTCAACATGATCGACGGCGGCATGGTGTCGATCAGTTCCGTAAAGGTAACGCCCGATCTGCTCGAAGCGCGGATATACCTGAGCCTCTTCCAGGTAAAAGACCAGGCCGAAGCGCTGAAGAAGATCCAGGACCGCTCGTGGGAAATAAAAAAAGAACTGGCCGCAAAAGTGGGCAAGCAATTGAGAAGAATGCCGGTACTGGTATTCTACCACGACGATACACTGGAGCACGTATTCAAAATGGAGGAACTGTTCAAGAAATTAAAAAGTAAAGACTAAGTTTTTATACTTTAAGTTATCCAATGAATTTTCTATTCGCCTGGCGGTATTTCAAAGCAAAAAAATCTACCAATGCCATCAATATTATCGCCTGGGTGAGCGTAATCGCTATTATCCTGATCACCGCCGCCTTCATCATCGTGCTAAGCGTATTCAACGGCTTCGAAGGACTGGTGAAATCTCTCTACTCCTCTTTCTATGCCGATCTGAAAATTTCGCCGAAATCGGGTAAGACGATGATGGTGACACCCGAGCAATTTTCTTAGATGGGCAAGCTGACTTATGTAATGGCTTTTTCGAAGATCGTCGAAGAGAAGTCGCTTTTGCAGAACGGCGAAATCCAGACCATCGTTTTTCTAAAAGGCGTTGATGAAAATTATTCGAAGGTGACGGGTGTCGCCGATAACCTGCTTCGCGGAAAATTCGACCTGGGTACGGCAGACAATGCCTCCGTGGTGTTGGGCAGCGGCATAGAAAATGCGCTGGCCCTGCAAAGCGACCGGAACCTTTATCCACTAACGGCTTACCTTTTCAAACCCGGCGTCAATATCAACGTAGTGGATCCTTATTCGGCTTTCTCTGCCGAAAATGTTTCGACAACCGGAACATTTTTTATTCAGCAGGACCTGGATAATAAATACGCGATAACGAATGTGGCCTTCATGAAGCTGATGCTTTCGCTGGAGCCGAATGAGTTTGGAAGTGTGGAGATCGCACTCAACGATGATGGAGAAACGAGTGAAACCAAGCGTGAGCTGCAAAAAATATTTGGCGCCGATAAATACATCATCGAAACAACATACGAGCAAAACAAGAGCCTCTATGGCGTGATGAATTTTGAGCGCTGGGCCATCTATGGCATCCTTACCCTGATGATGATCGTGGCATCGTTCACGATGATCGGTGCACTGACAATGCTGGTACTCGAAAAACAAAAAGACATACAGGTGTTGAAGGCGCTGGGGGCCGATAATTCGCGCATCAGGCGTATATTTTTGACTGAGGGAGTGATGCTGGCGGGCATAGGCTCGGTAACGGGGTTGCTGCTCGCTGCTTTTATTTGCTGGGCCCAGGTAAAATATAAATTGATTGCTATTGAAGGCGGGACGTTCCTGATTGATTATTATCCCGTGCAGATGAATGCTGCAGATTTTGTGCTGGTACTCTTTACTGTGATGTTGATTGGCTTAGCGGCAAGTTGGTTTCCAGCGCGGCGTGCGGCTTCGCAGCCCGTGGAGCTG
>CAMPGT010000297.1 GCA_946885665.1 uncultured Chitinophagaceae bacterium | reverse complement strand
GCTTTTTACTTTCCCCCGCTGGCGGGGGTGGCGCGGAGCGCCGGGGGTGGACCTTTGCCGCCGACTGTGATGAACGCTTTTTACTTTCCCCCGCTGGCGGGGGTGGCGCGGAGCGCCGGGGGTGGACCTTCGCCGTTTGCCCATTGCCGGTTGCCGCCTTCCGTGTCCCTCCTCCCGTCTCCCGGTTACTCTCCCAAATCTTCCCTGCACTCGTGGCCACTTTCTCTATCGTCTTTCCCGACTGTACCGACTTATCTTTTTTCGTAACATCGGCCTCCGTCGCGAATTTATCCCTGTGCTTAATGAGCAACCACGAATTCTCTCCCATGCCGTTCGTTTTCACGAGCGCAAACTCACCCTTCAGCTTTTTCCCTTCCAGCACAATTTTCACCGAACCCTGCTTCAGTTGCTTCAACAAATGCTTCTCCTGCGATTTTTTATCGGGAAACACTTCAATGGGATGATAAGTACCCTCGTCCCAAACGATAACCGTTCCGGCGCCATAATTTCCTTTGGGTATAATGCCTTCAAAATCGCGGTAATCGTACGGATGATCCTCAACCATCATCGCCAGCCGCTTGTCGTCGGGATTCATCGAAGGGCCCTTGGGAACGGCCCAGCTTTTTAATACGCCTTCCATTTCCAGGCGGAAGTCGTAGTGCAGCCGGCTTGCATCGTGCTTTTGGACGACAAACGTCAGTTCTTTGACTTTGGATTTGCCCCCCGTAGGCTCCGGCGTTTCATGAAAAGAGCGTTTTTTTCTGTACTGGGTAAGTGCCATGCCGGCAATGGCTAAATTTTTGTGCCAAGCGCTTCGTCAACCAGGTACAGCACCGATTCATAATTAGCGCCAACAGCATCCGTCATGGCCATTTCACAGGTTTTAGTGGAGGAATAATAGCCGTTTGCATCGCGATGGCCATTCCGCACCTCGTGCGCCTCGGGAGCCGCGGCCGAAGCTGTGAGCTCCGGGAAGAGGAAGCCCCTGTCGCCGGCCATGCCGCAACAGCCGGCCGATAACGGCACCACAGCACGATCAGCGAAGAACTTGGCCACGGCAACAAATTTTTTCCCGGTGCCCATCTTCTCGAGCGAACAAACGGGATGGAGCACCACATTGCTAATCTTATTTACCGACCCGGCGCGGGGCATGATCTCGTCATGCAAAAATTCGACGCTATCCATCATGACCATGGCATCATACTTTACCACGTTCTCCGGCGCCAGCGCGGCGCGGATATTCCGCAACGTGTAGGCGCAAGAGCTGACATCGGTTACTATCTTCCATTCGCCGTGCCGGGATGCCTCCCACAGCCGTTCAACAATATCGTTGGCCTTGTAGCGATATGCAGCGGCAAATCCCTTGGAAGAAAATATCTGTCCGCAGCAGCTACCCTTAATATTTGGGGGAACGATAACACCGATACCCACCTTGCTGCAAACACTGGTAAACGTTTGCATCAAATCCTTTTTGCCATTACTTCCCGAGCCCATTACGCGTGTAATGCACGCAGGAAAATAAACAATGTGCCCGGCGGTTGACTGTACCGTTTTGGGCGATGCGGGCACCGTGCCCATGTGCTGCGACCATCGTGGAAAGGAAGGCGCCAGTTTCTTTATTGTGCCGGTTAACCGATACATGGTTTTACTGCCGAACAAGCGGTTTGTCATATTGCCGCTCCGCAGCGCCGCCTTAACGAAAAACTCCGTTGCCCGGAAATTCTTCGCAACGGTTAGGGCAACACGATTTTGGAAGGAGGAATGATTTTCCCTTCGCAGTCTCTTTACCAGGTCGCCGGTGTTGATGTCAACAGGGCACGCGGTGGCACAGAGCCCATCAACGGCACAGGTATCCAGCCCGTCATACTGATAGTCGTGCAACACCTCTTTATACCTCGTCTCATCGCCGGCATGCTTAAGGCGCTCTAGCTCCCGGCGCAGGACGATCCTTCTTCGCGGTGTTGTGGTAATATCCCTGCTCGGGCATCTGTGTTCACAATAGCCACATTCTATGCACCTGTCCACTTCCGCTTCCACCATGGGCAGCACCTTCATATTTTTGATGTGAAGGTTTTTGTCGTCGTTGATGATCACACCGGGGTTAAGGAGATTTTGCGGATCGATGCACGCTTTCAATTGCTGCATAATCTGGTAGGCATCACCACCCCATTCGGTTTCCACGAAAGGCGCCATATTTCTGCCGGTGCCATGCTCGGCCTTCAACGTGCCGTCGTATTTCTTCACTACCAGTTCTACCACGGCTCTCAAAAACCGGTCATAACGGTCAACCTCATGCGCTTCATTGAACGATTGCGTGATCACAAAATGAAGGTTGCCGTCTTTCGCATGACCGAAAATGATCGCGTTCGTGTAATCGAATTCAGCAAACAGCCGGTGAAGGTCTATAATGGCGTCGCCAAGTTTTTCGACCGGGAAGGCTATATCTTCCAATATCACAGTGGTACCGCTAACACGAACCGCTCCTACCGCGGGAAATAATCCCTTCCTCACCTTCCACAAGAAAGCCTGTTCATCGGCGTCGGTGGTGAAAACGGGAGGGAACAAAAGCGACGAGTTGTTTAGCGATTGCATGAACCGGTTCACCTTGTCATCGCGTGCGGGTATGTCGTTATCCTGGAACTCCACGAGCAGGGCCGTAGCATGAGGAGGAAGTGTTTTTACGACGGCGGGCATGCCCGGAAAAAGTTCGACGGAACGTAATGATGCGCGGTCCATCAATTCCACTGCCTCGGCGCCTGCATGCTTCAGTGGCACGATGGCAGCACAAGCGGATCCAATGTCCGGAAAATACAGTAGCGCGGTAGATTTATAGGGATAGTCGGGAACCGTTTCCATTACTGCCTCGGCAATAAATGCGAGCGTACCCTCGGCGCCAATCAGCAGCCTGCACAAAATGTCGAGTGGGTGCTCATGATCGATAAACGCATTGAGCGAATAGCCAACGGTATTTTTGGTGACATATTTCTTCCTGATCCTTTCAAACAAGACAGGAGTGGAAAGAATAGCTGTCCTCAGCGATGTTAGCTGCTGAAAAATTCCGGGACATTCCTTTTCAAACCTTTTGAAATCATCAACATGCTCATTGGTGAAGGTTTTCCCATCGGGCAGAATGAAACGAATGAATTTAGTGGTGTGATAGGAATTGTAGGTAACACCGCAGCACATGCCGCTGGAATTATTGGACAAAATTCCGCCCATCATGGCGGCGCTGATACTGGACGGGTCGGGACCGATTTTTCTGCTGAACTTTTTCAGCCACGCGTTTACCATCGCGCCGGTGATACCCGGCTGTACGCGCACGAGTCCGCCGTCGTCGGAAACGGAGAGTTTGTTCCAGTACTGGCTAAGGTCCACAAGTATGCCGTCGGTGATGGATTGACCCGAAAGGCTGGTGCCACCGGTCCGGAACACCAATGGTATTTTATGCTGATGAGAGAAAGCAAAAAGCTGAACGACCTCCTCTTCTGAAACCGGTTTAACGACGGCCTTTGGAAGCAGGAAATAAAATCCTGCATCAGCACCATAGGAAACGAGGTCGATATATCTTGTTTTGATGCGCCCGGCAGGAAGTATTTTCAACAAGCCGGTTTCGATGCTGTTATCTTTCATTCTTTGCACCCGTCACGGTCCGTTAGTTATTGAGTTTCGTGAAGCCGCCGTCGATGGGATAATCGCAGCCGGTAAGGAAAGATGCTTCATCGGAACAAAGGTACAGGGCAAGGTATGCAATTTCCTGCGGGCGCCCCATCCTTCCGATGGGCTGTGTGGCCGATAATTTTTTAAACATTTCGTCTTCTTTTCCGGGGTAATTTTTTGCGATGAAGCCATCCACGAACGGCGTGTGCACGCGTGCCGGGGAAATGCAGTTGCAGCGAATATTGTACCTGAGATAATCTTTGGCAACAGAAAGTGTCATCCCCACCACGGCGCCTTTCGTCATGGAATAAGCAAAGCGGTCGGGTATGCCTACCGTTGAAGCAATGGAAGCGAGGTTGAGGATGGAGCCGCCTTTGCTTTTCATGAAAGGGATCACTGCTTTCGTTGCGTTGTAAACGCCTTTTATGTTGACGGAATACAGCCGGTCGAAATCTGCTTCGGTAGTGGTTTCGACGGTACCTACATGCGCGATGCCGGCGTTGTTGATAAGGATATCAACCGAAGATTGCGCTTCCTGTACGCGGTTGATGGCGCTCCCTGTTTCAGCCTGCGAGGCGACATTGCATTTGATAAATGTTCCTTCGTTGCCATTGGCTTTTATTTCGGCAATGGTTTGCGACGCTCCGTTTTCGTCGAGGTCGAGTACATATACATTTGCGCCCTGTTTTGCGAATACTATGGCCATTGCTTTTCCGATACCGCTTCCCCCGCCGGTGATGATTGCTGTTTTGCCAGTAAGATCGAACATGATTATGAGTTAAAAGTTATAAGTTAAAACTTAAAAGTTAAAAGTGAAATTCGGTTTAGTT
>CAMPGT010000296.1 GCA_946885665.1 uncultured Chitinophagaceae bacterium | reverse complement strand
GTCGGGATGACTGGATTCGAACCAGCGGCCTCTTCGTCCCGAACGAAGCGCGCTACCGGGCTGCGCTACATCCCGAAGTGGCGCAAATATAAAACAAAAATTACCTGCCTCCGCTCACGTCAATAAAAGTACCCGTTGAATACGATGACTTTTCAGACGCGAGCCACATGATCGCCTCGGCAACCTCACTCGCCGATCCTCCCCTTTTCAACGGAATACCATTCTTAATTCTTTCAATACGTCCGGGCTCACCGCCGGCAGCATGTATGTCGGTATAAATAAACGCGGGCCGCACCCCATTCACCCTTATTCCTTCGTCGGCCACTTCTTTCGAAAGCCCAATCGTGAAAGTATCGATCGCTCCCTTTGAAGCAGCGTAATCAATATATTCCGATGGCGAACCGGTTTTCGCTGCAATCGAAGAAACATTCACAATAGTGCCGCCATTGCCTCCCCGTTTCAGCGACATCCGCTTTACGGCTTCTCTTGCACAGATCATCTGACCCGTAATATTTGCCGCAAATATCCTGTTGAGCCGCACCGCATCCATCTCTTCCAGGCGCATTTGCCGCTCCAGTATTCCGGCATTGTTAACCAGCGAATCGAGCCTGCCGAAAATTTTATCTGCTTCTTCAAACAACCTCATCACTTCGTCTTCTTTTGAAATGTCGGCGCCTATAACAATTGCTCTGCCGCCTTTAGCAGTTATGCCCGCTGCAACTTTGCCGGCCGCTTCCTTGTTGGTGTGATAGTTCACCACCACGGCGTATCCCATTTCGGCGGCAAGCGCAGCCGTGGCCGCCCCGATACCGCGGCTGGCGCCGGTAATTAAAATTGTTTTCATTGAACCTTGAGTTTAAGAATTGCAGAAATATGATGATCGAAAATAGAATGTTCTGCCGAACCATTTTTCGGTATTACTTGTCAGCATCGTTCGTATTTTCATGTGCATAATCACGTGCCAATGCCATGGCGCGCTCGGAAAAACTTTTCTTTTTCAATTGATCTTCCACTTCTACGATGGCCTGCATCAGGTTGTTTTTTGTATCGATAAGGCCGGTTACAGCTTTAACGATTATTTGCCACACAGGTTCCATCTGCCGTACGAGCGTTTTCCCCTTGTCGGTTAATTGAAGGAGCCTTTTCCGTTCGTCGTTCTTATCGCGCTTCGAGCGGATCAGCTTTTCTTTTTCCAACTCCTTCAGCAAGCTGATGGTGGAAGGATGGCTATACCCTATCTCAACGGCAATTTCCACAACGCTCAGCACCGGTTTATTGTGCAGTGCATAAATGACCGGGAACCATTTGGGCTCGAACTTTATTCCATGCGCACGGTATATTTCAATTCCGTCTTTCCGTATGGCATCGCTGAGCCGTTGGAGTCTCGTGGAAATGGCCAGTACGCCCGCTTCATCAATTATATTCATTCGAATGATTTAATTGGAGGTGATAATACACATTATCGCCGTTCATCAACGGAAAGTAGCCGGGCAGATCGACCTTTTCCAGTCTTTTAAACCCATTGCGCTCGTAAAAACGGTGAGCGGCTTTCAACACATCGATCGTGCTAAGGTAAAGATCCCTGATGTCGCGTTCTGCGCAAGAAACTATTAGCGTGTTCAGCAACTGCTGTGCAATGCCCATTTCTTTTCCCCGAAATTCCTTTTTAACAAACATCTTTCTGATGGCGCCGGCATTATGCCCGGTTGCAATCAGCGCAATCGTTCCCGCCAGTTCCTGGTTGTGGAACGCACCCCAAAAATCGCCACCTGTTTTGTGGTAGTGGCTTTGAATATCGAGCAGGTCCCGCTGACCGTCGAGGGTTAACGGAAGATTGAATTCCACCTGCTGAATGGGCAGGATGAGGTTAACAACAGCCTCGCAATGCGAATTATCAAGCGATTGTATAGTGAAAGCGTCCTTCATGATGCAAATATATGTAGACAGCTACGTATATACAAACATATTTATAAGCCGTGTAATGTAATGTGAATGTTTATGAAGTATTCTTTTTGTCGTGAGGCCGTGAACCCTTATTTTTGCACCCCCAAGTTTGAGGGTGCTTTCAGCGCCTGATGCACAGGATTGTTCGGGGCGTAGCGTAGCCCGGTTATCGCGCCTGGTTTGGGACCAGGAGGTCGCAAGTTCGAATCTTGCCGCCCCGACATCGCCCGCCGAAGCTCTAGTGACGGCGGGCTTTCTTTATACAACACTTCTCCAGAGGCCCAAATCGCACACCCGTAAATATATTTTTACCTTCAGGGTGATTTTTTGCGTTTTTCGACACTTACTTATAAATCACTCGCGGTATGCACACAATTACCAACGAATCGCTCGAACAACTGTACCGGGACAGCTTTCCATCGGTAGCAAAAACCATCGCCCGCCTCGGCGGCGGCCCGGACGCAGCAAAAGACGTTTTTCACGACGCACTCGTGGTCTATATAGAAAAACAACAAACGCAAACGCTCAACATAAAAACATCTCCAAAGGCCTACCTCACCGGCATCGCGAAAATATTATGGATAAGAAAGTTCAACCTCGAAACGCGATACACCTCCCTTGACGACTCGGATGAACCTGCCATCCCCGATGACTTCTATGAAACCGAAAAAACAACGCCGCAGAAAATACTGACGTACCTGGAATCGGCAGGGAAAAAATGCCTTGAGCTCTTACAGGCCTTCTACTACGAACAAAAAACCATCCAGGAAATTGCCAACAAGTTCAATTATAAAACAAGACACTCGGCAACCGTTCAAAAACACAAATGCCTCGAAAAAGTAAGGGACCAACTAAAAAAATCAGCAGTGTATGAGGAAGCCATTGTTTGACATACAGGAAACAGAATCTTATCTCCTCAACCAAATGGAGGCACCCGACAAGCTGCTGTTCGAGGCGAAAATGATCATCGATCCCGAACGAAAAATCAATATGCTTTACCAGCAGAAAACATATTCTGTCATCCGCTGGTTTGGCCGTAAAAAACAAAAGCACCGCCTGGAAGCCATCTTTGACCGGCTGATGAAAGATGAAAAATTCGCTTCTACAATCAACTCAATATTCGCGTAACATGTCATTACTTATTCCAACCGTCACCGATGCCTCCAGCAGAGGCGCCTATGATATCTACAGCCTGCTGCTGAAAGAGCGCATCATTTTTCTCGGCACCGCTATCGAAGAAAATGTCGCCAACCTGGTGGTGGCCCAACTGCTATACCTCGACAGCGAAAACCATAGTCCGATAAATTTGTATGTAAACTGCCCCGGCGGGGTGGTGTATGCCGGCTTTGCGATTTACGACACGATGAAGATGGTAAAGTCGCCAGTGTCCACTATAGCCGTGGGCTTCAGCGGCAGCATGGGCACCGTCATACTTTCAGCGGGAACAAAGGGACACCGCTACGCACTGCCGCATGCCACCGTACACATGCATCCCGCAGGCGGCGGCGCCAAAGGATACACCGAAGATGTGCGCATCGCTTACATGGAGCAGGAACGCATCCAAAACCAATTGTTCTACCTTATCGGCAAACACACGAACCATAAGCAGGAAGAAATAGAAGAAATGTTTCGCCGCGACCGCTTCATGAATGCCACCGAAGCAAAAGATTACGGATTGGTGGATGAAGTGCTTGGCGACATCGACGACCTGATACCGCTGAAGGAGCTTCAACGGAAAATTTCACCCGTGGGCTTCCAGATACCCTCGAAAGAAAAATGATTTACTTCCAGCCACCTCCCAGTGAACGGTACAGTTGCACCAGCGCAAGAAATATGTCGCGTTTCTGGTTCACCAGTTCAAGCTCCGCTTCCAGCACACTCTTTTGGGCCATGATCACTTCAAGGTAATTGGCGTATCCCGACAAGTATAGATCACGAGCCGTTACCACCGCGTCACTTAATTGCTGCACCTCCTGCAGCTTGGTGTTGTAAGAGTGGCGCAGGTTCTGAACGGCACTTAACCTGGTAACCACTTCGGTATATGCCTCGAGCAATCGCTGCTGGTATGCATACACCGCCTCGCGGTTATCAGCATTAGCAATGGTGTATTGGCTGCGCAGCGCGCGCTGGTGAAACAACGGGCCGGTTAAACCGCCCACCAATCCGTAGGCGGCGGAGCCACCGTTGAAAAGCAAACCAGGCGTAAACGCGTTTAACCCGAGGTAAGGGGTGATCACGAGCGATGGTAGAAATGCCGCACGCGCCGCCTGCACATTTTCTTTAGCCGCCTCCATAACATGTTCGGCCTGTCGTATATCCGGCCGCCGCAACAATAATGAAGCGGGCAAACCCGCACGTATGGTTACACTGCGCGCAGGACCCGGCAGGCTCGTGTCTCGCGCAACGTGGCCCGGGTATTTACCCAATAAAAGGCTGATCTCATTTTCAACTTCGGCTCGCGACTGCAAAAGATGATAACGAATGGCTTTCGTGTTGAGCACCTGCGCCGCAAACTGCTGCACGGCAAGTTTGGTTGCACGGCCGCCGGCCTGCTGTGCCTTTAC
>CAMPGT010000295.1 GCA_946885665.1 uncultured Chitinophagaceae bacterium | reverse complement strand
CCGAAGCTGATACTGGCGGCTGAGCCCACCGGTAACCTCGACTCCATCAACGGTAACGATGTGATTCAGATGCTGTCGGACCTTAACGAACAGGGTACCACCATCATCATGGTGACCCACTCCGAGCACGATGCACGCTACAGTCACAGGATCATCCGCATGCTCGACGGACAAACGGTAACAGAAAATATCTTAGTATAGTTTATCATGATTGAATTAAGTCATATTTCAAAGTGGGTCTCCGCAGGATCCGCAAGAACGTTTCTGCTGAAAGACATTAATCTTACGGTCAACGAAGGAGAATTCGTTTCGATAATGGGCCCGTCCGGCTCGGGAAAGTCAACGTTGCTGAACGTGATCGGCATGCTCGACGAACCGGATGAAGGAGAATATATGTTCTTCCATGAGAATGTGATGAAGCTGAAAGAAAAAACGCGTTCGTCTCTTTTTAAAAAATATATCGGATTTGTGTTCCAGGCATATCACCTGATCGATGAGCTCACGGTGTATGAGAATATTGAAACGCCGCTGATCTACCAGGATGTAAAATCATCGGAGCGCAAGGGTATGGTGGCCGATATTCTCGACAGGTTTAATATGGTCGGTAAAAAAGATCTTTTTCCTTCACAGCTCTCGGGTGGGCAGCAGCAGTTGGTGGGCATTGCCAGGGCGCTGATCGGTAAGCCGAAGCTGATACTTGCCGACGAACCTACCGGCAATCTTAACTCGAAACAGGGCGAGGAGATCATGGATCTTTTCGAGCAGTTGAACAAGGAAGGCGTCACCATCATCCAGGTAACACATTCAGAAAAAAATGCGGCTTACGGCTCGCGCATTGTCAATCTGTTAGATGGAAGAATTGTGGGAGAGGCACAGCCGGAGAAGGTACAGTAACATAATATAATTCTTTACAACAATTCTATTTTAAAAGTGGTTTTGAAGTCACACATAAAGCGCGTGGGCGCGCTCTGCTTACTTGTTATTGCCAGTAACGGCGCGTTCGCGCAGTACACACTGAAAGAGTGCATCGATTCGGCAATAGCTAATAATCTCGACCTGAAGCAAGCCGAGTTGACGGCTGAATCTTCAAAGATCGACTGGCGGCAGGCGAAGGCAAATATGCTGCCCACGCTGAACGGCAGCATCAATCATGGTATTAACCAGGGACGCAGCATCGACCCTTTCACCAACGATTACATCGATCAGCGGGTGGATTTTGCCGGTTACGGGCTGAATAGCGGTCTCGTACTGTTTAACGGTTTCGGCATTCAGAACACCATCAAACAAAACTCGCTCGCTTACCAGGCAGCGAAGATGGATGTGCAGCAAATGAAGGACAACCTCACCCTCAACATCATCCTGGCGTATCTCCAGGTGCTTACCAATGAAGATTTGCTCGAACAATCGAAGAGCCAGCTCGAGGTGAGCAGGCAGCAGGTGAGCCGCCTTAATAAAATGAACCAGGAAGGTGCTATTGTTCCTTCGCAGCTTACCAACCTCCAGGGCGAAATGGCTGGCAATGAGTTAACGGTCATCGAAAATCAGAATAATCTTCAGTCTTCCAAACTGGCACTTTTCCAGTTGATGAACGTGATGTTCGATTCCAGCGCAAAATTCGAACGCATTAAGGCAGATCAGTTCGACCTGCAATACAATGCCGGCGTAGCTGAAATTTACGAAACCGCGCTGCAGAAACTGGCGCTGGTAAAAGCAGCGGAATTCAGGAAGGAGAGCGCCGCCAAAGGGGTGCAGGCTGCGAAAGGATTTTTGTATCCGCAGTTATCGTTGAACGGAAATGTAAATACGAATTACTCCAGCGCGGCGATGCAGAATGTGTTTCTCGAGAGGGCAGATATCAAGACGGATAATTATGTAACGATTGACGGCGTGAAGACGAACGTTGTAAGTCCGCAGGACCAATTTCGCTCCGACAAAATAAAGTATGGAAAGCAGTTGAACAACAACCTTTATACAACCATATCGCTCGACCTCACTATACCGCTGCTCAATTCGTTCAGTGCCCGCAATAGAGTTAAAAAAGCGGCGATACTGTTAAAGAGCTCGGATTACGTAGAGGAAAGCACCAGGATACAATTGCGGCAGGCGGTAGAGCAGGCGTATTCCAACATGACTGCCGCACGAAACCGTTACAGTGCATTGCTGCGGCAGGTTGCGGCTTTCAGGGAATCGTTCAGAACATCGGAGGTGAGGTTTAATGCCGGCGTTGAAACCGTGGTGGACTATGTCATCGCCAAGAACAATCTCGACAGGGCCAACAGTAACCTGATCATTGCGAGGTACGATTACCTGTTGCGCACAAAAGTGCTCGATTACTACCGCGGCATGAGCCTGTAGTGATTTTCTTATTCACGATAGTTACTGTGCACAGAATAAAAGAATAGCTTAATTTGATTGCTTATTCATTAATCAAATTAAGCTTTCATGGTGCATGTTAGGGTTGCCGTACTGCTGGTATTTCTTATTTCGTGCAAGGGGCCGCAGACAATTTCAGGCGATATCGATCCATTTCATTATACATCACAAAAGGTCATCCACCCTTCAAAGGGAGCCGTAGTGTGTGCGCACCCGCTCGCCAGCAGGGCGGGCCTGCTGATGATGAAGAAAGGCGGCAACGCTTTTGATGCCGCAGTGGCCACGCAGTTCGCGCTGGCGGTGGTTTACCCGGGTGCGGGCAATATCGGTGGCGGAGGCTTCATGGTGGCGCGGAAAGCAAACGGTGAGCTGGTATCGCTCGATTACAGAGAGACTGCACCGGCGCGCGCCAGCAAAAATATGTATCTCGATAAAGGAGGGAACGTCATTGAGGGAAAAAGTATTCATAGTCCAACGGCATCCGGTGTTCCCGGCTCGGTGGCGGGTATTTTTGAAATGCTGCAACTCGCAAAGCTGCCGCTGAAGGACCTGATCGCACCTGCCATCGACATGGCAGAAAGGGGATTTGCCATCACCGCCAGCGAAGCATCGTCGTTGAATCACCTGCAGGAGGAATTTGCCAGGTACAACACATCGCCCACTGCCTTTCAACGGAGCACACCCTGGAAGGCTGGCGACACGCTGGTGCAGGGAGAGCTGGCGGCTACACTCAAAAGGATATTGAAAGATGGCGCCAGCGGATTTTATGAAGGTGAAACCGCCAGGCTGATCACGGAAGAAGTGAAAAAAGGCGGCGGGTACATTGGAATAGAGGATTTGAAAGATTATCGCGCCAAATGGAGAGCGCCGCACAAGTTTGGTTACAAGGATTATGATATTGTTTCGATGGGGCCGCCCAGCAGCGGCGGCATACTGCTGCACCAGATGTTCGGCATGATTGCCAACAGGGGGCTTGAAGGGAAGAAGCCGCTGTCGCCCGAAGCGGTGCAACTGATGACGGAAGTGGAAAGAAGGGCTTTTGCTGATCGCGCCCAATGGCTCGGCGATGCCGATTTTTATGATGTGCCGGTTAAGGCGATAACTTCTGTTGAATACCTGCAAAAAAGAATGCAGGATTACCAGGAAGGAAAGGCAGGAAGCAGCGACATCACGAAGGCCGGTACATTACCTGCGGAAAGCGACCAGACAACCCACATCAGTATCGTGGATAACGAGGGCAATGCCGTTGCCATCACCACCACGCTCAACAGTTCGTATGGATGTAAAACAGTGGTGGCAGGTGCGGGCTTTTTACTGAATAATGAGATGGATGATTTTAGCGCCAAGCCGGGTGTGCCCAATATCTACGGAGCCGTGGGTGGTGAGGCGAATGCGATTGTGCCCGGTAAAAGGATGTTGAGCTCAATGACGCCAACAATCGTGTTGAAGAATGGACAGGTTATATTGGTGGTGGGGACGCCCGGCGGCACTACCATACCCACTTCCGTATTTCAGACGATAGTGGATGTTATTGATTTTAATTTGAGCGCCGAAGAAGCCGTAAACCTTCCGAAATTTCATCATCAATGGCTGCCCGATAATATTCGTGTCGAAAAAAATTTTCCACCTGCAACCCGCAGTGCCCTTCAGAAAATGGGGTACAAGTTGACTGACGACAGTTCGATCGGCAGAGTGGAGGTAATCCGCGTTTTGGAAGATCACACTATTGAAGCAGTTGCCGATTCGCGCGGCGACGACAGTGCTGAAGGGTTTTGATTTTATTTACCTAATACCAGCTTGTCGATGCTCCATTTGCCGGCGCCGGCAAAGAAGAACAGGGTCGCGAAAATGCAAAACAGGAAGGGGTATTGCTCTTCCACGAACACGCGACCTTCGCCCGCGAAAAACGTGATCATCAAAAAAGTGAGCAAGATGATTACGCACGCAATGCGGGTAAGAAACCCCAGCAGCAGGAGCAATCCTCCGATCAGTTCGAACGCTTTTCCCAGGTATGAAACGAATAAGGGAGAGCCGGTTTTTAAATCAGGGATCCAGGTGGCGTAGTCTTCCATTTTTGCAGGATCGAAAACTTCTGAACCGTGGTAAATGAGAAAGATGCCGATCAGCATTCGCACC
>CAMPGT010000294.1 GCA_946885665.1 uncultured Chitinophagaceae bacterium | reverse complement strand
GGGGAGTGGGGAGTAGGTAGTAGGTTTAACTTATAACTTTTAACTTTTAACTTTTAACTTTTAACTTATTATATCCAGCTTGAAAAGCGGCTGTACAAAAAATACGGTTCATTGGCGGCGCCGAAATTTTTATAGAACTTCTTTATCCCCGAAACATCGGATCCCTCAAAATCAAATACGAGTCCCGATCCGGCAAATTCCCTGATCATCTGATCGAACAGGAAGTGATTGGCGGATTTTGATTTCCCATCGGGTAACACCGTATTCATCATGTTGTAAATCCGTCTGTCGTCCTTTAACATCAACGCGAGGGCCAGCAGGCGGCCATTCTTATCGGTAACCTTCCTGATAATCGCCTGGTTAATATGCAGCAAATGCAAACACAAACTGGTAAACCGTTCGTAATCGCTGCGCTTCAGTGAAATAATTCTCGACCCATATTGCTTGCGGAAAAGCTGCACGCATTTTTTCACATTATTGCCGGGGAGATAATTTAAGTTGTGCCGTGCCGACTTCTTAAGATTCTTTTCGATATCCCGGTGAAATTTCCCCCGCAATGTTTCATAATCGGGAGAAAGATCGAGCGTCATGTTGACCAGCGGACGCGCCGAAAGATGTTCCGCATAATCGGCATTGCCATAGTTCAGCAGAATATCGCCGTACTTTATTTTTTTGAAGATCAGTTTCGTCAGCGGCTTGTGCAGCGAAGCATCGAGCGGCCCATAAATACCGGTTTGCGGAACGAATGCCGCATGGTAATAATATTTGAACATCCACTTCTTTCTCCACGGCAACGGCATCACCGCTTCGTAATCGCCTATCACCGCTGCGTTCCAGTGATCGGTCATCATGTCGAGATAAATCCGGTCCGCATACAGCAATCCATTGCTACTGCGCCGAACACATTCATCCCATTTGTCCTTGTTGATTTCATGACTGGGGAGATATTGAATCGGGGCCTTTTCTTTCATCACCATATCTTTTTTCTGCAGAAGGATTTACGAAAATTAATACGTTGCACATCGAGACTGAAACTGATGCGGTTAAAAAATTTATTTTCTTCCGGAACCGTTTTCAGTTGATCGCGAAAGAAACCACTGCAGAGCACCGGAGCGTAAATATTTACCACTTCGTTCAACAAAGACAACTGAAGCCCTGCCACATAAAGAAACCGGGGATGTTCGAAGTCCTTGTGCCACGCCTCGGCATAGGTACCCGCGTCAACAAAAACGCGGAGCGGTATTTTTATTGGCGTTAGTTGCGGAAGCGTTGTATTTAAATTCATCGAGGCAATCCAGTTATCCGACCTGCCCTGCAAGCCGTCGAACCTGTCGGTTCGTAATTTTAATCCGCCATCTCTCATCATCACCTGGTTGTCGAACGAACCGAAATTATTTCGCGCGATAAAATAATTGCTGTACGTGTAATCCTCCGCACCCGTTATCGCGGTCAGCTTGGGTTGGTACCGCAGGGTATAGAGTTTGCCGAGTGAGGAAGGATTGCCGAGGTAGCCGAATTTGGATGCAAATACACGTACCCTGAGGCCACCGCCATTCGCGTAATTGAAAAAATATTTACCGGTAATATTCAGCCTGTAAAAATGTTCTGCTTGCTGCAATTGAACATTCGCCTGGTAAGGATATAAAACCCTGGATGAAGAGTGATTGAAGGTGAGTTGATTAAGATACCGCGACTGCAGTTTTCCTTTTTGAGGATAGTACGCTTCATCGGGCCCCGCCGTTACGTAGTCGATTACCCGTTCGCCAATGAGAAACAGCCTGTATTCCAACCATTGATTTATTTTAGGAGAAGAGGGGAAGGAATACCTGAAATAGGGCGCCAGCTTATACATCTCCCCAAATATTTTTTTGTCCTGTGCATTCGTTCCTTCGAAGACCGAAAATGTTGCAGTTGTAACACCTGCATACATTCGTGGATGAAAGCGGTATTGAACATCGGCAATGCCGGTAACCGTTTTACTGTTGAAGGCATACATGGGCGCCACCGCGTAGCTCAATCGTTTTGCGCTGTCGTGCAGGTTCTGCGCAACAATGCCTAATTGAAATCCGTCGTATTCATTGTATCCAACCGCGGGGAGTATTTTATGAGCAGCCAGCCTGTCGAGCGCACGACACACAGAAAGTTGTGGAAATTTAGGAGAAGGCGTTTTCGGATTGAGATTTCTTTTTTGAATATTAATTGATATGCCGTTGCCGTTTACCGTGGTAAAATGAAACACTTTCAATGAATCATGCTGTGCAGAATCGACGGCCATTCCGTTGACAGTAACCATAAACTTCTTTGCCACCGTCAGCGTAACATCAGTCTTTCCCATCTCATTGTACAATATGGATTCGCCCATGTAGGGAACATCCTGCCATCGGTGGTTGCTATAAATTATCGGTGAAGGGTACCAGTGTTTCAACGCATAGCCATCATCCGAATAGCCAAATCCCTCAAACCTGAAAGGTATTTTCACATGGAAGGGCGTGCTGATGGTAATGCTTCCTCGTGGCGGCAATGGCGCGGGCAGGGTGACCTTCACGAGATCGATATACAGCGGGTGGTCTTCGATAGTCAATGGCTCATCATTTGTTCTGAAGTCGAGCCGGTTGATGTATCCCTTCTTATTATCCTTTGCAAAGTAAAAGTCGGTTCTGTCGTTGCGCAGCAAGTATTCACTGAATGCGGTGCGGTCGTTTTTAAAAGCGTTTGGCGCGAGCCTGAACCATATAAAATGTAATGTATCGTTTGCATTGTTGATGTATTCTGTTTGAATGTACCCGTCAATTGTTTTGTCGCGATCGTGAAGCGTTGCTGATATTTTGCTATTGACTGTTTGCGTGGCGGAAGGTTCCTGTGCCGGCAACGCAAGGGCAGCGAGAGATAATAACAATAACACGCAAAAATGTTTCAACAGGATATGCTTTTATTCATTTAAACGATGCAGCCTACCGGCCCTTTGCCGTCAGCACGATACGCAGGGTATCCATCATGATCCCTGCATCGAGGGCGAGCGACAGGTTTTGAAGGTACAACAGATCGTATTTCATCCGCTCGGCCATTTCGCTTACACTTCCCGCATAGCCGAACTTCACCATTCCGAGAGATGTGATGCCTGGCTTAACTTCAAGCAGCAGGTGGAAGGGCAACTGTTGTTCTTCGAGCTGTCGGATATAAAATTCACGTTCGGGCCTCGGTCCCACCAGGCTCATTTCGCCGACGATCACGTTCCAAAGCTGTGGCAGCTCGTCGAGTTTCCATTTGCGCATCGTTCGGCCCCAGGGCGTGATCCGCTTGTCGTTTTTTCCGGAGAGGCCGGGGCCGGCGCTTTCTGCGTCAACATACATTGATCTGAATTTCCTGATCCTGAACTTTTTTCCTTTCCGGCCAACGCGCTCCTGCGAGTAAACCACCGGACCGGTTGATGAAAAATGGACCCTGATGGCCACATAGATAATGAGGGGAGACAAGATAAGAAGGCCCAGAATCGATACAATTACATCCAACAACCGCTTTACCAGCTTTTGCCACGAGTTCATGCGTTTAATCCCTGAATACACTTGCGTTGTTGGTTTTTATCTTATTGAGTATCTGGTGGGCCACATCCATCGCCCTGTAGCCATCGTGGCCCGATACAACCGTCGGTTTATTGTTGACGATCGCGTCCCTGAATTCTTCGAGTTCCCGGCGAATGGCATTCACGTTGGGAACAGGGGGCGTATTTACAGCGATCGTCTTCGTTTCACCTGACGGTGTATCAACGTCAAAAGTGAACGAATTTATATCTTCGGGTGTCTTCAAACGGATAATCTCCGTTTTCTTTTCCAGGAAATCCACGCCGATGTAGGCATCTTTCTGAAAAAGGCGCATTTTTCTCATTTTTTTCATCGAAATACGGCTCGAAGTAAGGTTGGCAACGCAGCCGTTATTGAACTCTATTCTTACGTTGGCGATGTCGGGCGTGTCGGTCATCACAGTAACACCGTTTGCGGCTATCGATTTGACCTCACTTTTTACGAGGCTGAGGATAATGTCGATGTCGTGGATCATGAGGTCGAGGATCACGCTTACTTCGGTTCCCCGGGGATTAAACTGTGCCAGCCGGTGTACCTCGATGAACATGGGATTGAGGTCAAGTCCGGCAATCGAAAGAAAGGCGGGGTTGAAGCGTTCCACATGTCCCACCTGCATTTTTACGTTCGATTCGCGGATGAGCTTGAGCAGATCCCTGGCTTCGTCCATGGTGTTGGCGAGGGGCTTTTCTACGAACACGTGCTTGCCTTTGCGGATGGCTTTCCGGCAAAGGTCGAAGTGAAAATTTGTGGGGGCCACGATATCTACTGCGTCGACGGCGTCCATAAGGGTTTCGGCATCTATGAACCTGGCGAGCTGGTATGTTTCGCTCACCTCCTGTGCCGCTTTGTCGGACGGATCATAAAACCCTACCAGTTCGGTACCGCTGATCTGCTGCCAGTTGCCCAGGTGAAATTTACCGAGGTGGCCCACGCCAA
>CAMPGT010000293.1 GCA_946885665.1 uncultured Chitinophagaceae bacterium | reverse complement strand
AGTTGAAACCGGCAAAGAAACCCACACGGATCCCTACATGGGACGGAGTGTGTAGGTGAATTTATTTTAGCCTATCTCCTATTATCTCCTAATTTCTGAAAAATTAGGAATAAAACTTCGAATCTCCTAAATTTGTAAAAATTAGGAGATTTTATGAGATTTCCAGAACCTCCCCCGTTGATTTCCAAAGATTTTGACTATGGACAAGTCCTTCAAACTCTGTCAGAAAGGGGTAAGTTTTTTGAATTTCTTGAGATAGCGGACAACAAGTATAACCATTACGAAAAGTGGAAATATCTGGCCAGAGACTGGGATATTGATCCAAAAAGCCTTTGGGCAGCAGTAAAGACGTCACGTCTTAGCAATAAAACACTGAAACTCTCCCACATCCTCGGGTTTGTTTTCAAAGTTGGAACTCCGTCGATTGTCCAGCAATACCTGCACAAATTCGATATGCACCTGGGTGGATCGTTGCAAGGCGAAACAATTATTCCGTCGAAGGAAAAAGACAGGTATTTGATCAGCTCGCTCATGGAAGAAGCAATTGCCTCCAGTCAACTGGAGGGCGCGGTAACTACCCGGAAAGTGGCAAAAGAGATGCTGGAAAATAAACGGAAACCGAAGAATACTTCAGAGCAGATGATTGTCAACAATTACGAAGCAATGAAGTGGATAGTCGCAAACAAGAATACTCCCTTCTCGCCGGAGGCGATCAAACTCGTTCACTCCATCCTCACCAAATTCACTCTTACAGACCGTGCAGAGGAAAGGACCTTTCGAAAAAGCGACGATGTTAAGGTAGTGGACGTACAGACCGGTGCCGTGGTTCACACTCCACCAAATGCCAGCCACCTCGAAACACTAATGAATGACTTCTGTATTTTTGCTAACGACCAGGAGAAAAAAAATTTCTTCATACACCCGATCACCAAGGGTGTCATTTTACACTTCCTGATTGGGTACATACATCCTTTCGTCGACGGAAATGGTCGAACTGCGCGAACCATTTTTTATTGGTATTTGCTAAAGAAAGGATACTGGTTGGTTCAATATATGTCTATCTCCCGGATAATACTCAATTCAAAAGCGCAATATGCGAGAGCTTACATTCACACCGAGCAGGATGAGAATGACCTCACGTATTTTCTGATATACAATTTGGAAGCTACCGAAAAAGCATTGGAAGATCTGAAGAAATATATTCATCGAAAATCAGTGGAAAAGCAAAATACAATAGCTCTATTACGAAATACAAACTTTAATGATCGTCAGATCGTATTGTTACAGGAAGTGATCCAGGACCTAACCTTGTACTTTACAGTCCAACAGGTTCAGAATAAATTTCGCATAAGTAACCAGACTGCACGTAACGACCTCAGCGGTCTAGTTCATGCCGGGGCGTTCGCAGAGAGAAAAAGTGGAAAGCTTGTTCAATATCTACCTGTAACCAGCTTCGTGAAAAAGATTGCAAATTCTAAGAGCACCACATAACATATATTTACATTCATGGTCAAAAAAATAACATGTCAACCCGGAGGATCTTTATAAAGCAGTCGTTGCTTAGTACGGGCGCGGCTTTGCTCGCGCCTTCCTTGTTTGCCTACAACGAAGAAAAAAGATTTAAGATCTCGTTGGCGCAATGGTCGCTGCATCGGACGCTACAAGCCGGGAAGCTGGATCACCTGGACTTCCCTGTCAAAGCAAGAAACGACTTCGGTATTGAGGCCGTGGAATATGTCAATGGATTTTTTGGTGGAAAGAAGATGAACTTCAAAGAGGCAGGCAAAAACCAGGATTATCTAAATGAATTATTGAAACGTAGCAAAGATGCGGGAGTAGTGAATCACCTGCTTATGGTTGATGAAGAAGGACCTCTTGCACTGCCCAACCAGAAAAAAAGACTAAAGGCGGTGGATAATCACAAAAAGTGGATCGAGGCCGCAAAGTTTTTAGGCTGTGCAACTGTACGCGTTAACCTGCACGGAGACGGTGATTCTGATGCGAAGAAAACTGCCTCGATAGATTCGCTGTCGCGGCTCGGAGCGATTGCAGGCACCATGAATATTAATGTTGTGGTAGAAAATCATGGCAGCGATTCATCGCGGGGCGTTTGGATGGCAGACGTGATCAAACAAGTGAACCGGTCCAATGTAGGCACGCTGCCCGACTTCGGAAACTTCTGCATCTCTCACCCGTGGGGCACAACGCAGGATGGTTGCGAAGAAGAGTACGACCGGTACAAGGGAGTAGCAGAAATGTTGCCGTTTGCGAAGGGAGTGAGTGCCAAGACATATGACTTTGATGCCAACGGCGAGCAGCCGCTGATGGATTATAAAAGACTTATGGACATCGTAAAAAAATCATCTTTCGAGGGTTATATTGGGATAGAGTTTGAAGGCAATAAGGGTGATGAGGACGATGGCATCCGCAAAACAAAGGCGCTCCTTGAAAAATACCTGTGATATTCTTTTATTTTTTTTCTGAAAGATCCATGGTGATAAATCCGTCAGCATCATTATCAAGGATCATAATGAGTTCACTCGGTTTACCGTTCCGGTCTTTCAGAAGCAATTGTAATTGTCCACCATCGGATTTCAGCGAGAAAAGTTCTTCAAACGGCTGCTTCCTGATCTCACGTTTCAATTTGCGTATGTCTTTGGGCGAATAGTTTTTCGATCCGCTGCTAACCGCCAGAATACGGAGCGACTGGATTGTTTTGGCAAGTTGCCGGAGGTCAGGGTCGTCGGCTGCCAGGTCGGAGTCGCCTAAAAACTTAAGGATATCGCCGGTAACACTGAGGGAAAAAGAATTATCGTTTTTATACTTTTTATGCAACGCAGCAACAGAGCTGTTTTGCGAAAAAGAAAAGAGAGGAAGAAAGAAAACTGCTATTACGGCTACTGTCTTTATCATAAACTTATTTTTTATCGAGTTTGTCGAGATTTTCAATTCCGTCAACGTCTAGCGACTTCGAAAGTTTGGATATCTTGTTTAAATCAATGTCGCCGATAAGGCTCATCAGAAAAAAGTCTTTTCCCGCTCCGCTTAGCATCAGCAGCTCGCGTATTTTACCGTTTACCTCGCGGATCATGAACTTAAATTCAGATTTCCCTTTTTCCTTTACTTCCATCAGGTCTTCGAATCCCTTGGTAACGAGCAGGCGGTGTGCTTCCTGGTACATTTGCGTGCCATTTGCCTGGTCGGACGTGAGGATTCTTAAGCCGCCGAGTTTATTGAGCACTTCTTTCAGCTCTTTATCTTCCGCCTTATCATCCTCACTTGAAAACATAGAGAACATCCTGTTGGAGATGTACACGCTGGTGAACCGCTCGTCATCGGAGTACTTGTTAAAATATTTCGAGACGGCATCATCCTGGGCAAAGGTTTGCATGGTAATAGCCAGGAGAAATGATAGTATATAAAATGGTTTCATTTTTTATCTGTTGAGTGAATAAGTTGTTCTGCCTTGTTTATTTTGTTGATTTCCGTCATGTATCCCTTGCCCTCGTTAAGGTGATGAGCAATCAGCAGCAGTGCTTTTTTTGTTTCGAGGTATGCTTTTTCGGGATCATCATAGGTATCGCTTTGCGTTGCAGCGATGGGGGTTGTTTTTTGTTTGGGCAGCCAGATGTAAACGATGGAAAATACGATGAGCAGTACTGCTGCGACCTTTAGCAATGGCGTCATCCAGTTGATGCGAGGTTTTTTCGCAGGGTCATTGAGAGTGTTCGGCATTGTGATTTGCTGCTCCTCGCTCAAATAATTGAAAAGCGCGGCGGTGGGGTTATTGGGATCGCCGGGATTTGTGGCGAAATATTCTTTCAGCTCTGCCTCTTCGGCCAGGCAGGTTTCGGCCTGCCAGTATTTTTCGAGCAACTCTTTAATTCTATCCGGTTCCATATGCTTCTGCTTTTAAGAGTTTCGTTTTGATGGTGGTACGGGCTCTGAACAATGTCACTTTAACCAGGTTTACTTCTATCTCCATGATGTCGGCGATTTCCTGGTAAGAAAACCCTTCGACATCTCTGAGGTGTATCACTTCCTTTTGCTTTTCTGGCAGCGTGTCGATCAGGCGGCGAACGGTTCTTATCCTGTCGGCAAGTTCCGCTTGCTGGTAGGGCGTTTTGCTATGCGACTCCGCTTCCGGGTTGATCCTGACCACCGATGTCTTGTATTGCGCTGATTTTAACCGGTCGAGCGATTGATTGCGGACGAGTGTCATGCACCAGCCCTCAAAATTCGCGAGTTCATCGAACCGGTTTTTGTGCGACCACACTTTGGCAAGTGTTTCCTGGACCACATCTTCGGCCTCGTGTTTGTCGTGCAAAAACTTCAGTGCAAAGCGATACAATTTGCTCTTTATTACATGAATCCGTTTGCTGTAGTCTTCAAGACCCATTGCGAAGATGACGAGTGAAAGAAAGGGATGTTACATGAAAGGCAGAAATTATGGAAAAACCGCTTAAGCGAGTAGATTATGGTGAAAATTAGTGTTTCCCTATCCCCCGCCGGCGGGGGTGGACCACATGTCAGGTAAAAATATGGCAAACCCCTTAAGCGAGT
>CAMPGT010000292.1 GCA_946885665.1 uncultured Chitinophagaceae bacterium | reverse complement strand
GGGCAATGGGCAATGGGCAATGGGCAATGGGCAATGGGCAATGGGCAATGGGCAAAAATGTATTTTTCTTTTTTTAAAATGTACCTGGAACAAGGAACAACCATCTGCCAATTTATGATGGAAGGCATCTATTTTCGATTGCTTCAATACAATAAGAAAAGAAACCATCCCCGGAATGGTTTCATTGCGTGTGTTTTTATTTTGTTTTTGAATAAAACAAACAAAAATTCATTTAGAAATATTTCAAAAGCATTGTCATAGATTTTTCTTTGCCTGTTACCCACTGCCCATTGCCTCGCCCTTTCCCGCCTGCCGTTCTTATCTTCGCTAAATGACAAAGAAACTCTTCCTGCTCGATGCTATGGCACTCGTGTTCCGCGCTTATTACGCGCTGATCCGGAATCCCCGGCTCACCACAAAAGGCAGAAACACCAATGCCCAGTTCGGGTTCACCAATACGCTCATCGACCTCATCAATAACCAGCAGCCCACTCACATGGCTGTATGCTTCGACACACTCGCACCCACGAGCCGGCAAATAGATTTCACCGACTACAAAGCCAACAGGCAGGAGTCGCCCGAAGACATTCTCTCAGCCATCCCCGATATCAAACGGATCATCGAAGGATTTTGCATCCCGGTTATCGAATCCGACGGCTACGAAGCCGATGACGTAATCGGTACCCTCAGCAAACAAGCCGCCGCCGCAGGCTACGACGTGTACATGGTAACGCCCGACAAAGACTATGGTCAGTTGGTTGGCGACAAGGTTTTTATCTATAAGCCCGGATACCAGGGCAGCGATGCTGAAATACTCACCGCGCAGGAAGTATGCGCAAAGTGGAACATCAAAGATGTAAGTCAGGTAATTGACATACTCGGCCTCATGGGCGACAGTGTAGACAACATCCCCGGCATCCCGGGCGTGGGTGAGAAAACGGCAGCTAAGCTGCTGGCAGAATTTGGCAACCTGGAAAATGTACTGGCCAACGCCGATGGAATAAAAGGCGCGCTGGGTGAAAAGATCAGGAAAGGAAAGGAACTGGCCATCATGAGCAAGAAGCTCGCCACCATTATTACCGACGTACCCGTCGAATTTCACGAAGAAGATTTTCGCATCAAAGCGTGCAACAAAACGGCGCTGAAAGAGGTGTTCCAGGAACTCGAATTCAAAACACTGGGAAGGCGCGTGTTTGGTGAAGAAGTAGCCACGGCAGTGCCGAAAGGCATAGTGGATAAAGTGATCCCCGAAGGGGTGCAAACCGATCTTTTCGGAAACGTAGTAGAAACGCCGCAGCCTGCGGCCGCCCAACAGGAACAGGTGATATCGGTTATTCAACAACCCACGCAGAATATTCACAACAACCCTCATGAGTATCACGCTGTGGTAGGCGACGAGGCAATAAAAAATCTTGTTGCCACACTCTGCGATAAAACAGAGATCTGTTTTGATTCGGAAACCACCTGCATCGATGCCAACGATTGCGAACTGGTGGGCCTGAGCTTTTCCATTGAAAAAGGCATCGCCTGGTATGTGCCTTTACCCCCCAACGACCAGGAAGAAACAAGGCGATTGCTCACTTTTTTTGAACCGCTATTCGAAAATCCATTCATCACCTGGATTGGTCAGAATCTTAAATACGACATGCTCGTGCTGAAATGGTACGACTATGAATTGAAGGGCAACATTTTCGACACCATGCTTGCGCATTACGTGATAGATCCCGACGGCAAACGAAGCATGGATATGCTGAGCGCACAATACCTGGGTTACGAGCCTGTGGCCATCGAAGAATTAATTGGAAAGAAAGGAAAGAACCAGGGCAACATGAGAGATGTTGAACTGGATAAAATAAAAGATTACGCAGCCGAAGATGCCGATATAACATTGCGCCTCAAGCATGCATTTACACCTTTATTGCAGGCAAAGGAAGTGGAGCAGGTTTTTCTCGAGGTCGAAAATCCGCTGGTGCGTGTGCTGGCCGATATGGAATTTGAAGGGATAAGGATAGACACCGATTTTCTCAACGAGTATTCGAAAGAGCTGGAACGCGAAGCACGCATCAGTGAAGAAAAAGTTTATGCAACGGCGGGCCTGCGATTCAACTTATCATCGCCGCGGCAACTGGGTGAAGTGTTGTTTGAAAAACTGAAGCTGGATCCGAAAGCGAAAAAAACAAAAACGGGCCAATATGCTACCGGTGAAGATGTGCTGCTGAAACTGTCGCACACCAGCGAAATTGTTACCGACATACTCGCTTACCGTGAGCTTACAAAACTAAAATCAACATACGTTGACGCGCTGCCGTTGATGATCAACAAAAAAACCGGCCGCGTGCATACCAGCTATGCGCAGGCCGTGGCCGTTACAGGAAGATTGTCGAGCAACAATCCGAATCTTCAAAACATCCCGATCCGCACGGAAAGGGGAAGGGAGATCAGGAAGGCTTTTATACCGAAGCAAAGCGGCCACGTGCTATTGTCGGCGGACTACTCACAGATTGAATTACGTATCGTTGCCGCCATCAGTGGCGACCCTGCAATGTGCGATGCGTTTGCGAAAGGAACGGATATTCATACCGCCACTGCGGCAAGAGTGTACAACGTTGACGAGTCGGCAGTAACAAAGGAAATGCGTTACAAGGCAAAGAGCGTAAACTTCGGTATCATCTATGGGCAGGGCGCGTTCGGTCTTGCCGACAACCTGGGCATCAGCCGCACGGAAGCGAAAGAGATCATTGATAATTACAAAAAGCAGTTCAACGGCATCCAGAAATACATGGACAGCACCATCAACTTTGCGCGCGAGCACGGCTTCGTGAAAACGCTGATGGGCAGGAAAAGATGGTTGAAAGATATCAATTCGGCCAACTTCACTGTTCGGGGGTTTGCGGAACGAAACGCCATCAACTCGCCCATCCAGGGTACTGCCGCCGACATGATAAAGATGGCGATGATCAAGATTCACCACGAATTCAAAGCACGGAAATTCAAAGGAAAGATGGTGTTGCAGGTGCATGATGAACTTGTTTTCGACGCCCCGGCAGAAGAAGCGGAAATGATGAAACCGGTGATACTCGATTGCATGAAAACGGCACTGCCGTTGCCCAACGGCGTGCCCGTTGAAGCCGAAATAGGTGAAGGAGACAGCTGGCTGGAAGCACATTAAAGCCGCGCGATAAAATTTACGAATGATGAAGCCGCTGCTGGTATACTGTTACGATGCTTATTGCGGATGGTGCTATGGATTCAGCAATGTTATCAAAAAGATCGCCGCCGATTATAAAAACCTGCTGGATACTGAAGTGCTGTCGGGCGGATTGATTTTGCCGGCAGAACCGAAACCGCTAAGAATGCTTGCTTCTTTTCTGCACGGTTCGTACAAAGACGTCGAAGCGACGACAGGCATTAAATTCGGCAACGATTACCTCTGGCACATCGAAAACCCAGATGCAACCGACTGGTACCCCGATTCGCGAAAGGCGTCCATCGCGCTCTGCATATTCAAAGAATACTACCCCGAACGGCAGGTGGAATTCGCAACCGACCTTTCTTACAGCCTGTATTTCGAAGGGTGCGACCTTACCGACAACGAGGCGTACCGTCACCTGCTCGCAAAATATCATCTCCCCGAAGCCGATTTTTACGAAAAACTGATAGCAAAAGAATACGCAGAGAAGGCCGAAACGGAATTTGCATTGGTGAAGCAGTTCGGGGTATCAGGATTTCCGGCGGTTTTCATCCAAACGGGCGATTCGCGGTTTCAGACTGTCGCCATTGGATATACCCCTTATGAAACTTTACAAAAGAACATAGAAGACGTTCTTCATTCCATGACTATCTTTTCTTCCTGCTGATCATAAACGAGCAGTGTAAGCTTCCACTCCGTAATCAGGAATTCAAGCGTTATTTCGACTTTCAGCTTGCTTAGATCGCCCGTTGGCGGCAACAATTGCAGCGAGCTGGCATTGAACTGCTTCTCCTCGGTGGGCAACTCGTAAGAACCGTTAAGGATAAACGACCTGTCATCATCCATCCTGATGATGCTGTTCTTTATCTGATCGTACAGTTCGCGGTATTTTTTGGACACAACGTCAAAATCGTCGGTTTCCGCCAGCACACATTTCCAGCTCAACACCTGCCTGTCATCAGAGGAACTGTATTTGGTAATTACAGTATTCAGCGCCCCGGGAATAGCCACAGACGAAGCAAAATCGGTACTCTGGGGGTCCTCGTTAATGGTCTCACCTTTGATGTGTTTAAACTGGTATGGGTAGTCGCTGATGACCTTTTGAAGCGTGGTATGAGTTTGGTTAGTAAACACGCCCTGCCCTATACTATAGAAAGGCAGGGTAACCAGCACGATTAGGGTCAGGGCTTTCATAACTAGGGATTTAGGTAAAAATAAAATATGTCTTTAACAAAGTAATAGGAAAAATACTACGTAACTTATGCACAACAAATTAACATTATCATACGTTAGTTTGTACAATCCATATCATTTAAGCGGAAAATTTATAGCCAATGTAAAAGAAATAAATGTACTATGATTTTCACAAAACCAAAATATGCCGGGATCACTATCGCCCGTCAACAGGAATTTTTAGGCTGT
>CAMPGT010000291.1 GCA_946885665.1 uncultured Chitinophagaceae bacterium | reverse complement strand
CCGGAGGGGGATACGTGGCCCGCTCCGGAGGTGAGCTCGCGACAATGCAAAAGGTGCGAATATCCCCCGCTGGCGGGGGTGGCGCGGAGCGCCGGGGGTGGACAATAAATCACACCTTCTTCAACTTCCACCTTCCTTTTCTGAAAACAAGAAACGCCGCAATAGCGATGCATGTTTCCGCAACAGGAATCGCGATAAATACACCCTCCGGCCCCATATTCAAAAACTTCGCGAGCACATAGCCCAGGGGAATCTGAAAAAACCAGAATCCAATTAAATTGATCCACGTCGGCGTCCAAGTGTCGCCCGCACCATTAAACGCATTCATCATCACCATGCCGATGCCGTAAAAAATATAACCCAGGCTAACGATCCGGATCGCATCCACGGCAATGCGCTGCACGGCAACGTCATTCGTGAAGAAAGAAATAAACCACTCTCCCAGTGTAAACGTAAACACGGTAATCAGCGCCATGAAAATAATGTTGTACTTCATCGTCTTGAATACCGACTCCGCGGCTCTTTCCGGCTTCTCCGCACCAAGGTTTTGTCCTACAAGAGTTGCCGCCGCATTACTCATGCCCCACGCCGGGAAGATAAAAAACATCATCAGCCGCATGGCCGTCTGAAATCCGGCCGATCCCTCGTCACCACCGGTAGTGGCCACAAGATTCGCGAGAAATATCCAACTGCAGGATGCAATCACAAATTGAAACACCGCGGGCGTGGCTATCTTCACAATCGAATTAATAACAGGGATGTCTATGCGCCAATGCCGGGCCTTTATTTTGAGCAGCCCCTTTCCATTGAGTAGATAATACGCCTGGTAGGCCACGCCAAAGCCCCTTCCAATAGTTGTGGCCATCGCCGCACCTGTTAAGCCGAACGCCGGTACCGGCCCGAGCCCCCTGATCAAAACAGGACACAATATGATGTTGCAGAGGTTTGCGAGCCATAAACTTTTCATGGCTATCGCCGCATTGCCCGCGCCGCGAAATATACCGTTGATTAGATACAGCAACATGATCACGACACTTCCACCCATCATGATCTGTACGAACGCCGTTCCTTCCTGCGCCGCGCCTTCGCTGGCGCCCATCAGCAACAATATCTCCTTCGCAAATACAAATCCTGCAAGACTGAGCACCGCCGTTAACACTATTGCTACCAACAGCGCCTGAACACCCGCATGCGCCGCCGCGTCCGGATTTTTTTCACCCACCCGCCTCGCCACAACAGCCGTTGCCGCCATGCTCATGCCAATAGCCAGCGAATAAATAATGGTGAGTACCGATTCGGTCAGTCCCACTACCTGCACTGCAACGCTGCTGTTAGGAAGGTGGCCAACGAAGTAAAGGTCAACCACCGCAAATACCGATTCCAGGATCATCTCCAGCATCATGGGGATGGCCAGCATGATCACCGCCTTGCGCAGGCTTCCGCTGGTGTAGTCCATCTCCTCGCCGCGTATGGCGTCTTTGAGCAGACTAAACCAGTTCGGAGATTTTCCGGTATATGTGGTTTCAGTCATTAGATTTTGAAAAAGGGCGACGAATTTAGGGCAATTATTTGAATGAAAATAATTATCCCCTGAATTTTCTTACGCGCAATGACAGCGCTTCGCGCGGATTTTTGACGAGCAGTTGCCTAATATCCCTTTTATTAAATCCCTTTGATTCCAAAATTGGCAGCAGGTTTTTAAAAATCGCCGTATAGGGTGTAAACGCTCCGCCATCTTTTTCGCCGGGTTTGTAATATCCCGCATCATGCGAAATGAGTACGCGATCCAGCAGGCCTGCATTTTTCAACCTGGTTATCGAGTCTGCATAATCTTCAAAGTTCGACGTGATGCCGTCGAGGCTCACCCAAGTGCCCATCTTCGCTGCCTTAATGTGTAAACTTTTATCTTTTTCGCCCTGTGCATGCACCCATACCAATGCCGATGGATGCACCTTTTCTTTTTTCAGGATATCTATTTCTTCCATCGCGGCGTTTCCCGGGCCCGTGTGGCAGTAAATGGTGAGACCGGTCTTCAGGTGAGTTAAAGCGGCCGCCCTTACCAGTTTACGATGAATATCCGACAATCCTTCTGGTCGCGCATCAACACCGATTTTGATAAATCCCGGCCGAATATTTGTGCCTTCAATACCGTAGTCAAAATCATCATTCCATCGTGCTGCGAGTTGCTCCGCAGTTTCCCTGAACGCCCATTGAGGCAGGTATTTGTTTTTGTTGGCGCCGTAGTATCCGGTATTCGTAATGAAATGCATCTGTGTTTTATCTGCAAGCATTTTGAGCAAACGCACATCTTTGCCGAGGAAAGAAGGGGTGCACTCAACGATGGTTTTTACCCCGAGCGCCCTGGCTTCTGCCAGGTAGGGCATCACCCTGTTCATTACGTCTATCTTGTCCCAACGGTTTTCATTGATTTGGTCGGCGCCGATAAAATCGACCAGTACGTGCTCATGAACAAGTGTTTTGCCGAGATTGTAGGCGTCGGTGGAACCGCTGACGGTAACCACTCTGCCGGGCCGTGACAGGTTCGTGAGGAAGGCTCCGCCGGATAATATGAGGAATTTTCTTCTCGAGAGCATCGGGGAAGTTAAAAGTTAAAAGTTAAAAGTTAAAACCTGAGTGCCAGATTAAACTCAATTAATTTTCGAAAGTATCCTGGTACAGAATTGTGAAACGCGAATCTATTTGAAACGCGAAGAATATTACTTTTAAGGTTTAACTTTTAACTTTTAACTTTTCAAGATGCGTGCGATAGTCCTGCAATCATTCGGCGGAGCCGAAAATTTAATTTATTCCGATGTGCCCAGGCCCTCCGTTCGGGAAGATGAGGTGTTGGTGAAGATAAGTGCCATTGGCATCAATCCTGTTGACGTGAAAACGAGGAACGGCAAGGGGCAGGCCGCACGACTGAAAGAAGATCCGCCCATGATACTGGGATGGGATATTTCGGGCGTGGTGCTGGAAACAGGTGAGGCGGTTACCAGGTTTTCGGAAGGTGATGAAGTTTTTGGAATGATACACATACCCGGTCATGGCAGAGCGTATGCCGAATATGTGGCGGCGCCTGCTGCTCACCTTGCGCATAAACCCGGTAATGTTTCACACGAAGAAGCTGCAGCAGCCGGGATTGCCGCCATAACTGCGTGGCAGGCGCTCACCCGCCGGGCCGGTGTGCAAAAGGGACAAAAAATATTGATTCATGCAGCTTCCGGTGGAGTGGGTCACTATGCCGTTCAGATGGCGAAACATCTCGGCGCCTATGTGATCGGCACCTCGTCGGCTGCCAACCGCGACTTCGTGCTGTCGTTGGGCGCCGATCAGCACATCGACTACCAGGCAAAACCTTTTGAGGAGGTATCGCCGCAGGTGGATGTGATCATCGATGCAATCGGCGGCGATCATATTGACCGTTCGCTAAAGGTGTTAAAAGAAGGAGGTACGATTATTAGTTTGCCGAGCGGCGTGAGCGAATCGGTAGGCGGGAAGGCTGCTGCGCAAAATAAGAAGGGAATATTTTTTCTTGTTAATTCGAATGAAGCTGATATTATCAGTTTGTCGGACCTGTTTGCTGCGGGCAAGCTGCACTCCCGCATCGCAAAAGTATTTTCATTTGAAGAAGTGAAGCAGGCCCACAAAATGATCGAAACAGGCAAGACCGCAGGTAAGGTTGTGATGAAAGGCCCGGCGTGAGCCTTTAACAAAGTTTTGGATAAAGCAAATTTTACTTCAGCAAAAATTTCGGTCGAATATATTGAGCAGGTTCCTAAAATCTCTTGTTCAATATATCATGAAAAAGATCTACACACTTACAGCAATAATCTTATTTTTTGCAGCTACTAATGTACAGGCACAGTTGAGGTACGGCGTGAGTGCCGGCCTGAGTCATTCCTCCTGGAAGGGTGACGTCGTCAATAGCTTCAACGATCTTCTCGAATTTTCTGATGGGATGCTTACTACCCGTCCGCTTAATGGCGTTTATGCCGGCGGATTTGTGGAGATGCCGCTTGGAGGGGTGTTTTCTATCCAGCCCGGTGTTTATTACTCTCAGAAGGGTTACTCGGTGAAGGGCCAGGTAAATGCCGATAAGCTTGATTTTTTGGGCGCGGGCGTGAAGGCGGATCTAAGGTCGCACTACATTGACATACCTGTTGTGCTGAAGGCTGAGGTTGCCAAAGGATTGCAGGTGTATGCGGGTCCGCAGCTTTCTTACCTCGTAAAGAGTAATCTTAAAATGGATGCAGGGTTGTTAGGTATTTCACTGTTCAAGACAACCGTGGATGTTACCGATAATTTTAACCAGGCTGATTTTGGAATCACCGGTGGTGCGGCTTACACGTTCGATAACGGATTTTCTATTAACGCTTCTTATGATCACGGACTAAGCCGGCTCGATAAAAACAGCCACCTCGAATCCTTCAATCGTGGATTTAAAGTGGGGGTAGGATTCAGGTTTTGACGGAAGACGGGAAAGGGTTTTAAGTTTTGCGCGAAGCACAACTATATCCCCGCTGGCGGGAGTGGTGCGAAGCGCAATTGTATCCCCCGCTGGCGGGAGTGGTGCGAAGCGCAATTGTATCCCCCGCTGGCGGGGGTGGTGCGAAGCGCCGGGGG
>CAMPGT010000290.1 GCA_946885665.1 uncultured Chitinophagaceae bacterium | reverse complement strand
CTTTTAACTCTTAACCTTTACCTTTCAATTAAGTTTCTATAAAGATGCGGGGCTCACTGTTTGCCTGCCCTGGATCCTTCCGGTTTTCATTAAGCCGTCGTACTGGCGCATTAACAATTGCGTTTCGATCTGCTGGAGTGTATCCAGTATAACGCCCACCATGATCAACAATGATGTTCCGCCGAAGAACGAAGAAAACACCGGTTGTACGCCAAGTCGCTGTGCAAATCCCGGCAGGATACCAACGATGGCCAGCAGGAAGGCACCCGGCAGCGTGATCTTATCCATCACTGCACCGATATAATCTGCCGTAGGCTGACCGGGCTTAACTCCCGGAATAAATCCGTTGTTGCGCTTCAGATCATCTGCGATTTGTTTGGGGTTAAATATTAACGCCGTATAAAGGAAGGTGAATCCTATCACCATCAATCCATAGATCACCATGTACCATACGTTACTGTGGTCGCCAAATATTTTTGCCACCCCCTGTGTTGAATCGAAGTTCGACAGCAATGTAGGAAGGAACATGATGGCCTGGGCGAAGATGATCGGCATAACACCCGAGCTGTTCACTTTCATGGGGAGGAACTGGCGCGCACCGCCAAACTGCCTGTTGCCCACAATTTGTTTCGCGTATTGAACGGGTATTTTACGAACACCCTGTATCAGAACGATGAGGCCCATGATCACAGCAACCAGCACAGCGATTTCGATCACAAAGATCAGCAGACCGCCGCCACCCTGTGGAATTTTCGACTGCCATTCCTGCCAGAACGATTGCGGGAGACGTGCGAGGATACCCACCATGATGATCACTGATGCACCGTTTCCAAGACCCTTGTCGGTAATCTTTTCACCGAGCCAGGTAACGAAAAGCGTACCGGCTGTCAGCACTATTGTGGTTGACAACCAGAAATAAGATGAATAGGAATCGATGATCGCTTCGCGATAGCCAGGGCTGTTGAGGTACTGCACATAAGCGCTTGCCTGGAGAAATGCGACCAGCACTGTAAGATAGCGGGTGTACTGGTTGATCTTCTTCCTGCCGCTCTCACCTTCTTTCTGCAATTTTTGGAAAGGAGGATAAAGGATGGTCATGAGCTGCATGAAGATAGATGCAGAGATGTAGGGCATGATCCCTAACGCAAGAATAGACGCCTGCGAAAAGGCGCCTCCTGCAAATGCATCTATCAGGCCAAGGATACCTCCGGTTGAAGCTTGCGGGTCGATCCTGGCGGGGTCCATACCTGGCAACACGATGTGTGTTCCCAAACGGTAAACAGCCAGGAGGACGATAGTGACAAGAATCTTCTTCCTCAGCTCTTCAATGCTCCAAATATTCTTGAGTGTATTGATAAATTTTTTCACTGGTGGCAATAAATTTAAGGCCGACTAAAGTTACAGAATTTATTTCACGAGCTCTACAGAACCTCCGGCCGACTCAATTGCCGCCTTTGCCTTCTCGCTGATAGCATTCACCTTGAACGTGATCTTGCTTTTCAGCTCGCCATTTCCGAGAATTTTTACTTTGTCGGTTTTGCCAACAAGCCCGTTGCCATACAATGTTTCAAAGCTGAAATCCTCGATACCATATTTTTCTTTGATGGCATCGATCTGGCCCAGGTTGAAAACTTTGTATTCTATCCTGTTGATATTCGTGAACCCTCTCTTGGGGAGACGGCGCTGGATGGGCATCTGCCCGCCTTCGTGCGCGTTTTTGCGTTGGTAGCCGGCGCGGCTCTGTCCACCTTTATTACCTTTTGTGGATGTTCCGCCTTTACCGGAAGCTTCACCGCGGCCGAGTCTCGTTTTGGGTTTGTGCGTTGCGCCTTTCGCAGGCCTGATGTCGTGTAAATTCATTTTGTTTGATTTTAACTCAACGGGAAATCATCCCTCGCTTAGTGTACACCTTAAATACTTTACAATTATTTTACTTCCTGAACCTCTACCAGGTGGGTCACCTTTGTGATCATTCCCAATATCTGGGGAGTGGCTTCCACTTCTTTGGTAGCATTTATCTTATTCAGTCCAAGCGCCTGCAGGGTCAGTTTCTGACGCTCGGGTCTGTCAATTGCGCTTTTTACCTGTGTGATTCTAATCTTTGCCATGACGAAAATATTATTGTGCGGCGGTATTAACCGTTAAACACTTTTTTCAGATTAAGATTCCTTTGGCGGGCCACGCTCACCGGTTCGCGCAGTGTAGCCAGCGCCTTTACTGTCGCCTTAACCACGTTATGCGGATTAGCCGAGCCGAGAGATTTTGCAAGAACGTCGGTTACGCCTGCGCTTTCAAGAACGGCACGCATGCTGCCTCCGGCGATCACACCTGTACCATGGGCGGCCGGCTTGATCAATACTTTGGCGGCGCCGTCTTTCGAGAGCTGGTCGTGGGGAATCGTTCCATGCATAATGGGAACCTTGATCAGGTTTTTCTTTGCATCTTCGATACCCTTGGTGATGGCTTCCTGTACTTCTTTCGCCTTGCCAAGCCCGTGACCGACCACGCCTTTTTCATTACCCACTACCACGAGGGCCGAAAAGCTGAAGGCACGCCCACCTTTCGTGGTTTTCACCACGCGGTTAATGGCAACAACCTTCTCTTTCAGTTCCAGTTCTCCGGGCTTAACCCTGTTTACATTAGCTTTTGACATTTCTTCTATTTGAATTATGACCCCGGTTCAGCGGAGCATGATTATTATTATTAAAATACAAGGCCGCCTTCCCTTGCACCGTCAGCCACGTTCTTAACACGTCCATGATAAAGGTTGCCGCCGCGGTCGAATATCGCAGTGGTGATGTTCAGGTCCTTTGCCTTCCTGGCGATCGCCTGGCCCACCAGCTTCGACTTCTCGAGCCTTGTGCCTTTCTGAGCCGCGATATCCTTGTCTCTTGAAGACGCCGACGCAAGCGTAACACTATTCTCGTCATCGATCAGTTGCACATATATTTCACTGTTGCTTCTGAACACTGACAACCTTGGCTTCTGCGCAGTACCCGCTACCTTTTTGCGAATCCTGTAGCGAATCTTTTGCCTTCTTTCAAGTTTAGTAGCCATTGCTATTTATTATTAGTTGTTATCTGTTATTGTTATTTACCTGCAGCCTTGCCTGCCTTGCGGCGCACCACTTCACCCACATACTTAACACCCTTTCCTTTGTAAGGCTCCGGCTTGCGCAAACCACGCAGCTTTGCCGCCACCTGGCCAAGCAACTGCTTGTCGATACCTTCCAGGAATATTTTGGGGTTGTCACCTTTTTCCTGTGCGGTCTTTACCGACAGTTCCCTGGGAACCTCGAAAACGATGTTGTGCGAAAAGCCCAGTGAAAGGTCGAGAAGATTGCCCTGGTTGGACGCTTTGAAACCCACACCCACCAGTTCAAGATTCTTTTTGAATCCTTCGGTAACGCCGGTCACCATGTTATCCACCAGTGCGCGCGAAAGTCCGTGCAAGGCACGATGGCGGATCTGGTCGGTTGGCCGTGTAAATACCACCTGGTTGTCTTTGACCTCGATGGCGATATCCCTGTCTATCTCCTGCTTCAATTCTCCTTTCGGTCCTTTTACGGTAAGCAAATTTCCTTTACCTACTGTAATTGTGACCCCTGTTGGCACCGCTATCGGTTGTTTTCCTATACGAGACATAGTCTGCTTAATTTATTTGTGCACCGTATGATGTATTCCGAAAATTAACCCATCCGGTGCACCTGTTAATGATGGGCCTTCGGCCAGCGAACCAGCGTTCGCCGGAATCAGTTGTCAATAGATATAGCACAGCACTTCACCGCCTACCTTCTGGGTTTTTGCCTGCTTGTCGGTCATCACTCCCCTTGAAGTGCTCAGGATGGCTATTCCCAATCCGTTCTTCACCCTTTTGAATTCGGAAGGGCTGGCGTATTGGCGCAATCCCGGACGGCTGATCCTTTCGAGTGAACGGATCGCAGGTTCCTTCGACTGAGGATCATATTTCAATGCGATCTTGATCACACCCTGCTTGCTGTCATCCTCGAATTTGTATTTAAGAATGTAGCCCTGGTCGTAAAGGATCTCAGTGATACGTTTCTTCAGGTTAGAAGCAGGTATTTCCACTATTCTGTGTCCGGCTAACTGTGCGTTGCGCACTCTTGTCAGGAAATCTGCTATAGGATCTGTTACCATTTTTATTTAATTGATTCTGTGTTAATTTTTGCGGCGATCAGCAAGCGGGAACCGGCAATGTCATTGCTTCGTTTGTTGCTTGCGTGATGCCGTTTGCTTACCAGCTTGCTTTTCTGATACCCGGGATCTTTCCCGCCAGGGCCATGTCGCGAAACATCACTCTCGACAATCCGAAATAACGGATGTACCCGCGTGGGCGGCCGGTCAACTGGCAGCGGTTCTTCAAACGAACTTTCGAAGAGTTCTTCGGCAGCTCGTCTAGTGCCTTGTAATCGCCTGCCGCTTTGAGCTGCGCGCGTTTCTCAGCATACTGTGCCACCATTCTTTCTCTCTTCCTCTGCCTGGCCTTTACTGATTCTTTTGCCATATTTTCAAGTTAAAAGTCAAAAGTTAAAAGTTAAAAGTGCTTGCCTCAGCTTCTCTTTTAAATCTTAATTTTTTAAATTTTGAGTTTAATTTTTTTATTGCTGGTTTGCCTCTTTT
>CAMPGT010000289.1 GCA_946885665.1 uncultured Chitinophagaceae bacterium | reverse complement strand
TTTCTGTGAGCGCGGGCAGCGATATTTTTGTGTCGGGCAGGTTGATTCCTTTTTTGGAAGAAATAATTCCGCCCATGGTCACTTCCACTTTCACGTCGTGATTCGGCTCAACACTTATCACTTCCACCTCCATCTTGCCGTCATCTATCATGATCTTGTTGCCCACCTTTACATCTGAGTGAAGGTTGGGGTAGGATACATATATGCGTTCGAGGTTGCCCACCACTTTTTGGTTGGTGAAAGTGAGTATGTCGCCGGGAAAAACTTCAAGTGCATTGTTTTCAATTTCACCGACCCTCAGCTTGGGGCCCTGCAAGTCGCCGAGTATGGAAATATTATAGGGCTCGGTGAGGTTGATCTTGCGAATGCTTTCAATGATATCTGCTTTGCCCTCGTGGCTGCCGTGCGAAAAGTTGAGACGGAACACGTTGACACCCGCTTTCACCAGCGCCAGCAGTTTCTCGTAAGAATCGCATGCGGGTCCTACTGTTGCAACGATCTTTGTCTTATGTGAAATGTGATCCACACCTGCTTCTTTGTCCATTGTTTCGTGCAGGTATTTCTGAAGTTTGCTACTCATAAGGAAAATTTGCTTGCTCTCGCTTTTAGTTAATGTGGCAATTATCTAGCTGGCAAGAATCTTAACGATCTTCAGCCATTCATTGTTGATCTTCTGTTTTGCCTTCACCGCCTTTTCAAGGGGGGTGAACGACATCCTGTTGTTTACGATGCCCACCATTACGTTGTGCCGTCCTTCCATCAGGCACTCAACAGCCGAATAGCCCATGCGGCTCGCAATCAGCCTGTCGAGGCAGGAAGGTGAGCCGCCGCGCTGGATATGACCCAGGATACAAACGCGAACATCCGCCTTTGGCAGCCTTTCTTTGATGATCTTCGCCACTTCATCTCCGCCCCCAAAGTTGTCGCCTTCGGCCACAACAACCAGGTTCACGAGCTTTTTGCGCTTTTCTTTTTCCAGCAATCCTTCTACCAGTTCCTCAACATCGGTTTTTCTTTCAGGTATCAGGATATTTTCGGCGCCCGTTGCAATGCCGCTGTGGAGCGCAATGTAACCTGCGTCGCGGCCCATCACTTCGATGATGAACAGCCTGTCGTGTGCGTCGGCCGTGTCGCGGATCTTATCGATGGCTTCCACGGCGGTATTCACCGCTGTGTCGAATCCGATGGTAAAATCCGTGCCTGCAATGTCTTTATCTATCGTTCCCGGCAATCCGATGCACGGAATATCGAATTCGCGGCTGAATATGTCGGCACCTTTGAAAGAGCCGTCGCCACCGATAACAACAAGTCCATCGATACCCAGCTTCTTGAGATTGTTATATGCTTTTTTACGGCCCTCGGGATGAAAGAACTCCTTGCACCTCGCAGTTTTCAGGATGGTGCCCCCGCGTTGTATAATGTTGGCCACGCTCCGCGAGTGCATCGGCACAATGTCATTATCGATCATGCCCGCGTAGCCACGCATGATACCGTAAGCTTCCATACCATAATATATAGCGGTCCTAACAACGGCCCTCGTAGCGGCGTTCATTCCAGGAGAGTCTCCACCAGAAGTCAGCACCCCAATTTTAGTCACCTTTTTTGCCATGAATCAAAAACAGTTGGATTTATTTTAATACTTTTCAATGACAGGCATGTTTCGTTAAAAAGTATTTATCGGTTCATTTTATGAGGCGTAAAAGTAAGGTTTTGTTTTGATTGTAGAGGTATGATTTCGATACCTACATTTGCAGCTACACTTACATGAATTTTCGCATGATTAGATGTTTCGCGGCCCTGTTTGTTGTGATTTGTCCGTTCTTTAAAATTGATGCACAGATCCAATACCCGGTTGCAGAAAAAAGCGACCATGCAGATAACTATCACGGCACCCGGGTAGAAGATCCGTACCGTTGGTTGGAAAACGACACCAGCGAAGCTACGCGCAATTGGGTGCAGGAAGAACAAAAGATCACTTCTACCTATCTCGAATCCATTCCCTTTCGCGCCAACCTGCGAAAGAGGATGTCTGATTTTTACAACTACCCGCGCTATTCCGCACCGTTTCGCAATGGCGGATACTATTATTATTATAAAAACGACGGCCTTCAGAATTTTTCGGTACTCTACCGGCACAAAATTAACGACACCGCCGTTGAGAAAGTACTTGACCCGAACACGTTGTCGACCGACGGCTCTGTCCAGCTCGCCGACTTCGTTCCTTCCTACGACGGTAAATACGCCGCATGGGGAGTTTCGGTTGCGGGTTCCGACTGGGAAACATTTTACGTGCGCGATCTAAACACGTTAACTGATTTGCCTGATTCAGTGAAATGGGTGAAGGTGTCGGAGATTGCCTGGCAAAACGACGGCTTTTATTACAGCCGCTACCCCGAACCGGAAAAAGGAAAAGAGCTGTCTTCTGTCAACTCCAACCAGCAGGTGTGGTACCACAAGGTGGGCACACCGCAAAGCGCCGACAAATTGATCTATGCTGATACAGCTAACCCTTACAGGTTTTATACTGCCTATACCACCGAAGATGAAAGGTATTTGTTTCTCAGTATTTCCGACAGGGGCAAGGGCCTGCTGGGCAATGCGCTACTGTACATGGACGCGCTAAGCGGAGATTCAACTTTTAAATCCATCGTGCCTGAGGTGGGCGAGTACCTGTACGGTGTTATCAATCCTATCGGAAAAAACAGGTTTCTTTTGCAGACGAACGATCATGCACCCAACGGCAAGGTCGTGCTTTTCGACCCGGCCGCACCTGCGGTTCGCGACTGGAAAACGATTGTGCCGGAGAAGAAACAGACACTTGTGTATTCTTCCATGGCCGGAGGCCAGCTCTTTCTGCAATATCTAAAAGATGTGGCCGCGCAGGTACAGGTGTATTCGACCGGGGGAAAATTGATCAGGGGCATTGAACTACCCGGTTTGGGAAATACTGCAGGTTTCGACGGACTGAAAGACGACACGGTAGTTTTTTACACTTACAATTCGCTCAACTATCCAACGCACATCTTCAAATACAACATTGCCACCGGAAAATCGAGCCTCTACCGGAAGCCGGAGATCATCTTCGACCCGGAAGATTACGTGGTGAAGCAGGAATTCTTCAAGAGTAAAGACGGCACAAGGGTGCCCATGTTCATCGTACATAAAAAAGATGTTCAGCGAAACGGCAGCAATCCCACGCTGATGTACGGATACGGCGGCTTCAACATCAGCATCGAGCCGCAGTTCAGCACTTCGCTGATGCCCTGGCTGGAACAGGGCGGCGTGTATGCTTTGGTGAACCTGCGCGGTGGCGGTGAATACGGTGAAGAATGGCACAAGGCCGGAATGTTGGAGAAAAAGCAAAATGTGTTCGATGATTTTATTGCAGCCGCCAACCACCTCATAGCCAGAAAATATACGTCGAAAGAAAAGCTCGCCATCAGGGGAGCCTCCAATGGCGGATTACTGGTGGGTGCGGTGATCAATCAACGGCCCGACCTGTTTAAGGTGGCGATAGCGGAGGTAGGCGTGATGGACATGCTGCGCTTCCAGCATTTTACCATCGGCTGGAACTGGACCGCGGAATACGGCAGCAGCGACGACAAGAAGCAGTTTGAAACTCTGTACAAGTATTCGCCGCTGCATAACATCCGGAGCGACGTTGAATACCCGGCCACCATGATCGTTACCGCCGATCACGACGACAGGGTGGTGCCGGCCCATTCCTTTAAATACACCGCCACGCTGCAGGACAAATACAAAGGGAAAAATCCCATATTGCTGAAAATTGACACGAATTCGGGACATGGGTACAGCAGTATCGTAAAGAATATCGAACTTGCTTCCGACATATACAGTTTCATCCTTTTTAACATGAACGCGTTGTGGAAGGATGTGGAATAAAATAACACACGGATGAAAATAATGGTGACAGGCGCCAACGGTCTCCTCGGCCAGGTGCTGATCAAACAGCTTGTGGAAAAGAAATATCCTGTAGTGGCTACCGGTAAGGGGCCCGGCAGGCTCATCGTGGCGGCATTGGAAGGGTATGAGTACAAAGAACTGGATATTACCGACGGCCCTGCGGTGGAAGAATTTGTACTGTATGAAAAGCCTTCGCTGATTGTGCATGCCGCTGCCATGACGCAGGTTGACCAATGTGAACTGGACAAGCAGGCGTGCTACAATGTAAATGTGACTGCCACGCGGTTTCTACTGGATGCGGCGAAAGTGGTGAAGGCGCGGTTTATTTTTGTTTCTACTGATTTTATTTTTGACGGTAACGGCGGACCGTATAAAGAAGATGACGAGCCGGCACCAGTGAATTATTATGGCGGCACGAAGCTGGTGGCCGAGAAGGCGGTGATGGAATCGGGATTGGACTGGGCGATTGCGAGAACGATTTTGGTGTATGGATCGGTACCGACTACGGGCCGCACGAATATTATCGCCTGGATCAAGCAGAACCTGCAGAACAAGGTGCAGATAAAGATGGTGACCGACCAGTTGCGCACCCCCACGTTTGTACATGACCTGGCGGCGGGGATTATTTTGATGATAGAGAAGAATGCGAAAGGTATTTATCATTTATCTGGCGAATAGAAGATGACGCCTTATGATATGGCAATCGAGAAGGCGAAGTATTTTTGGTTCGAGGAGGGGTT
>CAMPGT010000288.1 GCA_946885665.1 uncultured Chitinophagaceae bacterium | reverse complement strand
AGCGCCCGGCGAATTTTGTTGTGAGCCTCGGCTATAAATTTTAATCGTTATCGTTGTCCAACCCAGTGCGGGTAAATGGGAGTCTGTGCGCTGACTTCATTTATTCTGTCAATTTGCTCCTGAGAAAGCGACCAGCCAACGGCATCGATATTTTGCAGCAACTGCTTTTCATTTCTTGCGCCGATCACCACATTGGATACGGTTTTATTCTGCAAAAGCCAGTTTATCGACACCTGCGCCACAGTTTTTCCGGTTTCGGCAGACACCGCCTCAAGTACATCCAAAACGCTGAACAAATATTCATCGTCAACAGGCGGCGCACCAACAAGCCCGCCCAACTTTACCCTGCCTTCTCCTTCAATGCCGTTCCTTTTTATCTTACCTGTTAACCTTCCCCAACCCAACGGGCTCCATGCCATCAGTCCCATGCCCTGATCCTGCAGCAGCGGCATAAGTTCTTGTTCATAGTCTCTACCAATCACCGAATAATATCCCTGGTACACGACATACTTTTCGAACCGGTTTTGTTCCGAAACCGAAAGCGACTTCATCAATTGCCACGCCGCGAAATTTGAACAACCAATGTATCTTACTTTTCCGCTTTTTATCAACACGTCGAGGGTGGACAGCGTTTCTTCTGCCGGCGTGCTGCTGTCAGGACCGTGCACAAAATAAATATCTATGTAATCGGTGCCCAGTCGCCTTAGGCTGTCTTCACATGCTTTTATGAGGTGGTAGCGCGACGAGCCCGCGTTGTTGGCGCCATCGCCCATGGAAAAGCCTCCTTTTGTGGAAAGAATAACTTTGTCCCTTCGATGGCGAATGGCTTTTCCCAATATCGTTTCCGCTTCGCCCAATGAATACACATTTGCGGTGTCAAAAAAATTGATGCCTCGTTCCAGCGATATGTCAACGAGCCTCGTTGCCTCCTTTTCATCTGTTGTGCCCCAGCGTTGAAAAAATTCTGTTGTTCCGCCGAACGTGCCGGTACCCAGGCTCAACACGGGTACCTTTAATCCGCTCTTTCCAAAATTTCTGTACTCCATAATCGATTGTAATGTTCAGGAAGCAAAGCTCAGTATAGTGGAAAGAATGGGAAATGATAAACCGCACAAAAAAAATGTGACATACCGCACATTTATTTCAGCAACATCCTGCTAAGCGTTTCGCGCGAAACGCCAACATAAGAGGCGATCAGCGTCTTCGGCACTTTCTGAATCAATTCCGGGTAATTTTCTGCGAGATCGTGATACCGGTCGGCTGCGTTATTCTTAATGAGGCACAAAATTCTTCTTTGCAGTTGGATGTTTTGCCGGATCGTTTTTTTGCGGAAGTAGTATTGCATCTTATTGAGGCCGGCACAAAGCTTCTCGATGTTGTCGCCGGAGATCGAGAGCGTGTCGCAGTCTTTCAGGCAATAGATATTGAGCGAGGCTTTTTTGTGCTGCTGCAGTGCCTGAACGTCGGTTACCCAGTAGCCGTCCATGGCAAAATCAAGTATGTGCTCTTTTCCCTCGTCGTCTATAGAAAATGTTTTGGTGAGGCCCTCTTCAATAAAATAATCGTGCGTTACATAATTTCCTTCCTGCACCAGGAGCTGGTGTTTGCGGAAATGTTTTGCCGAGAAATGGGAGCGCACGTATTCAAACTCCTCATCGGTTAAAGGAACTATCGAGTGAATATGTTCGCGGAGTGCCTTGCTCATGATGATTGTCAGCCGGCAAAGTTAACAGAATTGGTATTAAGGAATTGTTGGCGTAAAATCAGCAAGGCCCACCACGAGGGGCGGACCTTGCCTTTGCTAAACGGGGGATGCTGCATTAATAGCCGGGATTCTGCACCAGCGTGTTTCCTCCCTTGGCTGCTACTTCAATTACCCTGTTGGAAATGGGATAGTATTCATTCTTTCCTTTTGTAAACGACGCACTCGTCAAATAGGTACGTTTTGTTTTTTCGACATTCACATAATTCGTGAGCACCTGGTCGGCTATGCTCCAGCGAACCAGGTCGTAGAAACGATGACCTTCCATGGCCAGTTCGAGTCGTCTTTCAAACCTCACTGCTTTTCGTGCCGTTTCTTTGTCGGGGAAGGGCAGAAGGTAGGGCTTTGCCTCGTAATTGGCAGCGGGATTGCCCAGCGAATCCGTAACAAAACTTACGGGATCAGCGGCTCTTGCCCTTACGATATTTACATATTCACGCGCTTTCTCGAGCGAGCCCACTTCAACTTCTGCTTCCGCTGCCATCAACAGTACGTCTGCATAACGGATGATATTGTAGTTCTTCGCCGTTTGCCGGTGATTGCTGCCTGCGTTCGTCAGCGATCCGATATCGGCCTTTGCATACACATGCTTCTTCGGACTGTAAGGACCCGCATATTGCTGGTCGCGTATCCAACTCCTGCCGGGATGCGGACCCCAATCGTAATAGGGAATTCCTCTTCTTCCCACTGTCCAATCGAGCCGTGCATCGAGCGGCGTGACGTTGTCGGGCACGAACGGTTCACTTGAAGTGATGCCCTGGTCATTTTTAAGATCTGTTGCATTGTACGAGCCGTCCAGCATCGGCAGCCCGTTGGCATCTACCTTGAAGGCGTTTACCAGGTTTTGTGAGGGCTGATAAAATCCGCAGCATCCAAAATCACCACCATAGGGATACGCCAGCTCATAACTGGTTTCGGCTGCTGCCACTATTGTACCGCTAGCCGACGCCTGCTGCGAAAAAACCGACTCCGAACTATTTTCAAAATTCGCATTGAAATTTTTCCAAAATTCGGGTTGCAGGGCATATTTAAGATTATTGGACGTTTTGCCGTTGAGGATTATCTCGTCATATAAAACTTTTGCTTCCGCCCATTTGTTCTGGAACATGTACACCTTGGCGAGATACGCAGCGGCCGCCCATTTGTTGGCCTTGCCTACATCGGTTTGTGTTTCGGGCAGGTTTTCGTAAGCGAAAAGAAAATCCTGTTCGATATTCGGCCAAATGTCTTCGGTGTTGGTGTACGACGTTGTTGCCGTATCGATGTAAGGCACCATGTTCCAGTTGCGTTTGGCATCGAAGTGATAATGCCCTCTCAGGAAACGCGCCTGCGCGATGTAATTTGTCCTCTCTTCTTCCGAAATATCGGTAACGCGTGCGGCAAATTTTATCACATCATTGCTGCGCGCAACACCTTCGTAAACCGACAGCCACTTGTAATAGAAATAGGTGTTTGCCGGTTGCGATGCCCACAGTTCAATTTCGGTCATCTGTGGCTGGTCGCCGGCATCGGTGCCTTTGTAGGCGTCGTCCGAAACAACATCCCCATACACCCAACTGGTGGCGCCAACCATCCATCCCGATGCTCCGGAAATGCCCTGGCCGTCGAGCATGCCGTAAGCGCCCACGAGCAGACCGTCCAGGCCTTTCTTGTTGTACAATTGTTCGGGTTGGTAAAGATTGTACGGATTAGGATCCAGGAATTCTTTTTTACACGCGCAAAAGGCGATCAGCACAAAGGCGACCGATCCGCGGATGATATTATTGCTGAATATTTTCATGACTTAAAAATTTTGTTGTTGAAATCTTGCGAGGGATCAGAAATCGACATTAACGCCGAAGATGAAAGCTCTGGGGGTGGGATAGTTTCCAACGTCCACGCCCAGGTTTCTGTCGGCAAACCTTCTTCGGTAGTCGCTCCGGCCCGTATTGTTCGTCGTGATTTCCGGATCGAGTCCCGTGTACTTCGTAACGGTAAACAGGTTTTGTCCCTGCACGTAAATTCTGAATTTATCAATGCTGAATCTTTCCGTGATCCTTTCGGGGATGGTATAGCCCAGCACAAGATTTCGCAAACGGAGATAGCCGCCCGGCTCGATAAAATAACTGGAGGGCACTGTGCCGCTGGAGCGGTCGTTACTCGTAACCATAGGCAGCTTCGCGTTGCGGTGATCGGGCGTCCAACTGTCGTACAATGCTCTTCTGTCGCGCCCGCCCTGGAAGGTGTTGAAGTCCGTCCAGTAGCGCACATAGTTCGCCAGTTGTCCACCCTTTTTCCAGTACAGGAAAGTGGTGAAGTCGAAATTTTTGTAGGCGAGATCGAGGTTTAATCCGGAGATAAAATCGGGATGCGGGTTGCCGATAAAAGTTCTGTCGGCAATGGTGATCTGGCCGTCGGGTTTGCCTTCCGGGCCTGAAAGATCTTTGTATTTCCATCCGCCTATGAATTTTCCGCTTTGCTCCTGCGATGCAAGTTCCGCTTCGTCGTCATAGAAGCCATCTATCTGGTAGCCGAAGAAGCTCGACAGTGGCCGTCCCGTAACCGACCTGTTAAATGATTCGATGCGTTGCCTGTCGCCTTCGAAGAACGGATCGGCGAGCGTTCCCACTTTATTGCGGTACAGCGAAAAGGTTAGACTCGCATCATAGCGGAAAGTCGCAGAACTGCCGCCTTTGTAGGAGAGGTAGAGATCGACTCCCTTGTTGTTCATCGAGCCGATGTTCACCGGCTGCGTCGCAATTCTTCCACCGTATAAACTGGGGTCGAGTTCTTTTTCGAAGAGGAGATCAGTGGTTTCCCTGTTATATACATCGAGCATAACGAGCAGCCTGTTGTCGAACAGCGATGCATCAAGGCCAATGGATGTGGTGGCGGTTTCTTCCCATTTGATGTTGGGGTTGGCAATAGATAAAT
>CAMPGT010000287.1 GCA_946885665.1 uncultured Chitinophagaceae bacterium | reverse complement strand
GTTTACAGCCTGCCAGAAAGATTTATCTGTAAAAGAAGATGCCGTCAACGGTGAAACCGTTTCAAATGACGCATTATATCCGTTGCCCTGTCACTCCACTTCTTTCGTGACCGCTTACCCCATTAAACCGGGGGAAGTGCCGCCGTTCCGGTTTACCAAAACACTGTATGCCGATACCCGGGTAAAAACGATCAACATGCTTTCGAGAGTTAATTCGAAGCATTGGATGTTAAAGCAGCAAGCTTATGAATTGAATGGCCGGTTTACTTATTCGATTAATATGGCTCATTTTACAGGCACGCGCGAAACGTGGGAATACTACACGACGCCATCGGGTACTGCCGGACAAAGATCCGTGGGCAAAATACCTGTTTCCTACACATTTCAGTTCGACTCCGGGGGACATTGCGTATGGGTGAAGACCAATGGTGAAACGTCTCTTACGATAGAATACGACTACTCCGGGACGCCAAAAGCGATAAAGGGAATAGAAGTTTATGCAAACGGCGGCATCTACAGGTCGTATACAGCTATAAGAGATTCTTTGGGAAATGTACTTACCTACCGTTCGTCGGTCCCCGATGATAAATATTCGTCGACTGTCATCTACTCTTACGATTATAAACAACCGGCTATTGGGAAAACGTTCAATTACGTTCCAAGTCAAAATCTCATTAGCCAGGAGTTTAGCATTTTGGAAGCAATGCAATGGGTGCCGTCGGTAGCCACGCATGTGAGAAAGACGGTTTCGGGTGTATTTTTCCCGCAGTCCACTCCTGGCTGGCCCTCCAACTACAAAATCGTACAAACGCAAACTTATAAGAACCACCAGTTCGATTCGAAGGGCAATCTCTTGTCATACACCTATGCCGACAACGTTCTGCAAAAAACAACCTGGTATTGTAAATAATGTTCTTTTACCTTCTTATCAAGCGGCCCAATGGGCCGTTTTTTTATTGCCGCTGGTACCACTCACCAACCTCCGTACGGGTTCTAAAACAAAAAAGCCCGCAACAAACTTAAAATCAGCATGTTGCAGGCTTACGGTGGCTGTAGAGGGAGGACTCGAACCTCCACGAGGCGGTTAGCTATAGCGCAATGTTCAAAGGTGGTCAACCCCAGTCGCCTTAATTGCTTAAAACGGCATTACACTACGTTTATCCCGTGACCCTCACCCCCGAGACAAGAGGGCATGTCTGCCAAAAATTCCATCACTCCACAATCTTTAATTTCTTACCAAAGAACTAAACTGACTCAAAATTAAACAAACCGCGAAATAGTTACACGTTTTTCAAAAAATATTTTGAAACTTTCGAAAATATTCAAATATTTGCGACTGTAAATTAACGATTTCAAAAACCTCTGTAAAAAATGGCTCACAAATTGAACCTGGACAAATTGGACTTGCAAATCATCCATGAGATGATGGCCAATGCTGAAATTTCTTATGCCGACCTGGGCAAAAAACTGTTCGTCTCCGGCGGAACGATTCACGTCCGTATCAAAAAACTCGAAGAGGCCGGTATCGTCAAAGGTACCCGTTTGAGCGTAGATATCAAACAGTTGGGTTACGACGTGATTGCTTTCATAGGCATCTATCTTGAAAAAAGCTCGCTCTACGACTCGGTAGCAAGAGAACTGCATAAGATCCCCGAAATCACCCGCCTTAACTACACCACAGGCAACTACAGTATGTTCGCGGAAATAATTTGCAAAGACATCAATCAACTGCGGTTCGTGCTGCACGATGAATTGCAAAAAATAAAAGGAATCGAACGAACCGAAACGTTTATCTCACTGGAAGAGAGCTTTGTCCGAAATGTGCAGGTGTACAGTGAGGCGTGAGCGGCAAACGGCAGCGGTGATAAAACAAATTAGCGGCCTACTCCTTCACCTGCAGTGCGTCTCGCAAGCCGTTACCCAATAAATTAAAAGCCAGTACAACAATCATAATCGCAAAGCCCGGTGCCAACGCAAGCATCGGGTTTTGTGTGATGATGAAATTATAATTTTCCTTGATCATCAAACCCCAACTGGGCATCGGAGGCTGCACGCCCACACCTAAGAAACTTAAACCCGCCTCGATAATTATCGCCGAAGCAAAGTTGGATGCTGCAATCACGATCAATGGTCCCGTGATATTCGGCAGGATGTGCCTGATGATAATTCGTGATGAAGAATAACCAAGCGCCCTGCCCGCCTCAATATATTCCAGTTGCCTGATGCCCATTACCTGGCCCCTGATGAGGCGCGCCACACTCACCCACGTCGTAAGGCCGATGGCGATAAACACCTGCCAAAATCCTTTTCCCAAAACCAGCGTGATCGCAAAAACCAGCAGCAGCGTCGGAATACTCCACACGATGTTCACGATCCACATGATCACATCATCCACCTTACCCCGGAAATAACCGGCCAGCGAGCCAAGCAGCACCCCTATTAACACGGACAGCACCACAGTGACCAATCCCACTGCCAAACTCACCCGCACGCCCACAATCAGCCTGCTCAAAATATCCCGTCCATATTTGTCCGTACCCAGCCAAAATCTAATTGTCGTTACATGCATCGCGGGGCCGCCGCTGAACTTACCGGTAGAATAAGCGATTCGTTCCGTGAGCCCCTCATCAATATATTTTTCAACAACAACGCTGTCCTGCCGCCAATTGACACCCTCGACGGGAACATATTCGAAACGGTCGGTTTTTCCGAAAAGCAGTTGTTCGAGTAAGGAAGTCTGCGGAACAATGCCAGCCTTCGGCAGTTTCAAAAACTGCTGGGTAAACCCGGGCTTCCTGCCGCCGATCTCAACGATCATCCTGTTGGCATTCGGCGAACTATCCGGACTGATGAAATAGGCAAACACGGCCATCAAAGTGAAGAGTATAATGACAATGAGGCCCCCAAAAGCAACTTTGTTTCTTTTCAGTCTTCGCCAGGCATTGCGTTGAACGGGATCAACAGTCATCTTTTGAAATTACAGTTTTGCAGGGTTTGTCCGACCCTTATTTTTGATGGTCCTCGATTTCCACCGGTACGATCCGAACCTTCCCATCCAGCCCGCAACAACCGTGTAGAGAATGTGAAAAGGCTGCATCAACGGAAAAAATACCATCAGCTTTCGGGCGCCAAAAAAACCGGCTACAGCATTGAGGAACGGAAATTCTGCCAGCAACTTCATCAGGAAAAATAAGAGAAGAAAAGGCAACCAAAATTTATTCATGATGGATGCGGTGAGCAGCACAGCAAAGCCAACATTCACGAGATACACCAGCAACAAAATATAGAAGACGTTCTTATCATCATAATGAACTGCTTTGCTGGCCCACCTGATCCGCTGCTGAAAAAATTTCCAGGCAGAACTTTCCGCGGGAGTGCTCACTACCGCCTCTTTATTTTTCAAATAATGGACATCGCCAGGATAGCGCCGAAAAATTTTGTACATCAACAGCATGTCATCGCCGGAGGGGATATGATCGATACCTGCAAAGCCGTCCACTTCGTCGAACACCCTTTTTTCGTAGGCGAGGTTGGCGCCATTGCAAAGGGTATGAAACTTTTTGTAAACACTCGCGCCGGTGATGCCCTGCAGTGTCAAAAAATCGAGCGACTGAAAGATGCCGATAAAATTTTTCCGGTGTGTCATGTGAACCGGCGCCGCAATGAACCTGGCTCCCGTCTGTAAATAACAACCTGCCATCGCCCTGATCCATCCCGGCGAAAACGTACAATCTGCGTCGGTGGTGACGATGAGCTGCCCGGTTGATTCCGCGATACCCCTTTCTATCGCTTTCTTCTTTCCGGCGAGGCCACCGGGCAATTTAAGTACCGTAAATTTTGACGACAGCCCCATCAGGCGTTGCGTCGTGCCATCTTCAGAATGATCATCTACCAAAATAATTTCCAGTTCATCCTCCGGGTAATCGAGAGCGGTGACAGCATCGATGAAACCTTCAAGATGATGTTCTTCGTTGCGTAATGCCACCACCAAACTCACCTTTACTCCTGTTGCCGCAGCGTTTGTTTCGGGGATGGAATTCCAGGACCGGCGGTAGTAATCGATCAAAATGCTGTAGACGAGCAGCAGCACCAGAAATATCAAAATGAACACGGGCATCACTTGGAAAATAAACATAAAAATATTAAGTTTGGATAGTTGTATAAACAACTATATGCGAAACAACCAATTTAAAAAAGGAGAGTTATACAGTTTCATCACCGGAAAGGCGTCGATCGCGGTGGCAAGGCGGTTGCAGAAAAAGTTTAACCAGGCAGGACTTAACCTCACAATCGAACAGTGGAGCGTGCTGTACCAGTTGTGGAAGCACGACGGCAGCAGCCAGCAGGAGCTGTGCAATGGAACATTTCGCGACAAGCCAAGCATTACGCGGCTGGTAGACAATCTTGAAAAGCTGCAGCTCGTTAAACGTGTGCCGTCAGCAACCGACAGGCGCATCAACCTGGTGTGCCTCACCCGCCAGGGAACAAAGCTGGAGGAGCAGTCGATGATGCTTGCGGAAGAAACGCTCAACGAAGCGCTCGACGGCATCTCTGAAGAACACATAAACCTGTGCAGGGAGATTTTGCAGCAGGTGTACGAGAATGTGAAGCAAACGTGAGGCGGGAGGCGGGAGACGGGCAATGGGCAATGGGCAGTGGGCAATGGGTTTCCCCCGCTGGCGGGGGTGGCGCGAAGCGCCGGGGGTGGACC
>CAMPGT010000286.1 GCA_946885665.1 uncultured Chitinophagaceae bacterium | reverse complement strand
AGTGTTTCCCCCGTTGACGTTGGTTCACGCAAAAGCGCAAAGTGTTTCCCCCGCTGGCGGGGGTGGCGCGAAGCGCCGGGGGTGGACCCTTGCCCTTTGCCGCCCTACAGCGTCCTCTTCACTTCTTCTTCTTCGTAGGCCTCGATAATATCGCCCACCTTTATATCCGAATAGTTTCTTATCGTCAACCCACACTCCATTCCTGCGCTCACTTCCTTCACATCATCTTTAAAGCGCTTCAACGAAGCAAGTTCTGCAGTGCCGCCTTCTCCAGTGGGATAGATCACGATACCATCGCGGATCAACCGCACCTTCGAGTTCCTGTAAAGCTTTCCTTCCAGCACATAGCAGCCCGCAACATTGGCCTTGTCGAACTTGAACACATTGCGCACTTCCACATTCGCCACCACCTTTTCCTGGATCTTCGGTTCAAGCATGCCTTCCATCGCGCTCTTGATCTCATCGATCACATTATAGATGATGGAGTAGGTCTTGATTTCCACACCTTCCGATTCGGCCAGCCTTGCCGCCTGTGTTGACGGCCGCACGTTAAAGCCCACAAGTATCGCATCGGATGCAGTGGCGAGCAGCACATCACTTTCGGTGATGGCACCCACGCCTTTCAGCACCACATTTACGGCTATCTCTTCAGTTGATAATTTCTGCAATGAGTCGCTCAGCGCTTCTACCGAACCGTCCACGTCACCCTTAATGATAAGGTTAAGTTCCTTGAAGTTGCCCAGTGCGAGCCTTCTTCCGATCTCGTCGAGCGTGATATGCTTCTTCGTGCGTATGCCCTGTTCGCGCAGGATCTGTGCACGGCGGTTGGCAACATCCTTGGCTTCTCCCTCATCGGTGTACACCTTGAACTTTTCACCCGCCTGCGGCGCACCGTTCAACCCGAGAATAAGTACCGGCGTTGCAGGTGGTGCTACTTCCGAGCGCTTGTTCCTTTCATTGAACATCGCCTTTACTTTTCCATAGTACTGGCCCGAAACAACCAGGTCGCCGATCTTCATCGTTCCATTTAGCACCAGCACTGTGGCCACGTATCCGCGTCCCTTGTCTAGCGACGCTTCCACGATGGTTCCCGATGCCTCACGCTCGGAGTTTGCCTTCAGGTCGAGCAGCTCGGCTTCGAGCAATATTTTTTCGAGCAGCAGGTCCACGTTCAGTCCCTGTTTTGCCGACAGCTCCTGGCTCTGGAACTTACCGCCCCACGATTCTACCAGGATGTTCATGTTGGCGAGCTGCTCGTATATTTTGGCGGGGTTGGCCCCGTCCTTATCAATCTTGTTGATCGCAAAGATCATCGGTACGCCGGCTGCCTGTGCGTGGCTGATCGCCTCACGCGTTTGCGGCATCACTGCATCATCGGCTGCGATCACGATCACGGCAATATCCGTAACCTTGGCACCGCGCGCACGCATCGCGGTAAACGCTTCGTGACCCGGTGTATCGAGGAAAGTAATGTGCTTGCCATTGGCGAGTGTTACTTCGTAGGCGCCGATGTGCTGGGTGATACCTCCTGCTTCTCCGGCTACCACGTTCGCATTGCGGATGTAGTCGAGGAGCGACGTTTTACCGTGGTCAACGTGACCCATGATCGTCACGATCGGTGCACGGTGCGTAAGGTTGCCATCTTCTTCAACTTCATCCTGCTCTTCCATTTCGAGCTGCTTTTCCATGTCGATGAATTCGACATCAAAGCCAAATTCATTCGCCACGAGCTCTATCACTTCCGCATCCAGGCGCTGGTTGATGGACACCATCAGGCCGAGGCTCATACATTTACCGATCACTTCGGCATAGCTCACATCCATCAGGTTGGCCAACTCGCTTACGCTGATGAATTCCGTCAACTGCAGCTTGTTGTCCTGTATTTCCTCTCCACTGGTTTCAGCCACCTCATCGCGTTTTGCACGACGGTATTTGGCCTTGAGGCTCTTGCCCCTACCCCCGGAACCGGCCAGCTTGGCCTGTGTTTCGCGAATCTTATCCTGTATCTCTTTTTTGTCGATCTCTTTCTGGTCGCGGCTGATGAATGCCGGGCGCTGACCGCCCGGGCGACCATGAGCCGGCCGCACATCTCTTCTGAAATTGCCACCGCCGGACTGCTGACCGAATCCGGGCCGCTGCCCGCCCTGTTCGCCTTCCCTTCTCTTAAAAATATCGTTGCGCTGAACAGGAGCATCCTTGCGCTGGATCGGTATGCGTTTGCGCTGCCTTTTTTCGTCGTGGCCGCGGTTTTCGGTGTGCGTGGGTAGTTCGATTTTGCCCAATATCTTGGGGCCCTCCAGTTTCTCGGCCTTGATGTTGGAAATAACGGGCCCGGCTTCTTCCTGGTCGGCAGGTGCAGCGGGCGCTTCGGGCGCCTTTTCGTCTTCTTTTACCTCTGGTGCAGCTTCCTCCGGCGCGGGTTCCGTTGCTTTCGCAACGGGCTGTTCCGCTTCTTTTGCAGGTTCGGCTTTTGCTTTCGCTTTGGGCGCCTCTTCTGCTTTTGGCTCCGCTTTCTTTTTCGCCGTCTTTTTCGGGCGCGTAGATGAATCTATTGCCGACAGGTCGATCTTGTCGTACACTTTGGGCGTCCCGATTTCGGGCGCCTCTATTTTAACATGGTCCGGTTCCGGCGTTTTTGGTGCTTCCGGTGCGGGTTGCGGCGCGGGTGGTTCCGCAACGGGCGCAGCCGCCACGGGCGCTTCTTCTTTTGGCTCGGGCTTGATTTCCTTAACCTCTTCAGCCGGCTTGCGGGTTTCTTTTCTGAAAACGATGGCTTCTTCTTCCTTGCGTTTTCTCGCTTCCACTGCACCCTTGGGCAGGTCGATCTGGTCGCTTTTTAATTTGGCCACTTTATCGCTCTGGAACTCCTGTTGCAGCGAACGATACATTTCTTCCGTCAGTTTGGAAGTAGGTTTCAGGTCATCTTTACTGAATCCCCTAGCCAACAAAAAATCCACCAACGTATCTTTTCCCACGTTGAATTCTTTGGCGGCTGCCATCAATCTTGGTGTTGTTGTTTCTGCCATTCGTTAATTAAGACAATTTTTATGTTCGTTCGCTGTCCGGATGCTCCAAGTTATTAGATCAAAGTCATTCCTTATCGAACTCTGCTTTTAATATTTTGCGAACGTCCTCGATGGTTTGCATCTCAAGATCCGTTCTTCTTTCCAATTCTTCGGGAGTAAGCGCCAAAACGCTGCGTCCCGTGTCACAACCGATTCTCTTGAATTCGTCAATGATCCAGCTTTCGATCTCATCGCTGAACTCTTCCAGGTCGATATCGAACTCCTGCGGTTCGCCCTCTGTATCCCTGAATACATCAATGGTGTAGCCTGTCAATTCCTGCGCCAACTTGATGTTGACGCCTTTTTTCCCGATTGCCAGCGAAACCTGGTCGGGTTTGAGGTAGACGTTGGCATGCTTCTTTTCGTTGTCGAGGTCCATCGTGGTAATGCGCGACGGTGTCAATGATCTTTGTATCAGCAACTGGATGTTGTTGGTCCAGTTGATGACGTCTATGTTCTCGTTCTTCAGTTCTCGTACGATACCGTGAATGCGGCTTCCCTTCATGCCCACGCAGGCGCCCACCGGGTCGATCCTGTCGTCGTATGATTCCACCGCCACTTTTGCGCGTTCACCGGGTTCGCGAACGATTTTTTTGATGACGATAAGCCCGTCGAATATTTCGGGCACCTCAATTTCCAACAATTTCGCGAGGAACGAGGGCGAGGTGCGTGAAAGAATGATGACGGGAGTGTTATTTTTCAGCTCCACTTTTTTCACCACCGCACGGATGTTTTCTCCTTTCTTGAAATAATCCTGTGGTATCTGTTCGGATTTAGGGAGGATCAGTTCGCTGCCTTCTTCATCGAGCAGCAGTATTTCTTTCTTCCACACCTGGTACACTTCTGCGCTGATGATCTCTCCGGCTCTTTCGCCATATTTTTTAACCAGTACGTTCTTTTTGAGGTCGCTGATGCGGCTGGCCAGCGTTTGTTTGGCGGCCAGTATGGCACGCCGGCCGAAATCCATGATGTTGATCTCTTCGTACAGCTCTTCACCCACTTCAAAGTCGGGCTCGATTTTCACGGCGTCGCTGTATGCCACTTCAGCCAGCGGATCGATTACGGCGCCATCGTCCACGATCATGCGCCTGCGCACGATTTCGAGGTCCCCCTTTTCCGCGTTAACGATCACGTCAAAATTTTCGTCGCTGCCATATTTTTTACGCAGCAGCGTTTTAAAAACGTCTTCCACAACCTTCATCATGGTGGGCCTGTCGATATTTTCAGCCTCTTTAAAGTCCTGGAACGCGTCAATTAGGTTAATACTGGCCATAACTTCAGTTTAATGTCCTGTTTCCTGTAACAGGGTTTAAAAAACTATTTGAATTTTTGTTGATTTAATTGATTCAAATGGAACAAAATGCTCAATCGTTTCTTTCTTTTTATTCTTACCCCTGGTTTCCTCTACTTTAATTCCCGATTCGTCCACTTCCTTCATCACACCATCAATCCTGATACCGTTATTTTGGAGAACCTCGACCTTGCGGCCGGTATTCTTATAATATTGCCTGAGTAGTTTTAGGGGTTCGTCGAGCCCTGGCGAGGATACTTCCAGTGAAAAATCGTCTGCCGGGAAAAGACCAGAACTTTCTATCTGTTTGTACAATTGACGGTTGTAGACGATACATTTTTCGATGGAAATGCCACTATCGCCGTCAAGATAC
>CAMPGT010000285.1 GCA_946885665.1 uncultured Chitinophagaceae bacterium | reverse complement strand
TGAAAAGGAATAAATTTTAAACCATCAAATTCGACGGGAATTATTCTTTTAAAAACGGAAAATGTATCCATTGCCTATTGCCCATTGCCCATTGCCCTCTCCCACTCCCCTCACTCCACTACCTCACTAATCACCGCACCCACGGTGCCACTCGGCATCTGAATACGTAGCAGCGCCGCAATAGTGGGCGCCACGTCTGTCATGTAGGTTTCTCTGGTTGTGCGGCCGGGCTTAATGTTCCAGCCATACCATACCAGCGGAATGTGCGTATCATAGGGAAACATGGAGCCATGTGTGGTACCGGTGGAGCCGCCGGTAAAAAATCCTGGCGTCATTACATATTGCACGTCGCCGCATCGCGTGGGGTAATACCCGTTGGCCATCAGTGTGCGCATCTTTTCCGGTATCGTTGAGGTCATTACTTTCGAAATATCCACTACCCGCGCTATTCCTTTTTGTACAGACAGGTAATCTATAATCGTTTTTGTTACATCATCCCTGTTGAGTTTTAATGAATCCATGAGGCGATGATCGTAAAACAACTGCATATTCTCTTCCGCAATAATCAAATTGTAGTTGCCATATTTTTCTTTCAACACCGAGTCAATACCTTTTTTATAAATGCTACCGTTCACGGTTCCACCCGGAAGGTGATGCTCCGCCATAAATCCCGGCACATGCGCGGCAGCATGGTCGGCCGAGATAAATACGAGGTATTGTCCCTTTCCTACTTTGTTGTCCAGAAATTTGAATAGCTCACCAAGATCTTTGTCGAGCCGGAGGTAATTATCTTCTGCTTCAATCGAATTGGGACCAAAGCTATGGCCGATATAATCGGGCGTTGAAAAGCTGATAGTGATCAAATCGGTGATCGAATCGGTACCTAAACCTTCGGCATTGATGGCCGCAACGGCCATTTCGCGCGTGAGCGTGTTGCCGTAAGGCGTGTAGGTAAGCATCCCGTAGCTTTTACCGGTGTATCGTTTCAGATCATAGGGAAAGCCCTTGTTTTCCTTGCCAAACGGCTTCCCTTCATATACCTGTTCGTCCTTTGTGCTTTGATGATAGGTGCCGATGGGATACATCGTATTCCAGCCGCGTTGGAAATATGTATCGGGCAATTTTTTGTCATTGAAATCATTCACCCATTTCGGGAGTTCGTTGATGTAGTAAGAAGAAGAAATAAATTTTCCGGAGGCTGGCTCGTACCAGTATGCACCGTTGGCGGCATGGCCGGCGGGTAAAATCGCGCCCCTGTCCTTAAAGGCAACACCAATAACCTTTCCCCTGAAATTCGTGGCAAGGCGCAACTCGTCACCTATCGTGGTCACCTGCAAATTTTTCGGGCTCATCTGCCCTGCCTTCGCATTGGTTCCCACGCCGGTAACCCCATCATCCTGTACACAATACATTGACTTTTTGTCTATCACTTCCCACCATTCGTTGCCGGTAATACCATGGATGGCCGGAACGGAGCCCGTGAATAAAGCCGTATGACCACAAGCTGTGTAACTGGGCAGGTAGTTGATGAAGGTGTTGTCGCAACTGAAACCTTTTGTGAGGAGCCGCCTGAAACCGCCATCCGGCGCATAACGGTCGTAATAACGGTAAAGGTAATCCCACCGCATCTGGTCTACTACCAGCCCCACTACGAGTTTTGGCCGTGGAATGTTAGCAGTCAGTGGCTTACTGACCTGCGAAACAGCAATATTCGAAACCAGGATCAAAAACAGTAAAAAACGCATCAGGCGCTGGATTTAACAGAATGAAGAGAGATTTAAACCAGCGATAAAGATACTCGTTGCCGTTTAAACCTCTATTTCAATTTTAGAATAATTACCTTTGCGGCACCTAAAATCTAAAATTATTATGGCAGACTTATTCGAGCGGCTTCTAAAAAATTATGGGCCAATTGGTCAATACCGGGAACGTGCCCATGGTTATTTCGCATTTCCGAAACTGGAAGGCGAAATTGGGAGCCGCATGAAGTTTCGTGGAAAGGAGATGATCGTTTGGAGCCTTAATAACTACCTGGGCCTTGGTAATCATCCCGAGGTGCGAAAAGTCGATGCCGAGGCCGCCCGCCAGTTCGGACTGGCCATTCCGATGGGCGCACGCATGATGAGCGGCAACACCGCTTACCATGAACAGCTTGAGGCCGAACTCGCTGCTTTCGAAAAGAAAGAAGACGCCATTCTCGTCAACTATGGTTACCAGGGTATGGTGAGCCTAATAGATGTACTCTGCAGCCGTCATGATGTGATTGTGTACGATGCCGAAAGCCACGCATGCATCATTGACGGACTTAGACTGCATACCGGCCATCGTTATGTTTTCAAGCACAACGACGTTGAAGACTGTGAAAAACAACTGCAGCGCGCCACATCACTCATAGAAAAACAAAATGCCGGCGGCATACTCGTCATTACGGAAGGCGTATTCGGCATGGCCGGCGACCAGGGAAGACTCAAAGAAATCGCGGCCCTGAAAGACAAATATGAATTTCGACTGTTGGTTGACGATGCACACGGCTTTGGAACACTTGGTAAAACCGGCGCCGGCGCCGGTGAAGAACAGGGTGTGCAGGACAAAATAGACCTCTACTTTTCGACTTTCGCCAAATCAATGGCGTCGATTGGCGCATTCATTGCAGGCGATAAAAATATCATCGACTATATCCGCTACAATATTCGCAGCCAGATCTTCGCGAAGAGTTTGCCGATGCCGCTTGTGCTCGGTAACCTCAAGCGCCTCGAGTTGCTGCGCACCGAACCGGCCCTGAAAGAGAGGCTGTGGCGCAGCGCGCTGAGCCTTCAGAAAGGTCTCAAAGAAAGAGGATTTGACATCGGCAAAACCGATTCAGTGGTAACGCCGGTGTACATGAAAGGAGGAGTGGAAGAAGCTACCGCGATGGTGATGGATATCCGCGAAAATTATCACATTTTCTGCTCTATCGTGGTGTATCCGGTGATCCCGAAAGGGCACATCATCTATCGGTTGATCCCTACCGCTACGCATACAGAGGAAGACATTCAGAGAACGCTCGAAGCATTTTCGGCCACGAAGAGAAAACTTGATGCGGGGGAATATAAGGCAGAGGCGATTCCCGATATGGCGAATGCATCCTGATGTTACTGGTTAATAAACGTTGAATTAAAGGCAGTTGCTTTTATCCTGTGAAAGCAAATGGCTGTAAAAAAGCCTCCCGAAGGAGGCTGCTCTAATCAAATACCATTAACCATTAAACCTTATCCTATGAAAGCACAAAGATACAGAGATAGTGTTGAAACATCAGAATTTCTCTGCCATATTTAATTTTATTTTAATGGATGTTGATTGCTATCAACCGATGCCTGCTTTGTTCACATACCGTCAACCATGTCACGAAAAGTCGTTTTAGCCATTACCGGTGCCAGCGGATCGTTGTACGCTAAGTTGATGATCGAGAAGCTCGCCTCGATCAAAGATCAGTGGCAGGAACTGTCGGTAGTGATGACGGACAACGCAAAATTGGTTTGGGAAACAGAGCTTGGCGATCGTCACTTTGAAAAATATCCGCTGCGTTTTTATGAAGGGAATGATTTTATGGCGCCTTTTGCGTCGGGTTCGGGCCGGTATGATACGATGATCATTGCGCCCTGTTCGATGGGCACGCTTGCCAGGATCGCAACCGGCGTGTCTTCGGATCTGATCACGCGTGCAGCAGATGTGGTATTAAAGGAACGGCGAAAGCTTATCTGCATGGTACGGGAAACGCCGTACAGCCTTGTTCATATTCGCAATATGGAGTTGGTTACCGCTGCCGGGGGAATTATCTGCCCGGCGACGCCCTCTTTTTACAGCAGGCCGTCTACTATAGATGAGGTGGCTATGACAGTGGTGGACAGAATGCTTGACCTGGCTGGTTTTGATATTAGTGCGTTCAGGTGGGGAAGTAAGCGCTAGAAGTTTCGTGTCCATCCCCGGCGCTTCGCGCCACCCCCGCCAGCCGGGGGATACCGTTGCCCTTCGGGCAAAACTTAAAAGTTAAAACTGAAAAACTTCTCACGTCTTCCATCTTCCGTCTCCTGCCCTACATCCTCAAATCCACCTCCTCCACTCCCGGGTGTTCGCTTTTATTAAAAACAAACACATCATCGCTAACCGGCGACTTTCCATTGAGAGTGTTGACGGTATAAGAGTACACGTTCCCATTCTTTTCCAGCACCTTGGTGCTGTAGATCGTCTGCGTTTTCTTATCAATCAGCAGGTACACCTTATGGAACGCTTTTGTTTTGTCGACCGGGGTCATTTCGATTTCCTGGACCACTTTGTCGCCCACTTTTTTCTCGCCGTTGAGTTTATACAGGAAATCCTTATCGTAAAACGAAGTAAATAGTTTCTGGGGTGTTATGGCGCCGCCCGACGGGTCAAGCTGGGTAATGGTTACCTCGTTGGCGCCTTTGTCGTATGTCCATACATTTTTCCCGTCGCTGTAAATTTCCTGGCCCGTGATGTTAACCCGGTATTTGGGGCCCTTCATGTAAACGGTACCCTTCTTCACTCCCTGTACTTTGCCTTTTGCGTCCTGGATCTGTAGTGTGAAAGTGGACTGGACAGCTTTAAACGATTTGAATTTGTTGCTGACCTTGTCTAAAACCTTTTTTGCAGCCGGGTCGTTTCCCTGCGCAAATCCGAACGTCATCAGTAACAGCAAACCCGCAAGCAAAGTTGTTTTCTTCATTTCTAATAGATTATAAATC
>CAMPGT010000284.1 GCA_946885665.1 uncultured Chitinophagaceae bacterium | reverse complement strand
TGCTGGTCCACCCCCGGCGCTTCGCGCCACCCCCGCCAGCGGGGGACACGTTTGCTGATTGCCGCTCGCCCATTCCCTGCCCTTCGGGCAAAACTTAAAACTTAAAAGTTAAAAGTTAAAACTGACCCCCTCCTGTCTCCCGTCTCCCGTCTCCCGTTTGCCCATTGCCGTTCCCCTCACCTGCCCATATAATGCTGCCCTTCGGGCAACTTAAACACCCTGTTTCTTTGAAAATCGGTAAAGCGCTTGTATTCTTCGCTATGGGTGACGGTCCACTGCTGGAACGCCGAGAGATCGTTGGCGGCGCCAAATATCCATTGGTTGTACGCCTCGAAGAGACCCGCCCTTGCGAGCTGCCGCTGGTATTCAAACAACCGGAACGGCAGCTTTTCGGAATATTTATCGAACCAATCCAACAAAAATCTCGTGCGGAGCGCCGCCAGCGCATCCGGCGTTACGCCCGATGCCACTACCTTCGACTGCCGCTTCATCACATCGAGATACGCCTTTACGAAGTCGTTCCTGTTGTCCTGGCTTTTCGTCATATCGGTTTCGCTGAACAGTTTTTTATAACCCTCCAGCAGCAAATTTTTTATCTCTGGCGTACGCCTGCTGTAGCTTTCCAGGTTAACGAAGATCTCACCGTAGATCAGGGCCCACACTTTATCTGCCGACATGAAATAGAACTTCGACACATTATAATAATTACCTGAATAGTTCGGGTCCTTCTGAATCCCCTTCAGCCATTGTTTCGACGCCTCCGTGAACGCTGCGCCGCTCCACAACAGTTCGCCGTATTCATTATACAACGCGCCACTGTTCGGAAACTTCCTGATGCCCGACCGGTACGATCTTTCCGAGCTTTTCTTGTCCTGCAGCGCATTGTACACCATCCCGATGATCTGGTAGCTTTGCGGATCCGACTGGTTGCTCTCCACCACAGGGCGGATGGCAGACAGTGCCTTGGGATAATCACGTTGCAGGTAATAAGCGAAGGCCAGGTCCTTTTTCAACTCGATGTTGTTCTGGTCGGTTTGAATGGCGCGGTTAAGCACCAGTATCGCGTTGGTGTAATCACCTTCCCGGATAAAAGTTTTTGCCGTTTGGCCCGCAGATTGCGCCTTCACCGCGGTACACAATAAAATAGCTGTAGCAATTGATAGGATATTCTTCATCCTGTTGATTTGATTTATTCTCTTACTCATCTGCCAGATGAGTAAGCAACCCATCCCTGAGCTTCGGTTCGAACCAGGTACTTTTCGGCGGCATTACATTGCCGCTGTCCGCAATGTCGAACAATTGCCCGATGCTCACAGGGAACAGGCTGAAGGCCACGGCCATTTCTCCGCTGTTCACTCGTTTTTCCAGTTCTTGCAAACCCCTGATCCCTCCAACGAAATCTATGCGTGTATCCGTTCGCTGGTCCTTTATGCCGAGAATTTTGTCGAGCACATTGTTGGCAAGTATCGACACATCCAGCACACCAATGGGGTCGTCGCTATAAGTATTTTCTTTCGCCCTCAGCCTGTACCATTTATTTTTAAGATACATGCCAAATTCATGCAGTGCGGCGGGTGCAACCGGTTCATTAACTTCCTGCACCTCAAAATCTTCCTGCAGCTTTTCGATCAAGTCGGCAGGCTGCAGGCCGTTCAGATCTTTTACCACCCGGTTGTAGTCCATGATCTTCAGTTCATTGGCAGGAAACAGGGTAGTAAGGAAATAATTTTCTTCGATGAGCAAACGCACTTTGGCGGCAGAAGCGGCGCGGTGGTGACCGTCGGCGATGTACGTAGCCGGTACCTTCTCCCTGAATAACTTTTTCAGCGAATTGTTTACCTGGTCCGAATTGATCACCCAAATGGCGTGGCTCACGCCGTCGTCGGCAACAAAGTCGTACACCGGATCGTGCGTTTCCTTCCACTTCGCGATGATCTCGTCAATTTCAGGAACATTCCGGTAAGCAAGAAACACATTGCCGGTCTGGGCCCTCGTAGTTTTGATGTGATTGATCCTGTCCTGTTCCTTTTCGGGTCTTGTAAATTCGTGTTTCTTTATAATGTCCTTCTCGTAGTCGTCGATGGCGCTTACGCCCACGAGCCCTGTTTGTGTGCGGCCGTTCATCGTGAGCTGGTAGATGTAAAAGCAGTCTTTGTCCTCCCGGAACAACACGCCGCGCTGAATAAAGGCGTGCAGGTTTTGTTTCGCCCGTTCGTACACATCGGTAGAATGAATGTCGGTTTTTTCGGGAAGGTCTATTTCTGATTTTGTGATGTGAAGAAATGAATGAGGGTTACCTCTTGCTTCAACCTTCGCCTCCATACTGTTCAGCACATCATAGGGTTTCGAAGCTACTTTAGGGGCAAACTGGGGTTGCGGACGTAAAGCTTTAAAAGGATTGACAATCGCCATCTAATTAATTTTGTTTAGCAGTTTTAGGATTTTCTTTGCGCAAAGTCTTTCATCAGGTCCGTGATGGCTTCAACACTTTCGATAGAAAGTGCATTGTACAGTGAAATGCGGAACCCTCCAACACTCCTGTGTCCCTTCACGCCAACCATGCCTTCTTTCTGGCACAGTTCAATAAACTCTTTTTCCAAAACATCATCCTGAGCTACAAAACAAACGTTCATTTTACTCCTGTCCTCCCTGGCAACGGTGCCTTTGAATACCGGAAGTGAATCTATTGTTTGATAAAGCAGTGACGCCTTTTCATTATTTCTTTTCTCCATAACCTCTACGCCGCCCATGTTTTTCAGCCATCTCAGTGTGAGCATGCTCACGTATACGGCAAACACGGGTGGGGTGTTAAGCATCGAGCCGTTGGCAATGTGGTTTCGATAGTCGAGCATGGTGGGGATGGGCCGCTGCACCTTGCCCAGCAGGTTTTTGTTGACCACGAGGATGGTTGCGCCCGCAGCTCCCGCATTTTTTTGCGCCCCCGCATAAATCAGGTCAAATTTGTTAAAGTCCATCCTGCGGCTGAGGATGTCGCTGCTCATGTCGGCCACCACAGGAACGCCGGCGTTGTAAAAAATATCCAGGTCCTGCCACTGTGTTCCATAAATCGTGTTATTCGTGGTCATGTGGAGATACGTGGCCGTTTTCGGCACCGAAAATTGCCTGGGCAGGTAATTGTAATGGCCGTCTTTTGAGCTGGACACAATTTCAACATGACCAAAAAGCTTCGCCTCCTTAATGGCTTTCGTCGCCCACACACCTGTGTCGGTATAAGCGGCAAGGTCATTTTCATTCAGCAGGTTCATTGGCACCTGCAAAAACTGTGTGGAGGCGCCGCCGTGCAGGAACAGCACCTCATGATCGCTGTCCAGTTCCATCAACTCTTTTACTAATGCAATGGCTTCATCCATTACCGACTGAAACGTCTTTGTGCGGTGTCCCAGTTCGAGGATGGACAGCCCTGTATTATTAAAATTGAGAATTGCCTGACTGGCTTCTTCAAAAACTTCCCTGGGCAATATGCTTGGCCCGGCGTTAAAATTGTGTATCACCTGAGTCGCACTCAATGTTTTTTCCTTTTAATGTTATGGGCGTCAAAGATAAGGATACCTGATGAGCCGTAAGCCGCTGCCATCCTTATGTTCTGTTAACTGCCCGACTTATATATTCAGTTGCAGGCTTTTCCCTGCGCCTCGCCTTCGCGCCATTTCCCGTTCAGTTCTTCATATTCTTTTTTTTCGATTTCAGTTGCTGCTGCCGCTGTCAGCTCGCGCAGATCGGGCTGCCCCGCGTTAACCCACGCCGTGTACCACATCGAAGCAACCGCCTGTACCGATTCGACAAACCTTCGCTCCACCATGCCCCCTAACAACCGGTCGTATGCAAGCGTGTACGCGGTCGAATACTGCCTGGTAATTAAGCCGTTCCTGTTTTCAAACGCATATTTGGCATCGGGAGGAAAACCATCGTTCAGTTTTTTTTCAAAACGCAGCACCGTATCTGCTGCCCCGGCGCTTTGCAGCACTCTCTTCCAGCTAAATGCCAGGGGCTGCCGGAGATAGCTGGCCCGTTCTGCGAAAAACGACCATTCCTTCTCCGCCAGCAACTCCGGTATCCTCGATTCCCAAAAGCCGTGAATACCGTGCTGGCCGGTAAGCTGGCCATTGTGATTGCTGCTGGCATGGAGCGGTACATGCGCATCGGCCACATAGTGGCCGAGATCGGCCGACAGCTTCAGTATTTTACGCCCGTTCTTTTCCCTGAATGCCGCTGTGAGCCGTCCCAGCATTACCTGTATCCACCACGGCACGATGCCATGTTTGTTCAGGCTGTCTTCCGAATATTTTTCCACGGCGGCCGTCCACTCGCGCGGCAGCGAATCGTACGGGTACCGGCCGTATTGATCCAGGTCGATGTAATGCCGCGGGCCCTCTTCACGCACTGCATACCTTCTTTTATCGGGATCAACTGCATGCTCGGTAACAAAAAGGAGGTTTGCTTTATAAAATACCAGCATTTCGGGGGGCAGTAAGAACACTGCGTAGTAATTCACTTTCTTGTGGCCATAAAACCCCCAGCCAAAACCCTGCACGCCTGCCAGTAACAGCGGCACTATCACCAAAATCGTTTTCATCGTTTATTTTTTTCGGAAGTATGGTCTCGGATGTTCCTCGTTCGTGTTTATACACTTCGGTAGGTAAAGCCGTCTTATTTCTCATCTTTTCAACCCACCCCTTGCCCCTCCCTCAGGGAGGGGATTTTTTTCTTTTTTAAAATAACTATTGCCCATTGCCAGTCC
>CAMPGT010000283.1 GCA_946885665.1 uncultured Chitinophagaceae bacterium | reverse complement strand
CTGCAGATTGTCTGATGAAGATACCTGCGCCTCGGGATCGAGGTTGTCGATGTATTTTTTGATCATCAGCACATTGTACACCAGCGCCGATACGGTGATACCTTTGATAACGCCTTTCCTGAAAAACCTCGACAGGTCGTAACCAACAGAGAGCGTGCGCCACCTGATGAACGAGCCGTTATAGATAAACGGCGTGGCCACGCTGGTGCTCCTGTAGGAAGAATAGAACTGTTCGGCCTCCACGCTGGTTGTATTCGGACTTCCATCCGCATTGACTCCATCAAACACAACGCCGTCTTCGCGGCCACCGAGAGAGGCCTTCGAAAGCCCGTGCCGCAAAAAGTTCATGTTAGAGTTCGACATGATCTTGTAGCCGGCCTTGAAATCCACCTGTGTGAAAATTTTAAAGCCTTTAACGTGGATGGTATTCAACCAGCCACCCACCCATTTGGGAATGGCGCTGCCGAATGTCACCAGGTCGCCCTGTTGTATCAGGCCACCGGAGGTGATGATGTTACCCTTATCGTCGCGGCGGAAGTCGAAGCCCCGCAGCGACGCGAGCGGCATGTCCACTTCGTGCGACAGTGTGCCGAAAAATTCACCCGTTCCCACGTCGAAACGCTGTTGGTTGTTGGCCAACTGCTGCACCTTGCTGATGTTGTAGCTGGCGTTGAAGCCGGTTTCCCATTCCACCGATTCATTTCTCACCGGTGTGCCGGTCAGCAATATTTCAATACCCTTGTTCTGCAGTTTTCCGATGTTCACTTTTGTTTGGCTATAGCCGGAAGCATTTGAAATATCCACGTTCAGTATTTCATCTACCGTATTCTTCCTGTACACCGAGAGGTCGAGGCCTATCCTGTTGTCGAACATTTTCAACTCTATGCCCGCCTCTGCTTCTTTCACTTTCAGCGGCCGCAGGTTGGCATTGGGACTGATGAGAGACGCTATTCCTCCAAGTGCAACGCCATTGAAAGGATTGGCGTTGACGTTATAATACAGGTTGTTGGAGTAAGGGTCAGTGTCGCCGCCCACTTCGGCGTACGCTGCCCTTATTTTTCCATAGTTTAACCACGAAGGCAGGTTTAATGCCTGGCTAAAAATGAAACTTGTGCTCACTGAGGGGTACAGGTAACTATTAGACTGTGGGTTGAGCGTCGAGAACCAGTCGTTACGCGCCGTAAGGGTCAGGTACAGGTATTCGTTGTAGGAGAATTCTGCTGATCCGTAGAGCGAATTGACTTTCTTTTTGCTATAACTGTAGTTGGGTGATTTAACCTGTCCGTTGCCGATAGTGTAGAGCCCGCGTACGTAAAAATTATTTACGGTGGTGCTCATGTTGTCGGCAACCTGCTGCAGTTGGTTACCGCCGAGGGTTACATCGATTCCAAAATCGCCGAATGTTTTATTGCCGCCGATCATGATGTCCATGTTCCTTTCGCGAAACGTGGCCACATCCTGGTAATAATAACCGTTGAAGCCGGTGGCCACGGCGCCGATGGACCTGGTGCCTGTCGGGCGGTTGTATTCATACGGCCGGGTGAAATAATCCTGCCCAATGCGTCCCTGCACATACAGCCAGTCGAACAACTGGTAGCGCAACGACGCGTTGCCGAATATCCTGTCGCGGCGAACCTTCTCAAACCTTTCATACGCCACCCAATAAGGGTTGTTACGGTTCGTGAAGCGCGCCAGCGGCATTTCATTGCCATCGGCATCCTTGTAATGCTTCAGCCAATCCACATCGATGCTGGTAGCCAGCGTGTAGATCGTGGTATTCGCATTCATATCCTGGATACCGATCTGCGGGGGATTATGATTGTACTCGTTGGAGTAGTTGGCGTTGAGTTGTGCCGAAAATTTATCCGTGAACTGGTAATTGATGCCCAGGTTGATGATTTTCTTGTGATAGTCCGAGTTCGGAACGATGCTGTTGGCATCGGTGTTGGCAAACGACAGCCTGAAGCTTCCTTTGTCATTTCCGCCGGAAAGGGCCACCGAGTTCGACCAGTTTGTGCCCGTGCGGTAGAATTTTTTGATGCGGTCGCTGTGCGGACTGTAAGGTTGTGTTGACCCGTCGAACTGGATATTGGGCTGGCCATCGAATTTCTCGCCGAAGCTGAATACGCCGGAACTCTGCGCGTCGCTAAGCGATGCGGGTCTGACGCCAAATTCACCCTGGCCGTAATCGTATTGAAAGTCGGTGTAGTCGAGTGCCTCCACCATCTGGAAGTTGGAATTCACTTCAACGCCGATGCCGGTGTTTTTGGAACCCGTTTTTGTGGTGATGATGATCACGCCGTCTTTTGCCCTGAAGCCGTACAGTGCCGCTGCTGCGGCGCCTTTCAGCACGGTCATGGTTTCAATGTCGTCCTGGTTGATGCTTTGCAGGCCATCGCCCTGGTCGGATGAACCGCCGGTGGGATTGCCCGTGCCATTACCATTTGCACCGCCCGCAGAAATGTTGGAGTTGTTGATGGGAATACCGTTCACCACGATCAGCGGTGAGTTGTTGCCGCCGAAAGATGATTGTCCGCGGATGCGGATCTTGGAAGAAGAACCGGGACCGCCGGCAGGAGGCGACACATTGAGGCCGGCTACTTTTCCCTGCAGGCTGTTGCCCACGTTGGTGGTGCGGTTGGTGGTGAGCTGGTCGGTATTGACAGTGGCCGTGGAATAGCCCAGTCTTTTTGCTTCTCTTTTGATGCCGAGCGCTGTTACTACCACTTCGTTAAGGCTTCTGGCTTCACCGGTCATCACGATGTTGATTTCGGTTCTTGAAGAAACCTGCACTTCCTGTGTGGCGAAACCAATAGAGCTGAATACCAGCACTGCATTGGGCGGACAATCTATCGCGAACCTGCCGTCATTATCCGTTGAGGTGGCGGTGGAGGTATTCTTTATTTGCACGGTTACGCCCGAGACCGGCTGACCCGTTTCGGTGGTCACGCGGCCGCGAACAATGTCGTGCGGCGCTTCCTGTGCTTCTGTTTCTTCAATGACTAAAGCTGCATTGCTCACAGGTACTACCGCTTGTTGAATTTTCTTTTTGATGACCACCGTTTTTTCGATGATGGTGTAAGTGAGCGGCTGGCCGCGGAAACATTCATCGAGAACTTTTTTTAGTGGAGAATCTTTCACTACGATCGTCACCTTTTTGGCGTTGCGAATAAGGTCGTTCTCATACCAAAAGTGGAAATCCGTTTGCTTTTCGATCTTCTCAAAAACAGATTCTAGAGATGCATTATGCACGGAGAGGGTAACGGATTGCGAAAACCCGCTCGCGTATAACTGCATGCAGCCGGCAAACAGTAAAGCAACAAACATTTTCATCCTGATTAGCATCGTTAAATTTTTGTTGGTTAAACATTCGGAGTCATTGGTTGATGATCCGTTTTATATGGCTGGATCTAGTAGGTTACGATAATGGTGTTTTCTTTTTTTTGTGTGTGAATATTGCTCTGTTCAAGTATTTGCAGTACGTTTTCGAGGCTGATGTTCCGGTTCATGGTGCCGGTAAACATTTTCTTCGGGATGGTGCCCTCGTACACTACCTGTACGTGGTACCAGCGCGCTATTTCGCGCATAATGGTGGGGATGTCGGCATCGTTGAAGTCGAACAGCCCCGATCGCCATGCCATCACTTCTTTCATATTCGCATGCCGCACGCTGATCTTTTTGGCTGCCGTGCTTTTCTTGCCGATCAATGCCTGCTCACCGGGTACCAGTGTTTTTGCTTCGCCATTTTTCTTTCTTCCCGACACGGGGGTGATGCGCACGCTGCCTTCGAGCAGGGTGGTTTGCATCAGCTCTTCGTCGTCGTAGGCGCTGATGTTGAAATGTGTGCCGAGCACTTCAACCAGTGCACCATCCGCATCATTTTCGTTGGGCGCAACGTTTACGCGGAACGGTTTTCTGCGGTTCTTGGCGATTTCGAAGTAGGCTTCGCCCGAAAGGGTTACGTTCCGCGTTTTTTTATCGAACACGGAAGGAAATTTTAATGTTGATGCCGTGTTGAGCCAAATGCTGCTTTTGTCGGCGAGGATGATGCGGTATTGTGAGCCTTTAGCCACCGAAATGGTGTTCATGGCCAGTGAATGGTTCGCTTGTGTGTTGCCGGTACTTTCGTAGATAAGCGTGCTGTCGGATTTGATAATCCTTGTGTTGTTTTCCAGTGCGAGCGTGCCGTTGGCTGCCGTGTCCAGGATGATTTTTTTTCCGCCGGCGAGTACGAGGGTAACGCGGGCAGTACTGGTTTTTTTGATGGGTGTGGCAACCGGCTGTGTGGATGCTACGATGGGTTTTTCTTTCTTTTTGGGATAGAGAAAAAAAGCGCCTGCCACAACGATGATGGCTGCGGCCACCGCTATTTTGGGCCATTGTTTCCTGAGCAGGCGGATAATGGGCGCCGTTTCTTTTTTGTTGATGGCGTTTTCGGTAAAGGATTGCCGGTCTTCTTCAATGGCCTCCTGCAGTCGGGCCAGCATTCGTGCTTGTGTGTCTTCTGGGTTGCCGAGTTCCGTGGTCCATTCGTAGGATTGCTGGAAGCTATCGTAATAGTTCATCAGCATTTCCGTTTCCTCGCTGGTAGCCTTTCCGCCGAGGTATTTATGGAGCAGTTCAAGAAATTCCTGTTTGTTCAAACTGGTGGGGTTTTCCTGTAAGTGTGCGGGAAGAGGGGGAACCCCTAAAGGGGAGGAGATTTTTTTTCGGCGGGGTCCACCCCCGGCGCTTCGCGCCACCCCCGCCAGCGGGGGATACTTTTTTGCG
>CAMPGT010000282.1 GCA_946885665.1 uncultured Chitinophagaceae bacterium | reverse complement strand
TTGCTCTTTCTCCCTTTCCTCCTACATTTGCGGCCGTGATTGGTTGGCGCCGCAACGTGCCATTAAAAGGGAAACCGGTGTAAACCCGGTGCTATTCCCGTAGCTGTAAGTGCCAGGTTCATAAGCTGAACCAAACATCCGCCACTTCGCACCACTGTTCCAATTAGGGATGGGAAGGTCGGAGGATGCGGCACGAGCCAGAAGACCTGCCAATGACAACAACATCAACGAGCTTTCGGGAGAAAAGCCGGGGTGAAAATTGTCTGCTGCAGGAGACTTTTCATTTCTGACCACATTACACCGAAGGTTCATAGTTATTAATCCCTGTTTTCGACAGGAAAAAACAAGACTATGACCAGGAAAATCACTTTTATCGCATTATTGTTCAGCAGTTACTTTGCCATTGGGCAGGACAGTACGAGGGTAAGTTCGCTGGACGAAGTAATTTTTACAGCCAACAAGTATCCAAAGAAACAGACACAAACCGGTAAGGTTGTCACGGTAATTGGAAGCGAGCAACTGGAAAGGAGCTATGGCCGCACGTTAGGCGAAGTGCTCAATACCGTTGCCGGGGTAACCATTCCGGGCGCCAACAACAACATGGGAACCAATCAAACGGTGAGCATTCGCGGTGCGTCGGCGGGCAACGTGCTTATTTTGCTTGATGGGATTCCTGTAAACGATCCTTCTGTTAATGACAATTACATCGACCTGAATTTTTTTGCCATTCAGCAGGTGGAGCGCATTGAAATTTTGAAGGGCGGGCAATCTACGTTGTATGGTTCAGATGCCGTTGCCGGCGTGATCAATATCATCACCAAGAAAGGTGGTGCCGCAGGTACACATGTGAACTTGGCAGCGGCCGGAGGAAGCTATGGATCATTAAAAACAAATATCGGTTTGACGCAGGCGGGCGAAAAGTCGAGGTTGTCGCTGCAATACGGTTACACCACCTCAAATGGCTTTTCCTCTGCGTACGACTCTACAGGAAAGGAGGACTTTGACAATGATGGTATCCGTCAGCATAACCTTACCGCCAACTGGCGGGTGAACCTGACTGACAAATTACGGGCAAGCGTGTTTGGTTTTTACAGCAGGTATAAAACCGACATAGACGGTTCGGCGTTTAAGGACGACAAAGACTACACGGTAACCACCAGCAACATTATGGGCGGCGCAGGGCTGTCGTACGACATTGATGGGGGAGCCTTGCAATTGAATTACAGGTATAATAAGGTGAAGAGATTATATCTGAATGATTCGGTGCACAATGCTCCTAATTATCTGAGAGATGACTATTACGGCAGCACCCACTTTGCGGAGTTGTACATGAATAAAAAGTGGGAGCGTTTTGAGGTGTTGGCCGGTGTAGATTACCGGGCGCACAGGATGCAGGAAGATCTGCTGTCGATCTCAGCGTTTGGGCCGTACACTTCGAAAATACCGGACAGCCTGGCGCACATGACGCAGGTGAGTCCGTATGCATCGTTAATTTTTAAAACGGGAGATGTGTTCAATGTGGAGCTTGGCGGAAGGTTGAATTCACATTCTGAGTACGGAACGAACTTTTCTTACACGCTCAACCCGAGTGTGTTTCTTGCCAACAAGGTAAAGGTGTTTGCGAACCTGTATTCGGCTTACAAAACGCCTACATTGTTTGAACTGTTCGACCCCTTGTTTGGCAACAGGGAGCTCGACCCCGAAACATCGTTAAATATTGAGGGTGGTGCGCAGTGGTTTGTTGCCAAGGACCTCAATGTGCGGGCGGTGTATTTTCACCGGAATACGGATGACGCCATAGAATTTATTTATGTGGACCCGGTGAACTTTTTTTCGCAGTACCGGAACATCAGCAATAAAAAATCGAATGGTGTTGAGGTGGAACTGGAATACAAGGGCGAAAAATGGAACGTGAGCGCGAACTATGCTTACACCCGGGGGAAGCTCACATCGCCGTACGACAATACCGGTTTCCCGGTGGGGAAAGACACTGTTATCAACGACCTGTATCGCGTGCCGGCAAATGCGTTCAATGTGAATGCGGGCTACTGGTGGACGGACAAGCTGTACACCGGCACCACGTTCAGGGTGGCCGGCGACCGGCTGGAGCCGATTTATGGTTCGACGCCGGTAGTGTTGAAGAGCTATTATACATGGGATATGTATGGCGAATACCGTTTCTCGAAAAAGTTCAGGGCGTTTGCCGATTTGAAAAACGTCACCGATCAGCGGTATTTCGAAGTATTGGGATATAATACGAGGGGCTTCAATGTGATGGCGGGGGTGCAGGTGAGCTTATAAAGCTTGCTTACCTTTGGGTGAAAAGCGATGGATTGGAATTTGGATGATCTGCTGACGGTCACGTTCACGCTATTTGCGATCATCGACATTGTGGGCTCGATACCGTTACTGATCAGTATCAAGGAGAGGCAGGGAGGGATAAACGAGCTGAAGGCTACGTTGCTGTCGGGCCTGCTGATGTTGCTTTTTGTTTTTTTGGGTGAGGAGTTGTTGAAGATATTCGGACTGGATGTGGGATCGTTTGCTGTGGGCGGTTCGATTGTCATTTTTATATTGGGGTTGGAGATGGTGTTGGGGGTAGAGTTTTTTATGCCGGACACTGATCCGAGGTCGGGCACACTGGTGCCGATTGCTTTTCCGCTGATTGCCGGTTCGGGCACGCTAACGACGATCATTTCGTTGCGGGCGAATTACGACAAGATGCCGTTGTTGCTGGGAATTTTAATAAACCTTGTGGTGGTGTATGTAGTGTTGCGATCGTTGAAGTATATTGCGCGCCTGTTGGGCCCTGCGGGGTTGACAGCGGTGCGTAAGTTTTTTGGTGTAGTTTTGCTGGCGATTGCGGTGAAGATATTCACGAGCAATGTGGGTGGGTTGTTGAGTGGGGAATGAATGGGGAGTGGAGAGTGGTGTTAAGAATTAGTGACTATGTTGTTTTTCTTCTCACGTTTCACGTCTCGCGTTTGCCGTTCGCCGTGTCCGGCCTCGTAGTACAATGGATAGTATAAGAGTTTCCGAAGCTCCAGATACAGGTTCGATTCCTGTCGAGGCTACTACTGCTTTTCCTATGTTTTAAAAAGCACCAATCACAATTATTATTACAAGGGTCATTGCCGGGATCTTGAAACAAGGCTGCGCCAGCACAATTCGGGAATGACGGAATCAATCCGGCCTTATATTCCCTTCATCTTAATCTATTTTGAAACGGAACAGGAAGCAATAGAAAGAGAAAAATATTTCAAATCTGCTGCCGGAAGAAGATATTGATGGCAAATTCGAACGCCGACTGTTTGCGCTGGTGAAACTTCGCTCTGAATACGTTCCGGTTCAGTGCGGTCATTTGAATAAGTCCTCCATCTTTACTTCCGACACTATATCCCCGGTATAATACATATTCTGCTTCGTTCCATAGGTCGTGATCATCGTAGGAAAGATCGTCTTCTTCGTTTTTGTTTGTGCCCGGAAAACCTTCACCTTGCTGTTTAGTTCATCCGCGTATTTTTTGTCAATGGTAAATTCTCCATTTGCAAATTTCATCTCACATACATTGATACTGTGATCAGCCCGGTTTAGCAGCAGATCGATCTGTGCTCCCCTTTCCCCTTTTTTAGGTATATATCGCCAGCCCGAGGCTTCGGTGTATACTGCTGCGATACCGAGCGCTTTCCTGATCTGCTGTATATGTTTTTGACAAATAGCTTCGAAGGCATAGCCACTCCAGCTATTATAAGATTGACCTTCCGCAATTTTATGCCAGGTGCCGGCCCCGGTGGCGCGGGCGCGATCAATGAACTTCAGGTAAAACAGTGAGTATTCGTCTGAAAGTTTATAGATGCCGTCCCGGGAAGCTTTTTTAAAGGGAATGTATTGTGTGATGAAACCGGACTGCTCCAGTTCTTCAAACAAACGGGTGGTTGTTCCGCCGGTGCTAAGCCCACAGGCTTCGATAATTTCAGTGCGGCTCAGTCCACTCGCTTTTTTAGCAAGTTCCCGGACGATTGCCTCGTGGTGACTGGCATTATTGAAGAGGGATCGGTAGAGAACATTGAATTCCGTTTTTAGCATCCCGTTCTTTTCAAAGAAAAGCTTATCAATGATCTGGTGGGCACTCTGCCCTTTATCTGCCTGTTTTAAATATTGGGGGATACCACCCATAGCCATATAGAGCTGTAGAATTTGATAATGGTCCAATTTCAGACCCCGGCTGATCAGGTAATCTTCAGACTCTTTCAAATTAAACGGTAATAGCCGGATGGTCCTGCTTATCCGGTTATGCAAGCCACCTTTATTATGGAGGATATTTTCGATCATCCATGATGCTGCCGATCCGCAGATCACGACTTTCAATTGAGGCTGGCGGGACGCCCAGGTGTTCCACCAGTGACCGAAGGCAGTCAGAAATCCTGATTTGGCAGTATGGATCCAGGGGAATTCGTCAAACAGCACGACGGCAGGCTGATCTTTCAGTTTGGTGGTAAGAAAGTCGCTGAGAAAGGTGAATGCCTGTATCCAGTTGGCCGGGGTAGCAGGCGGGATCGCCGATTGCATGGCCTGCTGCAGTGACCTGCTGAAATTGAACAGTTGTTCGGGCAGCCTGGCTTCATGAATACCGGTGCATTCAAAGGCAAGATATTTTTGGTAATAATTGCGGACCAGGAAAGTCTTTCCCACCCGGCGTCGCCCCAATATAGCAATCAGTTCCGCCTCTTTGGAGCCAAGCATCTCTTTCAGGATTTTCTTTTCTGCCTCCCGCCCGATAATCG
>CAMPGT010000281.1 GCA_946885665.1 uncultured Chitinophagaceae bacterium | reverse complement strand
GAATTCAAAAACCTGGAGTTGATCGTTTCCGACGGAACATTATATGGTGAAGATCTTCCCGGGCACATCAACGGCATATATTTTAAGAATATTAACTGGGAAAACACCGGTAAGCCTTTTGTTTTCAGCGGCTTTTCCAATGATAACGCTATAGAGAACATCACATTCGATCGCTGTACCGTTGGAGGAAAAAAAATCACCGGCACCGGAGATGCCGTTTTCGAGGTTAATGCATTTGCGAAAGATATTCAGTTCAAATAATGCCACAGCCTAAGCTAACAACTGATTAAAATACGATTAATGCAAGCCAGCCTTTTAGATGCAAAGATTATTCGCTTTTTCCCAATACAATTCGTGCTTTCGCGTAGATTCAGCAAAAGCGTCGCTACTGAATTTTTAAAAATTGTTAACAGAATCGTTTTTTTCAGCTCCCTATTTTCGCACAACTGTTTATGAATAGCTGATAACCCTATTGATAAGTAATCAATATTTGTTAATGCTATGCTTGCACCATCTACCCCGCGCCGGCAACACTACCCGCTGGCGGCTGCTTATGTATTTACTTTGTTTTTTATTCTCGCCGGACTCTTCAACTCCTCAGCCCGGGCACAATCGAACGGTGGTAAACGAAATTCCACTTTTACCGCCAGGCTGATCAACATCGAATCGGCGGTAAAAACACCTTTCCGGTATAACACTTCGCTGTATAACGGCAGTGGGCAAACGAACATCTATGAACTGCTGGTAAAGGCCCCCGATGGCTGGATGGCGGACTTTCGTACGGACGGCAGCCAGGTGGCCGCAGTAAGAGTTGAAGCTGGAAAAACACAGAACATCTCTGTCGAAATCGCCGCTTCTCCATCGGCAAAGCCGGGTAAGTATAATATCCCGGTGAGCGCCGTGACCAACGGCGACACACTCCGTATTGACCTGGAAGCCGTAGTGAAGGGCAGCTACGACCTGCAACTCACTACGCCTACGGGGCGGCTGAGCGACGACGTTACCGAAGGCAGCAGCAAACAACTGCGGCTCACCATTAAAAACACCGGCACACTACCGCTTAACGATGTGGCGCTATCTGCACAGTCGCCTACGCAATGGAGCACAAAATTCGAGCCCGCAAAAATCGAAAGGCTCGAGGCGGGGCAGTCGCAGGAGATCGAAGCAACACTCAGCGTTCCCGACAAAACCATCGCCGGCGACTACGTCACCAATTTTACGGCAAAGAATAGCTACACTACGGCCGATGCCGCTATCAGGATGACGGTAAAAACCTCTTTGCTTTCGGGATGGATAGGAATAATGGTCATCCTGCTTGCCCTCGCAACGGTATATTACCTCGTTCGTAAATACGGAAGAAGATAAATCATCATGCAAGATCCTATCATTGAACTGGAAGGGCTGACGAAATGCTACGGATCCGTGAAAGCCGTAGATAATCTCTCGCTGAAGATTGGCCGGGGAGAAACATTTGGTTTGCTGGGGCCCAATGGCGCGGGCAAAACCACTGCAATATTGATGATGCTTGGCCTGTCGGAGCCCGACGCCGGCAGCGCACGCGTGTGCGGCGTAAATGCCACAAGCAACCCTATTGCTGTAAAGCGAAAAGTAGGGTACATGCCAGACAGCGTAGGATTTTATGATGGCATGACCGCTTTTGAAAACCTGGTGTACATCGGCAGGCTTAACGGAATACCGGAACGTGAAATAGCCGCGCGTGCACGGCAAACCATGGAAACCGTGGGTCTTGGTGACGAACTGCACAAAAAAACCTCGGCGTACTCGCGTGGTATGAAACAACGTCTTGGCCTCGCGGATGTACTGATCAGGGAGCCGGAGGTAATTATCCTCGACGAACCAACACTTGGCATAGATCCCAGTGGTATTAAAGAATTTCTGGCGTTGATACGCCAGCTCAGCCGTCAACAGGGGCTCACCGTGCTGTTATCGTCGCACCACCTTCACCAAGTGCAGCAGGTTTGCGACCGCGTCAGCATTTTTGTAGCCGGAAAGCTGCTCGTGGAAGGCGACATGAAGACGCTTTCCCGCAACCTATTCGGCGAAGAATCTTACGTGGTGCAAATTACGGTGAGGGATCTGCCTCCCGGTTTTACAGCCCATGCCGAAGAACTTGCGAAACTGGAAAACGTTACGAATGTAACCGTGGAAGAGCAAAGCATTGAAGTGTCGTGCAGCGACGATGTGACGCCGGATGTTGTTCGCTTTCTCGTTCATAAAGGAGTGAACATAAGCGGGGTGCACAGGAAGGAATTTGGGTTGGATGAAATTTCTCACCGGTATTTCGAAAACAATCAAAAGAAACATATGTCCAATGGAAGGTCCACTGGTTTATTTCAACGGGCTTTTTTCAAGAAGAACAACGCCTGATAACATGCGGTGGGGAAAGTCTGCAGGTCCTTTTAATGTGATGGTGCGCAAAGAAGCGGGAGATCACATCCGCAGTTGGCGCTTTACCATCATGCTGTCGCTGATCGTGCTCACCTTCCTGGGTTCGTTATATGTATCCCTGAGCAATATCAGCGCTGCTGTAAACAACCTCAAAGATCCGGACCACGCCTTTGTGTACCTGAAACTATTGACCACTACGGATGGCACGCTGCCCACCTTTCATATTTTTATCAGCTTCCTGGGTCCGTTATTGGGCATTGCACTTGGTTTTGATGCGGTAAATGCCGATCAGAACAATGGCACGTTAACACGTTTGATGGCTCAGCCTGTTTATCGCGACAACGTATTGCTGGCGAAATTTTGCGGGGCGCTACTTGTAATAAGCGTTTTGTTTTTTTCTCTTTCGTTGTTAATGATCGGCGGAGGGATGGTCATTACGGGAGTTCGGCTCGAGCCGGTTGAGCTGCTTCGTATTTTCGGGTTTGTTGTGCTGAGTGTTTTGTACGTTGGATTTTGGCTCAGCCTTTCCATCCTGTTGTCGGTAAGGTTCAGGAACGCTGCGACCTCTGCGCTCACTGCTATCGGCATTTGGTTGTTCTTTACGGTATTTTATCGCATTGTGGTAAACATGGTGGTCAATGCCATGATCCCTTCAACCGAATACCTGCTGCCGGGCGACCTGTTGTCGTACAACAATCTTCTTTTGTCGCTGCTGCGCCTTGCGCCGAGCCAGTTGTATACAGATGCCGCCACCACGTTGCTGATGCCTTCTGTGAGGAGTCTTGGTCCGTTAACAATGGAGCAGATGGCTGGCGCCATTCCATCGCCGTTGCCATTCAAAGAAAGCCTGATGATCGTATGGCCACAGGTTACCGGGTTGCTTGCGGCAACAACGGTGTGCTTTGCTTTGACTTATTATTTCTTCATGCGCCGGGAGATCAGGACATGACTTCATACTTGTTTTGCAATGGTCAGCTATTGATTCCTGTATTGTTGCAGGCTGTCCTCAAGTGCCGCTAAATCGGTGCGAGAATAATTCTTTCTGCTTTTCAGTGTTTCAATAGCCTCTTGTTGTGCAGCGATCGCTTTCGGCTTATTTCCTGCACACCAGTACCACTCCGCCATTTTGCTGTAACGCCTTGACATGTTCGCAAGTTGCGGATATACCATTCCATCAATTTCGGCCTGGCAAGCTTCAGCGCCCAACCCATATATTTCTGGCGAAAGATTCAAGATATTCGAATACGACTCGATAGTGCCAATAATAGAGTGGTAAGCAGGTTCCTCATACGTGTAGGTAACTATCGCTTTCTTCCCGAATTCATACGCTTTTTGGGCATCTGTTTTGAGCAGTGAAGAGAAGGTCCATGAAGCGATGAAAGGTGCGTACTTCAACTTAGGGTTGGCTTTCACGATTTCATCGATCATCAGAAGGGCCGAATCAGGCTTTCCTAAATCATTCGGTTTTAATGGATCGCCGCTATATTGCACCAGCTCGAACGATGCCTCCCTGTCCAGGTAATGTAAGTGCCTGTTCGTGTTCCGTTCGGCCAACGCTTTTTGTATGTCCCAGGTGTTGTTCGCGATTTTAGGTAACACCCCGGCGAGATCTTTGGGGTGTCCAATCCATGCCAGCCTCCCTTCTCCATTCACTACGAAGGAATGTGGAATACCTGCTTCTCCCAAAGGCTCGAACCATGCTGCTACCATAAAATTGCTGTCTTCTACAGCAACATTGTAATCCATGTTGCTGCCCATGCTGTCTACAAAAGCTTTTATTTTTTGAATGGAGGTGGTTTTAGATTCCATTACGTCAATTCCTAAAACGGTAACCCTATCCCTGTATTCGCGGGCTAAAGCGGATAGGTGAGGCATTGCTGCAACGCAAGGCTTACACCAGGTTGCCCAAAATTCGAGTACATAAATTTCGCCCTTCTCAAATGTGTTAACGGGCTTTCCTTTTATCCAGGTGCGTAAATGTAATGGAGGAGCGGGGTCGCCCAGATTCATAACAGGAACCGGCTCACTTTGCGCATAGGTGGTAACTGTTATTACGCATGCCAAAAGGAACAACGAAAAATTCAATGGCCTGTTCATATTGAATTTCTTTAGTTATTGCGGAGCCCAATCCATTACGCGAAGCGTGTCAATCGTTCACGAACTGAAGGTACCTGAAATTGTGTTTTGCGGCATCAATACGTTCAACAACCTTTTCTTCATTTAGTTTATTGATAAACAAGCGCTTGACAGTGCGTCTTAAACTTTTAAAGCATGAGCGGTTATAATTTTCGGGTAGGTATTCCCCTTCTCTTCTCGTATAACACCCGACCAGCTTTTGATATGCTCTGGTATAAGCTCAGCTTATACCAGTATAGGGAGAGCACTATAGGAAGCTTATATCAGATCAGTACAAAACCTTAAAAATCTGTGGTTTAATTCGGGTCCACCCCCGGCGCTTCGCGCCACCCCCGC
>CAMPGT010000280.1 GCA_946885665.1 uncultured Chitinophagaceae bacterium | reverse complement strand
GCCGCTTCGTTGCGGGCCATCGAGTCGGCAACGACATTGGGTCCATTGTCGGGGTTTTGTTTGGAGAAGTAGGCGATGGCTACGATCAGCCCCACAAAAAACAGCGGCGTCACGAACGTCGAAATGATGAACGTTCTGCTCCTCACCCTTGTGAGGTATTCTCTTTTTATCACGAGCCAGATCTTGTTCATGTGCTTGATTTTTGAAATTGTCTGCTGAAGGGTGTTCCTTCAACAAGCCTGATGAATATGTCGCTCAGTGACGGAAGCAGTTCATAGAAGCCGGTGATCATCACGTTCTGCTGAAGGTAATGGCGCAGCACATCGTTTGGCGTAAAGCCCTCGTTGATCCTGACGATCATGCGCTGATCGGCGCCGTTGGCTGAAAAAGATGTGTTAATGCCGGCGTGATTGATCAGTTCAAATGCGGGCGATTGGTCATTTTCCGGGAAATGATCCAGGTGTATAGCGAAAAGGTTTTCCTTGAACTGTTGTTTGACATCTTTCACTGACCCGTCGAGGATCTTTTTTCCCTGGTTCATGAGGATAATGTGATCGCAGATCTCTTCCACCTGTTCCATGCGGTGGGTGCTGAAGATGATGCTGCAGCCTTTTTGTGCCAGTTGGTAGATCTCTTCTTTGATAAGGTTCGTGTTGACCGGGTCGAGGCCGCTGAAGGGCTCGTCGAGTATGATGAGTGAGGGCTCGTGCAGCACGGTGATGACGAATTGAAGTTTTTGTCCCATGCCCTTGCTCAGGTCTTCGACTTTCTTGTTCCACCAGCTTTCCATCTCGAGTTTTATGAACCATTCTTTCACTTTGTGAATGGCGTCGCTGCGGCTGAGTCCCTTCAGGCGCGCCAGGTACACGGCCTGTTCGCCGATACGCATTTTCTTATACAATCCGCGCTCCTCGGGCATGTAGCCGATTTTGAGCATGTCGGTTGAGGGGTTGAATTTTTTTCCGTGCAGGGTGATGGTGCCATCGTCCGGATAGAAGATGCCGGTGATCATCCGGATGAGTGTCGTTTTACCGGCTCCGTTAGGGCCGAGCAGTCCGAAGATGCTTCCTTTCGTGATGGTGAAGCTCAGGTCGTCCACGGCTCTTTGCGTGGCATAGTACTTTTTCACTTTTTCGACTTCCAGGACGTTCATGTGGTCAAAGTAAGTTAAAAGTTAAAAGGTTTGGTTTTCTTTTGGATGCCGAAGGAGTGTTATTTTTTTCGACCCGGGTGTCTAAAGGTCTATTGAAGAAAAAACGCCTTTTCTTGTTTCTAAAAAAATTCTTTCATGCGAGTGGCACCTAAGCAGTCCCTATCTTCAAAGAAACACATTCCGCCACTCTCTCCCCATCCATCGCCGCACTAACAATCCCACCCGCATACCCGGCACCTTCCCCGCAGGGGTACAACCCTTTAATCCGGGGATGTTCAAGCGTGTCCCCATTCCTGGGAATCCGGACCGGCGAAGAGGTCCGCGACTCTGTCGCCACCACTACTGCATCATTGGTAAAGTAACCACGCATTTTCTTGCCGAAATCTACAAAAGCCTTTGCCAGGCTGTCATAGATAAAAGCAGGAAGCACTTCGCTAAGCGGCGCCGATCGTATACCGGGCAGGTACGAACACGAAGGAAGAGTAGCAGAGAGTTTATTGTCGGTAAAGTCGGCGAGCCTTTGGGCAGGCGCTACAAAATGGCCACCTCCGGCTTCAAAGGCCTTTTGCTCGACGGCCTGCTGGAACGCCAGTGCAGCCAGGGGCCCATGATCATGATGATGATGAAAGTCGCTCTCTTCCACGGCCACCACTATACCTGAATTCGCATAGGGGTTGTTTCTTTTCGACGGCGACCAGCCATTCACCACAAGTTCTCCCGGGCCGGTCGAAGCCGGCGCGATGATCCCGCCGGGGCACATGCAAAACGAAAATACGCCGCGGCCGTTTACCTGTTGCACCACACTGTATGCGGCAGGAGGTAAAAATTCCCCGCGTGCGGGGCAATGATATTGTATTGTGTCGATGAGCCGTTGCGGATGTTCGACCCTTACGCCCAAAGCAAAGGGTTTGGCTTCGATAAGAATATTTTTTCTGTGCAGCAGGTGAAAGATGTCGCGCGCGGAATGACCCGTTGCCAGTACGAGGGCCTCTCCCTCAAAAACATTTTTATCTGCTGTTGCAATGCCTGTGAGCCGGTCATTCTTAATGATGAGATCGGTGATCTTCTTTTCAAAAATAATTTCTCCTCCACAGTCAATGATCCGCTGTCGTATAGAGGTGATGATGGAAGGTAGTTTATTAGTGCCGATGTGCGGATGCGCATCGTATAAAATGTTGTCATCGGCACCGAACTCAACGAGTATGTTGAGTATGCGATTGATGTCGCCTCTCTTCTTACTGCGCGTGTATAGTTTACCATCGCTGTAGGTGCCTGCGCCGCCTTCACCGAAGCAGTAGTTGCTTTCAGGATTGAGTATGCCCTCTTTGTTGAGAATGGCGAGGTCCCTTCTTCGCGCGCGTACATCTTTTCCTCTTTCAATGATAACGGGCTTTATCCCCACTTCCAAAAATTTTAATGCGGCGAAGAGTCCGGCCGGACCCGCTCCCGCAATGAGAACCTTTTTTGAATTCGCTGAAACGTTGTGCAGGCGCAGCTTTCCGGGGATTGAAGGATGAAAGGGCTCATTGATGAAAGCGTTGACTGTAACGATAACGTACGGTTGTTTGCCCCGGGCATCTATTGACCTCTTGACGAAAGCCAAGCCCGACAGCGACGATGGTTGAATGGAGAGCGACTGGCTCACGTGATGTTTGATGGCGCTTTCTGAATCTGCCTCGGAAGGTAAAAGTTTGATTGTTAGTTGTTGCTGCAAAGTCTAAATTTATTCATCGATGATCGCCGTAACGTCATCAAAGTTGAGACAATATTTCGGCATAAAATATTTACTTCATCTCACAAAATTTTAAAAAATAAATCTGCGATTTTTTTTCTCACAAAGAGGGAATAAAAAATTTTTTATTCAAGGAAAAGTTTTGATATTCGTTGCCCTGCGTTACTTTTTTGTTATCAAAAAATAATCGCCCTGAGGACCAGCGTTTGTGGACTAAAAAATCTTAACTCAACATAAATTGCTTACGATTAAAATGGCCAAGTCTTTTGATAAAGTATGGAGCAATTGCTTAGACATAATTAAAGACATAGTTGAGTGGCAGCATTTTACGACATGGTTCGAACCGATAAGGCCCGTGGAGTTGAAAGACAATGTTTTGGTGATACAGGTTCCGAGCCAGTTTTTTTTCGAATACCTCGAAGAACATTATGTAAATTTACTAGCGAAGACACTCAGAAGGATACTGGGAAAGGATGCCAGGCTGGAATACAGGATCATGGTAGACAGTGGCAATCATCAGAGCAAGCCGCTAACCATGGATGTACCCACTCATGGATACAAAACATTTTCTAATAATGAAATGGATTTTCCTTTGATCATTCACAATCCAGTTAAGAATCCATTTGTCATTCCGGGTCTGAAGAAGATGCAGATAGACCCGCAGCTTAATCATATATATACGTTCGACAACTTTATAGAGGGCGATTGCAACAGGGTGGCCCGCCGTGCCGGCAAGACGGTGGCGGAGAAGCCGGGTTCGAGTTCCTTCAATCCCCTGGTGCTTTATGGTGGCGTTGGTTTGGGGAAGACTCACCTCGGGCAGGCCATTGGCAACGAAACGAAGCGCATGCATCCCAACAAGGTGGTGCTGTACGTAAGCTCCGAAAAGTTTATCAACCAGTTCCAGGATCACAGCCGCAACAATGCCATCAATGATTTCATACACTTCTACCAGATGGTGGATGTGCTGATCATCGACGATGTGCAGTTCTTCAACAGGGCGGAGAAATCGCAGGATGCGTTCTTTGCCATCTTCAACCACCTGCATCAAAGTGGCAAGCAGCTTATCATGACCTCCGATAAAAGTCCCAAGGACCTCGAAGGCATGCAGGAGCGATTGCTGAGCAGGTTCCGCTGGGGGTTGAGTGCCGATTTGCAGATCCCCGATTATGAGACGAGAATAGATATATTGGAGAGGAAGATGAAGAACGACGGACTGGAGATGCCGAAAGAAGTGGTGAAGTACCTGGCCTACAATATCAGCAGCAATGTGAGGGAACTCGAAGGAGCATTGATTTCGCTGCTGGCACAGTCTTCGCTGAACAAGCGGGAAATTGATCTGGATTTGGCGAAAAGAGTACTTAGAAATTTTGTTAAGACGAGCAGTAAGGAGATCACCATTGATACGATTCAGAAGATGGTGTGCGAGTTCTTTGATGTTCCTTATGATAAGTTATTGCAGAAGACGAGGAAGCGTGAGATCGTTCAGGCGCGGCAGATCACGATGTACCTGGCGAAGGCATTCACGAAGAATTCATTGAAAACGATCGGGGAGCATTTCGGCGGCCGCGATCACACCACGGTTATCCATTCCTGCCAAACGGTGAAGGACCTGATGGATACGGATAGTACGTTTAGAGAGAGTGTGGTGGAGTTGCAGCAGAAGGTGCAGCTCGCGGCCATGTGAAGGTCTTTTCCCCGAAGAAAAATTTTGATCCTCCATGTGGAGGATTTTTTGTTTTGGGAGAGGGGGAGTGAGACGGGAAGTGGGGAGTGGGGAGAAGGGAGAGGATTTTCAGTTTTAAGTTTTGCCCGCGACGGTTTCCCACGCTGGCGGATTCACGCAAAGGTGGAAAGAAATCGCAAAGCGTATCCCCCGCTGGCGGGGGTGGCGCGAAGCGCCGGGGGTGGACCCAACTTTTAAGTTTTAAGTTTAGCATATATCGCTTATTTTTGCCGTCCCCTGGGAAAAGGGGTTTTGGAGAGGTGCCTGAGTGGCCGAAAGGGCCGGTTTGCTAAACCGTTGTACGGGCTTAAAC
>CAMPGT010000279.1 GCA_946885665.1 uncultured Chitinophagaceae bacterium | reverse complement strand
CCACTGGGCAAACACAACCCCGACTGAAACAGCTGCTCGGAAGCATTTGCGCCATAGTATAAAGCGCCGGCAAACACAGGTTGCAGATGCATGGGCTTCCACACGGGCCGGCATTCTATGTTTTTTTCTTCCATTCTTTCACGCAGTTCGTCGCGCCTATTGCGCTTGTCTCCCGGTGTTGCGTCGAGCAGCATGCAGGTGAGCCACCGATTGCTGTAGTAACCTGGCGGCTCGTCGAGAAAATGAAATTCTCCGAACCGCCCCAGGGCCTCCCTGTAAAACGCGTGGTTCGACCTTCGCTGTGCAACCCGTTGACCGATAACCTCCATCTGCCCCCTGCCAATTCCCGCACAAATATTGCTCATCCGGTAGTTGTAGCCGATCTGCGAATGTTGATAATGGGGAGCGGGATCTCTCGCCTGTGTTGCCAGGAACCGGGCCCTTTTCACATAGTCAGCATTTCGTGATACGAGCGCGCCCCCGCCCGATGTGGTGATGATCTTATTTCCGTTAAATGATAGTATCGCCATGTCGCCGAAGGTTCCACACCTTTTGCCGTTGATGGAAGAGCCCAACGCTTCGGCAGCGTCTTCGATAAGGGGAATGTCGTAACGCCTGGCAATGGACAGCAGCTCTTCCATTTTCGCCGGCATTCCGTACAGGTCAACTACAATAATCGCTTTGGGTCGTTTGCCTTTTGCTATCCGGTCAACAATCGCTTCTTCTAAAAATTCAGGATCCATGTTCCAGGTTTCCTTTTCACTGTCTATAAATACCGGGCGCGCGCCCAGATATGCGATCGGGTTGGCAGTTGCCGAAAACGTCATACTCTGGCAAATCACCTCGTCGCCCGGCTGCACATTCAACAGCACCAGGGCCAGGTGAATCGAAGCTGTACCCGAGCTTAACGCGGCAACATGAACGCCATCACCCAAAAACGATGAAACGTCTGCTTCAAAACCATCAACATTAGGCCCGAGTGGTGAAATCCAGTTCGTGCGAAACGCCTCGTGAACGAAAGCTTCCTCCGTTCCGCCAAGGTGTGGCGACGAAAGCCATATTTTGCGACTATTCATTGTAAATATTGATTGAAATGCCTAACCCGATTTGGACTGCGGATGAAGTGCCCTGATGTATCTGATTACTTTTGCGGGGTTGCCCACGGCAACCGCGTAGTCCGGAATATCTCCAAGAACCACGGAGCCCGCACCTATTACCGCCCATTTGCCTATTGTAAGATTCTGAATGATGGTTGCCCCGGCGCCTATCCATCCACCTTCATTCACTGCTACATTCCCGCATAATGTGGCGCTCGGCGAAATATGAACATAATCGTCGATCCGGCAATTATGCTCAATCACCGCTGCGGTGTTAATGATGCAGTGCCTTCCGATCTTTGATCCCGCATTGATCACCGCAACAGGCATGATCACTGTACCTTCACCCACCTGGATGTCTGCAGATAAAACCGCCCCCGGGTGGATGGCCTTTCCGTACCGGTAAGAATAGGTTTCAGCAACCCTTTTTCTTGCGCCATTGTTTCCTATGCTGATAATAACCCTGTCGTTCGTAGTGGACCGCGGCGCGTTCAACTCATAGCCGGAAATTCCGGAGGCCGGGTTGTCATCCCAAAACATTATTTCCTCTTCTCCCATTACGCGAAGGATGTCTGCAACGATCTTCCCATGACTGCTTGCACCGAATAAAATCATATCTGACAATTCAATTGAAAATTCACGCCGTATTTTTATTACCATTAAAGGCCGGCATAGTTGCGTGCCCGGCGTAATTGATGTGCTCGGGGCGAAACACCTTTTTAATGGTTTTATAAATTATTTTACAATCAAGCGTAAAGGAAAGATTGTCCACGTACCAAACATCAAGATCAAATTTTTCCTGCCAGCCGATTCCGTTTCTGCCATTGATTTGTGCCCACCCTGTAATTCCCGGCTTAACCTCATGCCTCCGCATCTGCACTTCGTTGTACAGGGAGAGGTACTCGGGCAAGAGCGGGCGCGGACCTACAAGACTCATGTCGCCCAAAATCACGTTCAGCAATTGCGGAACCTCGTCCAGCGACGTTTTCCGGATAAACTTCCCCAACGGCGTCAAACGTTCGGCATCCGGCAGCAATTCTCCGTTCTCATTCTTCCTGTCCCTCATCGTCTTCAGCTTAATGACCCAAAATAACTTCCTGTTTTTCCCAGGTCTTTTCTGAAAGTAAAAGGGAATGCCCCTGATGGCCACTGCCAGTAACGAAGCTGCTGCCAGTAGCACCGGCAACAGTACCAGCAAGCCAAGCAGCGACAAAACATAGTCGAGTAAAGATTTCAGGAACGATCTGTACACACGCAACAATTTACGATTTCAAATAGGGTTCAACTTTCATTTTCTGTTCTGCAACGCGGTGCTTCGCCACTTTTTGAATATGTGCCAGATATCTTTCTGCCAAAGCTGTCCGGTCAAAGTTGTCCTTTGCATACCTGTAACCGCTTTCTCCCTGCTTCTTCATCACTTCCGGATGGTGAAGATAATGATCCACCACCTTAACATAGTCGTGACTATTTTCCGGCTCCACATAAAATCCGGCGCCTGCATCTGCCACCAATTGGCGCGATATGCCGTCGATCGCCATGAGTATGGGCCTCTTGCAACTCATATAATCAAAAGTCTTGTTCGAATATACCGTCTTAAAGTTGTTTGTCTTTTTCAGAACAGACATGCCCACATCGGAAGCCAGGATAAACCTGAACACCTCTTCTTTCGGTACCGACTCTTCAAACCGAACATTGTTCAACCCGCGGGCCGCGGCTTCTTCCTGCAGCATCTTTTTCTGCATGCCGTCACCGATCAGCAAAAACAATACGGGCCTGTCTCTCAGCAATTCTGCGGCTTCGATCACCTGAATAAGGTGGTTCGACACACCGTGTGCGCCCACGTAGATAAAAACCAGCTTCCCCTCCAGGCCCTGCTCCCTGCGAAACCGGCCGTAATCAAATTCCCGGAGCAACTTTTCCGTAAGACTAAAGTCGGCAGCGTTGGGAACAAATATTATTTTATCGGCAGGCACCCTGTTTTTTGTGATCAATGTTTCCCGGAAGGCGGGTGTAAGCACATTAATGAGCCTGGCTTTCTTATAAATAAAGGCTTCCACCCGGTACGCCATCCTGATTATCACCCGGTTTTTTAAAATGCCGGTTTCAACTGCCGACTCAGGCCACAAATCCCTCACCTCAAACACCATTGGAATTCTTCTTAAGCGCGAAATGATATAGCCGCTTAAACCAACAAACAAGGGAGGGGATGTAACAACTATCAGATCATACCTTCCTTTCACCTTAAAAAGTCCTGCCCACATCGAAGAAAACATGAAGCAAAAGTAGGCCCACAACCTGCCGGCAAAATTCCTGTTATAGGCTTCCGAAACATGACAGCGCCACACTTTTACAGAACCCTGCGTTTTGAATTTGAAGTATTTGCCCTTGTATTCCGACCGCTTTTCCTGCTTGTTCGCATGGATCATCCCTGCTATGACGGTGATATCATTCCCGAGGCCGTTCCATGTTTTCGCCATTTCGTTCCATCGTGATCCGCCCGAATCGCCTTCTTCCAAAAAATACTGATGCAGAATTAAAATGTTCAATTAACTGGCATTTTTAACTTCGATGGTCGTTGTAATCCCGTTGATATTCGACGAAAACACCAGCGTGTCCGCCTCTTCCTTCATGCCATACTTCGGCGAATACCATCCCTTCATTATTTTCTTTTCTATCGGAATTTCTCTTACGTCACACGCGGTGAAATCAACCCGCATACTCTCTGCAACGGCGGGGTGCCACAACTGCTGCACCTCATAACCATTTGAATGAACAATCTCATCCGTAACCTGCCATTTCCACCGAGCCTTATATTTACGCACTGTGCGCTTGTGAACAATGCCTTTTCCCACGTGCCGGAATGCCTGAATCACTCCCTTGAATTCGTAATAACTTTCATATTCTCTCCAGCCCGCCTCTACAGCTTGTGTCCAATAATACCAGATAAACCTCCTGCCCTTCTGCATCTGATCCTGGTTATCCAGCATGACCGTATTGTGCGACGCTGTGCCGTGAAAATATTTCTGCAGGCTTTCTTCCGTGTTATACTTATAGCTTCCGCCGTCCCGCAGCACATTCTGCTCGCCGATCCACAGGTCAAGATGAAGATTATCGGCTTGCAACGGGCGATCCTTATAACGCCCGCACCTGATAAAACTGAATGTGTCCCTTTCGCGTAACAGGTAATAACCGCCCACCGGAAATGCAATAATTCCTTGTTGCTGCTGCAACAATTTGTCGCTTGCTTCCGCAATGCCATACCAGTGTTGGTCTTCATTGCATTTGTCGATCGCGCCCATCTTCAACACGGCAGCCAGAGCGTGGAGTTGCGGACGGTAATCCCTAAAGTCCACATCGTTAAGCGGAAAAAAAAGGGCGCCGTCGTTTGCTCCATAATTAGGCAGGCTGCCATTTTCCTCGTTCATGCAATTGTGCAGGAAACCAACCGAGGCGACAGCGCGTTCTCGCACCACAGGATCAAGAGCTATCTTATTAACCTCTGCGAGCCGTATTGCCCAGGTCAACAATTGGATCACCACGCGGTGATAGTTCATGGAAAATTGGAGAAAAGTTCCATCGGGATATACCTGGTAGGCGATTTCTTTTTCAAACCATTTTTTGCCCTTTTGTTTCCAGTTGTGTGCTCCCGGCAAAAATGGAAACAATAAGCCAGTAATGAAAAGGCCCAGCGTTTCTGTAATGGCATGATTGTTCCTCACCGCAATCCTGGAAAAATGAATATTATCATAAACGTGCTTCATCTGCCAGTAGATGCTTTGCATGACTTTGCCGAAGATGTCATCGGTTAGATGGGCAGACTGTCTGTAATAATA
>CAMPGT010000278.1 GCA_946885665.1 uncultured Chitinophagaceae bacterium | reverse complement strand
AAGCATCCTTCCCTCCGCCGACCATTAACATTCTTAATTATCTCTTCATGAAAAACTGAATACAATGTATTTAAGAATAAAAACTCTGGAAAATAAAAGAAATTAGTTTTATTCAATTATTTTTAGCAGCCATGAAATTACGTCATTGGCCCCTTTGAAAAAATATTTTGTATTTTAACGCCAACGAATCAAAACTAAATTGTTTGCCATGGATTCAAATATTCGCCGCAGTAAACTTTTTGTTGCAAGCTGCTTAGCGTTATTGGTTACAGGTCTGTCTTTCGGTATCCGCGCGGGCAATCTTCCGCAATGGGCCGCTGAATTTAATCTGAACGCTTCTGAACTTGCAGCCATCACCGCTACGGCGTTCTGGGGATTTCCCCTGGCTGTGATCATTGGCGGCATGGTGGTGGATGCCATCGGAATGAAAAAGCTGCTGGTCATGGCATTCTTCTTTCACCTGGCCGGTATCATTCTTACAGTTTATGCGGGAAACTTCGGCAGCGCATTCTGGCCGCTGTTCCTCTCAACATTATTAATAGGCATCGCGAACGGCACCGTTGAAGCGGCATGTAATCCCCTGGTAGCGGCGCTCTATCCCGGTAACAAAACAACAAAACTGAACCACTTCCACCTTTGGTTCCCCGGTGGTATCGTTATTGGATCGCTGATCGTTCACTTTTACGATCAATGGGTTGGCGGACCTATTGGCGGTTACAATCCATGGCGCATAGAGGTGGCTACAATGATCATCCCGACACTCATCTACGGATTTATGTTCGTTGGGCTGAAGTTTCCGCTCACAGAAAGAGTTACAGCCGGCATTTCAACAGGACAGATGTACAAGGCACTGCTCACACCTCTCTTCCTTTTCATGATCATCTGCATGTTTGGCACTGCCATAACAGAATTATATACGCAGCAATGGATACCGGTGCTCCTGAAAAATGTGACCACCGAACCCATCCTGCTGCTGACGCTGACAACAGGTGTAATGGTAGTGGGACGAGCATTCGCCGGCCCCGTTGTTCACCGGCTGGCGCCACAGGGCGTACTGCTGATCTCGGCAATTCTCGCAGGCATCGGTATCTTCATGCTTGGCCATACTTCAGGCTACGGGTTGTTTGCCGGTGCAATAATTTTTGGTATGGGCGTTTGTTATTTCTGGCCCACCATGCTCGGCTTTGTTGCAGAGAATGTTCCAAAGACGGGTGCTGTGGGCATTAACCTCATGGGTGGCGTAGGCATGTTCTCCGTTTCATTGTACACACTCATCATGGGCGGATTCTACGACAGGATGGTTGCCGAAAAGCTTCCCTCAGGCGCCTCTATAAAAGATTATGCGGGCGCGGCGCCGGGTACGCCACAGGCAGATGCTCTGGCAGCGGCACAACAGGCTGCCGGTCCGGAAATTTTGAACGCTACACTTGTTATCCCGGTGATACTTGTCGTAGCCTTCGCCGGATTGGTGATTTACATGCGCGGCAGAAGAAGACTCGAGGTGTTGACGCCTGCCAGCGTATAACTTTAACAGGGGAACAGCAATGCGCGGTACCGTGGATTGACCGCCATTTCGTAAATTCCCATTTTCAAAAACGATTGCAACCAAATGAATGAGTCACGCAGGAACATGTTGAAAAATATTATGGGGGGTGCCGCCGCTTTATCTGCCGCACCCCTTTTATCATCTTTTAATATTGAAAAAACAGAACCGTTCCAGTTGAAAAATAATATCAACCACTCCGTATGCAAATGGTGCTACGATTCCATTCCCTTCGACGAATTTTGCGCAGCGGCGAAGAAAATGGGCATCAAAGCCGTTGATCTTGTTTCCCCAAAAGACTGGCCAACATTGAAAAAGTATGGACTGTATTCCGCCATGTGTAACGGTGCCGAAATCAACCTTGTTGACGGGTTCAATGACAAACAGTTCCATGCAAAACTTGTAAAGAGCTACATCGAATACATTCCGCTGATGGTGAAAGAAGGATACAAAAATGTGATCTGCTTCAGCGGCAGCCGGCGCGGCAAGGATGATGAAACCGGGTTGAAGAACTGTGTTGAGGGCCTTCAGAAGATCATGCCGGTGGCCGAAAAAAATAAAGTGTTTGTGGTGATGGAACTGCTTAACAGCAAAATCGACCACAAAGATTACCAGTGCGACAAGTCGCAGTGGGGTATTGAGCTGGTAAAAAGAGTCGGCTCGGAAAATTTCAAATTACTTTACGATATCTATCACATGCAGATAGATGAAGGCGATGTTATCAGGACCATCAACGATAACCATCAGCATTTTGCGCATTACCACACCGGAGGTGTACCGGGCAGGCATGAGATCGATGAATCGCAGGAGCTTTACTATCCAGCCATCATGAAAGCCATCGTGGACACCGGGTTCCAGGGATACGTTGCCCAGGAATTCATCCCCTCAAAGAAAGAAAAGGAACATCAACTTGCCGCACTCGCAAACGCGGTGACGATTTGTGATGTATGAGATAAACGGCAATCGGCAAACGGGAAACGGCAAATAAAATCTATTGCCGATTGCGATTTGCCGATTCCCGAAATTTCTTGCAACCTATAAAATTGAAATAATGGCTGATAATGTTTATGATGCTATCGTGGTGGGTTCCGGGATCAGCGGAGGCTGGGCCGCGAAAGAACTCACCGAAAAGGGCCTGAAAGTGATAATGCTCGAACGCGGTGAGAATATCGAACACGTTAAAGACTATGTGAACGCAACGAAGGGCCTTTGGGAATTTCCGCACCGGGGCGGCCGCACACAGCAAATGATCGAAGATTATCCGGTACTCAAACGAGATTATCCCCTGAACGAAATCAACCTGAATTACTGGGTTAAAGACAAAGAATGCCCCTATACTGAAGTAAAACGCTTCGACTGGTATCGCGGCTATCATGTGGGCGGCCGCTCACTGATGTGGGGCCGGCAAAGCTACAGGCTGGGCGACGTGGATCTCGGCGCGAACGAGAGAGACGGCATCGCCATCGACTGGCCCATACGCTACAAAGACATCTCTCCGTGGTACGACTACGTTGAAAAATTCGTTGGCGTAAGCGGCGCCAAAGAAGGTTTGCCTCAACTGCCCGACGGACAGTTTCTGCCTGCCATGGAAATGAACTGTGTGGAAAAAGATGTTGCGGAAAGAGTGAACGCTCACTTCAAAAGGGCCAAGCTTATCACCATGGGAAGAGTGGCCAACCTTACCCAGGCCCATAACGGAAGATCTGCCTGCCAGTACAGGAACAAATGCTGGCTGGGATGCCCGTTCGGCGCGTACTTCAGCACCCAGTCGTCGACACTGCCGGCTGCTATGAAAACAGGCAACCTCACCGTGAGGCCCTTTTCGATAGTTACCAGGGTAATCTACGATAAAGACAGCAAGAAAGCCACCGGAGTGGAAGTGCTGGATGCGGAAACTAACCAGACCTACGAATTCAAAGCGAAAGTGGTGTTCCTCTGCGCGTCGTCCATGAACAGCACGTGGGTGCTTTTCAATTCGGCAACCGACATCTGGCCCGGCGGACTCGGCAGCGCGAGCGGCGAACTCGGCCACAATGTGATGGACCATCACTTCCGTTGCGGTGCAGCGGGCGTTGCAGAAGGATACGACGATAAATATTATTTCGGCCGCAGGCCAAACGGTATCTACATCCCCAGGTTCACCAACCTTCCCACCGATACGAAAAAAAGAGACTTTATCAGGGGGTTCGGATACCAGGGTGGCGCCAGCCGCGAAGGTTGGAAACGCAATGTGGCCGAATTGCAGATTGGCGCCGATCTGAAAGAAGGACTCTCCGAACCGGGGCCATGGACAATGGGTATCACTGCATTTGGTGAAACCCTGCCTTACCATGAAAACCATATCGCTCTCGATAAAGACAAAAAAGATAAATGGGGACTGCCTGTTCTTAAATTCGATTGCGAAATCAAGGACAATGAGAACAAGATGAGAAAGGCCATGATGGAGGAAGGAAAAGAGATACTCGAAGCGGGCGGATTGAAAGACGTACACATGTACGACAATGGTTATGCTATGGGAATGGGCATCCATGAAATGGGAACGGCGCGTATGGGCAGGGATCCGAAAACATCGGTGCTGAATGCGAATAACCAGTTATGGGACGCCAGGAATGTGTTTGTTACCGATGGCGCCTTTATGGTGTCGGCGGCGTGTCAGAACCCATCGCTGACCTATATGGCCATGACGGCAAGAGCTGTTGATTTTGCTGTGAATGAATTGAAAAAAAGAAATCTCTAAAAAAAATTTTATGAATAGACGTGAGGCATTATCACGGGTCGCTTTGATCATGGGTGGAACCGTTATCGGCGCCAATTTATTTTTAGAAGGCTGTGCACCTGCAGATAAAAAAACATCTCTTACCGAATTTACGCCCGATGATATCGCATATCTCGACGAGATATCGGAAACGATCATCCCGGCTACCAGTACGCCTGGTGCGAAGGCCGCTAAAGTAGGTGCGTTTATGACGGTGATGGTTCGGGACTGTTACACCGAAGACGACCAGAAAGTTTTCAGGAGCGGCATGGACAAGATAAACGAGGAGTCGAATAAGAAATTCGATAAGGCATTCATGCAGATCACTCCTGAACAGCGTCATGAATTGCTGGTGCAGATCGACAATGACCAGAAGCAGTATGCAAAGAATAAAAAGGATAATGATCCTAACCATTATTTCAGGTTGATGAAGGAGCTGACTTTGCTGGGTTACTTTACTTCTGAAATAGGCTCAACACAGGCATTGCGCTATGTTGAATCGCCTGGCAGGTATGATGGATGTATTCCTTATAAGCAGGGAGACAAAGCGTGGGCGTTGTGAGGAGACGGGAGATGTGAGACGGGAGTCCTCCCCCGGTCCCTCCTTCGTCGGGACCACCCCCTCCAGAGGGGGATAGG
>CAMPGT010000277.1 GCA_946885665.1 uncultured Chitinophagaceae bacterium | reverse complement strand
GGTGTGGACATTCTCAATAAGATCGGGTATAAAAACGGCATTATATACGGCTTGCTGATCTCCGTTATCGGCGCCATCGCCATGGCCTTTATCTCCACTTCCGAAGGTGCAACCTTTGCCATGGTACTGATCGCGTTCTTTGCCATCGCCCTCGGCTTTTCGCTGCAGCAAACCTGCGCGCAGCCGTTTGCCATCGCCCTCGGCGCACCCGAAACGGGCGCCCACCGCCTTAACCTTGCCGGCGGTATCAATTCTATCGGAACTTTGCTTGGGCCGCTCATCGTGAGCGTAGTGCTGTTCGGTGGCCTCGCCGAAGGCGAGAAGAAAGCCACTCTCGGCAACATCGAGACGCTTTACATCATCCTGGCTGTATTGTTTACGGCCGTGGCCATTTTCTTCGGCGTTTCGAAGTTACCGCGTGTTACCAGCGATGAGAAAATTGAAAAGAGCCCGAAGGCTATGCTCATACTGATCATCATCAGCGTTCCCACCTTCGTCCTCATCTTCATGAACGAATGGGTGGTGAAGCATTTTGGCGAAGCTGCCAAATCGTTCCTGATCGTCGCCACGCTCGTGATTACTATCGGCCTCCTGTTTTACAGCATGGCGGCTTCCAAAAAGAACAAATCAGGATGGGGCGCCATGCAGTACCCGCAACTGGTGCTGGGCATGATCGCCATCTTTGTATATGTGGGTGTTGAGGTAACCGTTCAGAGTAACATGGGCGCGTTGCTCAGGCTGCCCGATTTCGGCGGCCTGGAAGAAAGATACATCTCACCCTACATCTCCTTATACTGGGGCTCATTGATGATTGGCCGCCTTACCGCGTCGGTCACGGTGTTCAACCTGAAAAAGTCAACCAAAAGAATTCTGACGGTAATTGTTCCTTTCGTGGGCTTCGGCCTGGTGTTGCTGGTGAACGTGCTCAGGGGAAGTGCCGTCGATAATCTTTATGTCTACGCATTTTGCGTGGCCTTCCTGGTGATCGCCTTCTTTTTCGCAAACGAAAAGCCGGTGGCCATGCTGCTGGTGGTATCGGTGATGGCAACCATCGCCATGCTTATCGGTTTGTTTACCGAAGGCGACACGGCAATGTTCGCCTTTATCAGCGGCGGCTTGTTCTGCTCGGTGATGTGGCCGTGTATTTTTGCACTTGCGGTAGCGGGACTGGGAAAATACACTGCACAGGGATCGGCGTTTCTTATCATGATGATCCTCGGCGGCGCCATCATTCCGCCCCTGCAGGGCGCCATCTGCGATTTTGACAAAATCAATCCCGAAGGCATTATGAACACGTCATACACTCACTTTTCATACATCGTTCCTGTGCTGTGTTTTGCTTATCTTGCGGTCCATGCACTAACGTCAAAACGCGTTCTTAAATCACAGGGAATAGACTTTGACCAGCAAATCGGCGGAGGACATTAAGAGGTAATTAAATAATGGCTACAGCATCTTTACAGCAACTTGCAATCGGCATTGATATCGGCGGAACCGGAACTAAGTTTGGTATCGTTGACCGTAACGGGAACATCTTATTTTCCAGCGAAATATCATCCCGGAACCATCCGGAAGTGGAAGGATTTATTGACGAGCTCCACGACGCGCTGTCGGACATGATCGAGCGGGCCGGCGGCACAGGCCGTATCAGGGGCATCGGTGTAGGCGCGCCAAATGGCAACTATTATTCCGGCACGGTCGAATATGCGCCAAACCTCATCTGGAAAGGCATCATTCCCTTTGCGAAGATGATGGAAGACAAGTTCAAACTGCCCACCGTCCTCACCAACGACGCCAACGCCGCAGCCATCGGCGAAATGATGTACGGCGCCGCCAAGGGCATGAAAGACTTTATCATGATCACCCTCGGCACCGGCGTGGGCAGCGGCATTGTGGCCAACGGAAAACTCATTTACGGCCACGACGGCTTTGCCGGCGAGCTTGGCCATACCATCATCATTCCCAACGGTCGCCTGCATGAAGGCACCGGCAAACACGGCTCACTCGAAAGCTATGCGTCGGCCACCGGCGTGAGGCTCACCGCCATCGAGATGATGTCGAAAACCAAGGATCCGAGCGTGCTGCGCGACGTTCCGGCAGCAAAGATCACCTCCAAAACCGTGTATGAGGCCGCCATCAGGGGCGACAAGCTGGCGAAGGAGATATTTGATTTCACGGGCCAGATTCTTGGTCTCGCTCTCGCCAACTTCGTGATGTTTTCCAGCCCGGAAGCAATCATTTTATTTGGCGGACTCACCAAGGCCGGCGACATGATCCTGCAACCCACCCGGGAAAGCATGGAAGCGAATGTGATCAAGGTATTTCAGAACAAAGTGAAGATTCTTGTGAGCCATCTCAAGGAATCGGATGCCGCCATCCTCGGCGCGAGCGCGCTGGTATGGGAAATGAAATCTAACTGATCATGCACTGCCTTCCATCAGCCTGTAAATAAATTTCAACCCCGATCTTCGCAGCGCCATCAGAATGGTATTTTGGAAGATGAATAGCTGGCAAATGGCGTACACCAATAAGCACGCGACGAACGCCACGATGAGCACCAGCCAGCTCTCCGTAAAAGTTCGCGATACCAGCATAATGATTGGCACAAATAGTAATGACGACAGTACAGACTGATAAAAACATTTCCAATCAACAAGCCTCATGCCCGGAACGCATTTTACGGCATACGAATAATTCATCAGCAGCATCACCATCTCTGCAAGAAGTACTGCGGACGACACGCCAATTCCGCCCCATTTTCCCGCCAGCAATACTATCAGCGCCACCAATATAACGCTGCCGCAGGCAAGGCTCCGCAGCATATACCTTTCGTAATTATGCGCCATCAGCACCTGCCGGCCGAAAAAGAGATTGTGCGCACGGAGGAAGGGATAAAAGGCGAGTATCCGCAGGTTGTCGGCGGAAGCGGCGAAGGACGGTCCAAGAATGATTCCCACGATTTCATCGGCAAGAAGAAAAGTGCCCGTCATTAACGGTACCGAGAACGTCGTGATCAACTGAATGCAGCGCAGCAAAGTCAGTTGCAGTTTCTCCGTGTTGTCCATCCTGATAAGACTTACAATAGCGGGAAAGAACACCTGCAAGGTATCGGTTATCAGGCTGCCGGAAACGCGCACGATTCGCATGGCAAATACGTACAGGCCCACCATGTAAGCTGTTGTAAGCACGCCCAGCATTACGTTGTCGAGGTAAACGAAAACGCTGGTCAGCAGGCTGATGAGGAAGGTGATCCAGGTATGCCGCACGTGCCGCGACCACCGTAGATTTCGGAATGTGAGCCGTTGGGATCGCAACAGTGCGAGGATATTCAGCGCCGCCAGCATCGCCACTGCAGATACGAGGATGACGTAATAGAGGTAATAATCGGTCGACTCACGCACGAAGATGAAAATGCAGGCAATGGCTGTGAGGCGGATAAGCACCGACCGTACCGAAATATACCTGAACCGTTCCGTGCCATAGAAATACCATTCGCACGAGATGGCATTGACTAGCAGAAACACCACAGAAAAAACTACGAGCCGGATGTCGGCCACCTTATCGTAAACGAGGTAGATGGTGCCGAGGTACAGCACGAGTGTTGCGAGTGTAGTGAAAAGGTGCAGCACAAGCAGTTCCGGAATCAGTTTGTTTAGTTGGCCGGGCCTGTCTTTTAGTTTTGCCACTTCCCTGATACCGTAGCTGGCCACGCCGAACTCTGCAATGATGGAAAAAAAATAAACCAGTGAATCTATGAAAGTTACTCTTCCCACGCCTGAGGGATCGAGCACACGCGACACGTATGGAACGGAAACAAGCGGCAGGAGCACCTGGCTGGCTGACAAAATAAAGTAGTAAACAAGATTTTTTTTCACATTGGGGCAGCGTCCATTTGAGAATGAAAATAAAACTATTGCTGGTACCTCAAAACAAAATTATGGGAAGGCAACAATGGGAAACCCGCGTTAAAATACTTGTCGAAGATGATGCGGAAAGTATTTACAGAATTGACGTCATTCGTCCACGGCGCATAATCTCCGTCAGAAGCATACACTGCATAAAAAATCTTGTTGCTTTCCCGTAAGAAATCCGCACTCTCTTCATCAAATTTAAAACCGTGGTCGGATTGAACCACAACCACATGGCTCCTTTTCGAAAAACGCGATCGAATACGTTGCGTAATTCTTTCCAACACCTGGTTGGCATAAACAACCGAACTCACATAAGCATCGGGTTGTCTGTACGAGGGATGATCATGCAGGGACCCGTCTTCGTTAAACAAAAACGGTTCATGTGTTATCATGTAATGAAAAATATAGAAGCCCGGTCTCGAATCCTTTGCAGCGCTGTCAGCCACCTTATTGAACAGGTTGATGAGGAATTGTTGCCTGTCGGCGGCATCCTGGAATCGCATTCTTTGATCGAGTGAATCTTCTAGTTTTTTATTGTACGAAAAGAGATTCGGAAACTGCCACAGGATATCCTCCTGCACCCTGCTGGTAAAGGTGGTGCTGCTTATTAGCCGCGACGGCTCCGATTTAAAAAGGTTAAACGGATGGGTAGGGTTACCCTTCATGTTGAACAAGGAATAGTTATGAACTGCATAGCCGTTGCGTTGAAGATAAGCGGTAACGTTATTTTCATAAATCGACTTGTCGCCGCGCACCATGTCGGCATAACTCACCGATTGCCGTTTATCCAAACGGTGATAGTAATCCATATCCAGCGTAGCGCCTACCGAATAGTGTGTGAAATTGTAAGGTGACGTTGCCTTATCGGCGACAAAATAACCCGTTGCCGAGAGCAAAGAATCGAGTGGATTTGCGAAGCCCCATTTCGCTTTCAATGTGGAGGTTGCTGCATACTCATCCAGTACGATCCAAAAAATATCAGGCTTGTCTGTTGTCTCGATTTTTTGCCACTGATCAATTGATGCTTAACGTCACCAAACTCGTTTGGCGCACT
>CAMPGT010000276.1 GCA_946885665.1 uncultured Chitinophagaceae bacterium | reverse complement strand
AAGGCGTCAGGAAGTTCGCAAAGTGTTTCCCCCGCTGGGCGTTGGATCTCGCAAAGGCGTCAGGAAGTTCGCAAAGTGTTTCCCCCGCTGGCGGGGGTGGCGCGAAGCGCCGGGGGTGGACCGGCAACAAGCAAAAGAACTAACATCCGCACAGAGATGGAAATAACCAAATTTACTTTGCCATTTGCCATTGGCCGTTTCGTAAATTGCACGGCCATAGATGAAAAACCGTGTGCGACGGATCACCTAAAAAAGAGATATGCAAAAAGACCTCAGACGAGAGCAGGCGCTGGAATATCATGCGAAAGGAAGACCCGGAAAAATAGAAGTGATTCCCACAAAAGATGCCAAAACCCAACGCGACCTCTCACTCGCCTACTCTCCCGGAGTAGCCGAACCCTGCAAAGAAATCGAAAAAAATCCCGAAAACGTTTACCGCTACACCGCCAAAGGCAACCTCGTGGCCGTTATCAGCAACGGCACAGCCGTACTCGGATTAGGCGACATCGGCCCAGAAGCCTCCAAACCCGTGATGGAGGGCAAAGGCGTACTGTTCAAGATATTCGCAGATATAGACGTGTTCGACATCGAGATCAATGAAAAGGATCCCGAAAAGTTCGTGCAGATCGTCAAGGCACTCGAACCTACATTCGGCGGCATCAACCTCGAAGACATCAAGGCGCCCGAATGCTTTTACATAGAAAGGAAGCTGCGCGAAACAATGCACATCCCTGTTATGCACGACGACCAGCACGGCACCGCCATCATCAGCGCGGCCGCCCTGCTCAATGCGCTCGACATACAGAAGAAGAAAATAGACAAGGTAAAAATTGTGGTGAACGGGGCAGGCGCCGCCGCCATGGCCTGCGTAAAGCTGTACATCGCCCTCGGCGCCAGGCCGCAAAACTTCATCATGTTCGACCGTAAAGGGGCCATCTACAAGGGCAGATCCGACCTCGACGGCGAAAAACTGAAATTCGCCACCGCCGACCGCGACATTTCACTCGAAGAAAGTCTAAAAGACTGCGACGTTTTCATAGGCCTCAGCGTAGGCAATATTCTCAGCCGCGACATGGTCAGGAGCATGGCCAAACGTCCTATCGTATTTGCCATGGCCAACCCCGACCCGGAAATCACCTACGAAGAAGCGATGGCAGCAAGAGAAGATGTGATTATGGCCACCGGACGAAGCGATTACCCCAACCAGGTAAACAACGTGCTCGGCTTTCCCTTCATTTTCCGCGGCGCCCTCGATGTAAGAGCCACCACCATCAATGAAGAAATGAAACTGGCAGCGGTGCACTCTCTTGCCGACCTGGCCCGCACAACGGTGCCAGATATCGTGAACATCGCTTACAATACCAGCAATATTAATTTCGGGCCTTCCTATATCATTCCTAAACCACTCGACCCGCGCCTGCTATCAACCATTGCGCCCGCAGTGGCCAAAGCGGCCATTGCCTCGGGAGTGGCACAAACCACCATCGACAACTGGAACGACTATGCCATAGAGCTCGACAAACGGCTAGGCATAGACAGCCAGCTCATCAGGGCACTCGGCAACAGGGCACGCAGAGACCCGAGAAGGATCGTATTTGCCGAGGCCGACAACATTAAAATATTAAAAGCCGCACAGATATCGTATGATGAAGGAATCGCATACCCGATACTGTTAGGCAATGAAAAAAAGATCCGGGAGCTGTCGCAATCGAACGGCATCGATATCGATGGCCTGCCCATCATCGATCCGCAGGACGATGCCAACGAAGAAAAAAGAAAACAGTTTGCCGATGGTTTCTTTATGAAAAGGCACCGTCGCGGTTTCAACAAATATGAATCTTATAAGATCATGAGCAACCGGAACCATTTCGGATGCATGATGGTTGAAACCGGCGAGGCAGATGCCATGATCTCCGGCCTTACAAAAAATTATCCCGACACCATCCGCCCGGCAATACACATCATCGGCATGGAGCCGGGCTGCAAAAAAATAGCGGGCATGTACCTGCTGCTCACCAAACAGGGTCCATTGTTCCTCGCCGATACAACAGTCAACTTCACACCCACTGCCGAAGAACTGGCAGACATCACCATCATGGTGGCGCACGAGGTGCGAAATTTCAGCATCACGCCGAGAATAGCCATGCTCAGCTATTCGAATTTCGGCAGCAGCAATTCACCGGAGGCGCGACTCGTTTCGCAGGCCCGGGACATCGTGAAGCAAAAACAACCCTCACTGATCGTTGATGGTGAAATGCAGGCAAGCATGGCCTTCAATAAAGAACTGCTCGCAGAAAATTATCCGTTCAGTGAACTGGTGGAGCAGGATGTGAACACGCTCATTTTTCCGAACCTGGCCGCCGGCAACGTGGCATATAATTTACTAAAAGAAGTGGGTGGCGCCGATGCGATCGGTCCCATATTGCTGGGATTGAACAAGCCCGTGCACGTGCTGCAACTCGGAAGTTCCGTGCGAAGCATCGTGAACATGGCAACGATCGCAGTGATAGACGCACAGATAAAATCAAAACTTTCACCCGGAGAAGAAGTAAACAAATCATCGTGGTGGAAACGCACCACGAAAACACCGGTTTCATAGGGATAAACTAATATTGTATCTTGAACCCAGGGTTCAGTAAGCAAACAATATGAATTTTTTTACCGAGTTCGGCCGATATTTATTGTTGATGAAGGGGATGTTTTCCAGGCCGGAAAATGGGAAGATGTATTGGAAGGAATTCATGCACCAATGCTCGGAAATCGGCATCGGCTCGCTGGGCATCGTCGTGATCATTTCATTTTTCATGGGTGCCGTGTCTGCATTGCAAACCGCTTACCAGCTTACCAGCCCCGTCATTCCCAAGTCAACCATTGCGCAGATCGTGAGGGACACGGTGATCCTTGAATTTGCGCCTACACTGGTGTGCATCGTGCTCGCCGGCGTTGTGGGCAGTAAGATCGCCAGCGAACTGGGCAACATGCGCGTGAGCGAACAGATAGATGCGCTGGAAATAATGGGCATCAACACCAAAACTTATCTCGTGCTGCCCAAAATTCTGGCGGCATTGATGATGATACCCCTGCTGATCGTGATATCGATGTCACTCGGTATCTGGGGCGGCCGGGTAGCGGGTGTGGCATCGGGAATACTGGCGCCGAATGTGTTCGACAGTGGCCTGTTGCAGGCGTTTGTGCCGTACAATGTATTTTTCGCGCTGATAAAGGGATACACATTTTCTTTTATCATCTCGAGCATACCGGCGTATTACGGCTATCACGTACAGGGAGGTTCCCTGGAAATTGGCCGCTCAAGCACTAAGGCTGTGGTGGTAAGCTGCGTTGCCATACTTTTTGCTGATTATTTGCTTGCCGCTTTGTTATTGCAATGATAGAAGTACACAACATAAAGAAGTCTTTCAACAGCAACATCATTCTCAATGATGTGAGCGCTCTTATGGAAGGCGGAAAATGCAACCTCATCATCGGTGCATCGGGAAGCGGCAAAACCGTTTTCATGAAATGCATGGTCGGTCTTTTTCAGCCCGACAGTGGCAACGTGCTGTACGATGGCGCCAACTTCAGCGCCATGAACATTTCTGAAAAGAAAGAGATCAGGAAGATGATCGGGATGCTGTTCCAGGGTTCGGCACTGTTCGACAGCCTTACCGTGGAAAAGAATGTGATGTTCCCGCTGAACATGTTCACGAATGACACTACCGGCGAAAAGCTCAAAAGAGTAAACGAAGTGCTGGAAAGAGTGAACCTGGAGGGCGCCAATAAAAAGTTCCCTGCCGAACTGAGCGGCGGTATGAAGAAAAGGGTGGGCATCGCCAGGGCGATCGTGCTCAACCCAAAATACCTGTTCTGCGACGAACCCAATTCCGGCCTCGATCCGCAAACGTCGCTTCTCATTGACCGCCTCATCCAGGAAATAACAAGGGAATACGACATCACCACGGTGGTGAACACACACGATATGAACAGCGTGATGGAGATCGGCGACCATATCATCTACATGCACAAGGGACTTAAAGAATGGGAAGGAACCAGGAAAGAGATCATCTTCAGCAAGAACGAGCTGCTCAATGAATTCATCTTCGCTTCGGAGTTCCTCAAAGACGCCAAAGACATGCGAATGCTCGAGGCGGCAGGCAAAATTGACAACGATCGCAACATCGACGAGATCGTGAATGGCGACAAGTCATTGGGCTCTTCTTAATCACCGATCCCGATTAAAAGCTGTTTTTCCCTATTTTTGCCCCACTTAATTTGCAAGCATGAGCATATTGGTCAATAAGAATTCAAAAATACTGGTACAGGGATTTACAGGAACGGAAGGAACTTTTCACGCCACCCAGATGATCGAATACGGAACACAGGTGGCAGGCGGCGTTACCCCCGGCAAGGGAGGAACAAAACATCTTGACAGGCCCGTTTTTAATTCTGTGGCCGATGCGGTGAAGCAAACGGGCGCTAACGTGTCCATCATATTTGTTCCGCCTGCATTTGCGGCCGATGCCATAATGGAAGCTACAGATTCGCAAATAGAACTCATCGTTTGCATCACCGAGGGTATTCCCGTTCAGGATATGGTGAAGGCTAAGTCGTTCATGAACGGCAAATCCTCCAGGCTCATCGGTCCCAACTGCCCCGGTGTCATCACTTCCGACGAATGCAAGGTGGGCATCATGCCCGGCTTCATCTTCAAGAAAGGACGGATCGGGGTGGTGTCCAAATCGGGAACACTCACCTACGAAGCTGCCGACCAGGTGGCCAAAGCGGGGCTCGGTGTTTCGACGGCCGTGGGCATTGGCGGCGACCCGATCATCGGCACTACCACGAAGCAGGCACTCGAACTGTTCATGAACGATCCTGACACCGAAGGTGTGGTGTTGATAGGTGAAATTGGCGGCGGCATGGAAGCCGAAGCCGCCAATTACACCTAACAACACCACACCTTCGGTGTCAGGATCGTTCATGAACAGTTCGAGTG
>CAMPGT010000275.1 GCA_946885665.1 uncultured Chitinophagaceae bacterium | reverse complement strand
CGTCTCATGTTTGCCGGTCCACCCCCGGCGCTTCGCGCCACCCCCGCCAGCGGGGATACGTTTTGCGATCCTCCTTGTGTCTTTGCTTGAATCCCCGCCAGCGGGGGATACAAATCGCAATCCTTACTTTGCCATCCCCTATTTTAATATCTCCCTCGAGATAACAAGCTTTTGAATTTCGGAGGTACCCTCGCCTATCGTACACAGTTTCGCATCGCGATAAAACTTCTCCACCGGAAAATCTTTCGTGTACCCGTAGCCGCCAAATACCTGAACAGCTTCGTTGGCCACTCTTACCGCCACTTCGCTGGCATAGTATTTCGCCATGGCCGACTCCTTCGTTACGTTCGATCCATTCTCTTTAAGGTCGGCTGCCTGCAGAGTTAATAATTCCGCTGCGGTAATGTCGGTAGCCATATCGGCGAGTTTGAAAGCGATGCCCTGGAAACTGGCGATCGGCTTGTCGAACTGGTGCCTTTCTTTTGAATATTGAACCGATGCCTCATAAGCGCCCTTCGCGATGCCCAGCGACAGCGCCGCGATGGATATCCTGCCCCCATCCAGCACTGCCATGGCCTGCTTAAATCCTTCGCCCACCTCACCCAGCCTGTTGGCATCGGGGATGCGGCAGTTATCGAAAATCATTTCAGCAGTTTCGCTGGCCCTCATGCCGAGCTTATTTTCTTTTTTACCTCCCGAAAAGCCTGGTGTTCCCCTTTCTATAATGAACGCCGTCGAATTATTCTTTGACCGCGGGCTGCCGGTCCGCGTCATCACTACTGCAACGTCACCACTGATACCATGTGTGATCCAGTTCTTGGTACCGTTGAGCACCCATTCGTCGCCATCTTTGGTCGCCACGCATTTCATGTTACCCGCATCACTGCCGGTATTGGGTTCCGTAAGCCCCCAGGCGCCGATCCACTCAGCCGTGGCCAGCTTCGGCAGGTACCGCTTCTTCTGGTCCTCGTTGCCGAAAGTGAGAATATGCCCGGTACACAGCGAATTATGAGCTGCGAGGCTCAAACCTATGGAGCCGCATACTTTGGCCACTTCCTGGATGATATTGACGTATTCGATATAAGAGAGACCGGCTCCGCCATACTCTTCGGGAACAAGCACCCCCATAAAGCCCTGCTTCCCCATTTCCTTGAAAAGCTGAACCGGAAACTCCTGGCTTTCATCCCATTTCATAACATAAGGCCTAATGTGTTGATTCGCGAAATCGCGGGCTGACTGCGCCACTTGAGAAGTGATCTCTGAAACTTCAAAATTCATAAGTAGCGCAAAATAAGTCATAATTTAAAAGACTAACAAGTGTTAACCTTAGAATATTGGTCAATTAAATACTAAATAAGGCTTCATTTTATCAATCACCCCAGGATCAAGGTTATGGATGCGGGCTAAGCTTTCCAGCGAGTCGAAAGCCCCGTGCATGGACCGGTAGGCGACTAGCGCCTTGGCTGCCTGCCACCGGATGTAAGGATGTGTTGTCAACTCCTCTTTATCGGCAGTATTGATATCAATCTTCCTTACCAGGCTGCTGTCACACCTGAGCATCGGGCTGATTCTCCGGAACACCGAATCTTTTAAGCCATACACTTCTCCAATCTGTTTAACGGAATAAAAACCGCCAAGCTTTTGCCTGAACAACACTATGCGCGCGGCCAACTTGCTGCCGATGCCGGGAAGTGCAATGAATGCGGAGGTATCTGCGGTGTTGATGTCGATAACCGGGCGGGGGCGATAGCTATTTCGCGGAACATACCGGTTGGGCGACCCGTCTTTTTTATTTGACTCACCTGATCGCGATGACACCCTACGTTCGGGTGCGCGCTTCGGGTGTTCTCTCCCGTGGTTTTCGCCGCCGGCAGTATCCCGGTAATACGTAAACGAGGTACTTTCTTTTGTGCGCAGCATTTCAATGCGCTTTTCCGAAACCTTTACCACATCGGGAGGCTCGTGAAATAAGAATTTGGGAAGAAGGGCCACAGCCAGTGCTATTGTTACCAGCACGATGATACCATTCCTTTCTTTTCTGGTAAACGATAAATATTCCTTGCCACTCATAATCATTGATTTTAGTGCAAGGTATATCTGCAACGGAGCGGGTCAATACGTATTATCCGGATAAATCACAGTGAAATCACCAGTCCATCGTACGCTAATTCAACACGATCGGGCAGTTCATTATTGATTTCTTCATGAAGGCCCATTTGATGACTAAGATGAGTAAAGTAAGTTTTGGCCGCGTCGATTTCCTGCGAAACTTTTATGGCCTCATCCAACGTAAAATGGGAGATGTGTTTTTCTTTCCTGAGGGCGTTAAGGGCGAGCACTTCCGTGCCTTTTATTTTTTCCATCTCTGCCGGTTCGATCCGGTTCGCATCGGTGATGTAGGTGAACTTTCCGAAGCGAAATCCCATTACCGGCATTTTCATGTGCCACACCATGACAGGAAGAACCGGAATATCGCCCACAACAAACGGTTCATAATCTATCGTATTCAGTTTTATCTCGGGAACACCGGGATATTTTGTGTCGGCAAAAGCGTAAGGGAATTCACGGATCAGCACTTCCTGTGTCATTTCATTGGCATACACTTCCATTGGTTTTCCGCTGAAAAAATTATAGGCGCGAACGTCGTCCAGTCCTGCCACGTGGTCCTTGTGTGGATGGGTAAATATGATCGCATCGAGATTTTTTACTTCTGCCCTTAGCATCTGGTAACGGAAGTCGGGGCCCGTATCTACCACCAGTGTTGTGGTGGCCGAGCGGACAAGCAGGCTCGAACGCAGCCGTTTGTCTTTCTTGTTAGTTGACCTGCAAACGATGCAATCACATGCTATCATCGGAATACCGCCACTGGTGCCGGTTCCAAGAAAAGTAAATGTCAGGGGAGGATATGCCACTATCAAATCTAACTAAAATCACGCTTTAGCGTGGATCTGTTCCAAAGTTTTACGGCCTTCAGGCGAAAGGTTTTCGGGATCACCCGCAACCTTGGGGATAATATCCAGAAGAGCGTTAATGCGCCCTTCCATCTGCAGAAATTTGTTGAGCACCACCACCTTCTTCTGTTCGAGTATGCAGTAGCCGCTCTGAAATGTGCCGCGTTCATAGCGGATGACATAACTCACTTCAGCCAGCAGCTCTTCAAGTTTGTCGAGCGTATGTTGGGTGTATTTCATCAGGCACGAAGATAACTTATTTATTCGTCATCCTTATCACGGGAATGATCATCTCTTCCAGGCTTACGCCTCCGTGCTGAAATGTGTTGCGGTAATAATTCACATAATAATTGTAGTTATTAGGATAACACAGGAACACATCTTCTTTCGCAAAAATATACGATGAATTGACGGTGGGTACCGGCAGGCCCGCCTCGCGCGGATCGCGGAAAGCCAGCACATCGCGGGGCTCGTAATTGAGGTTGCGGCCATGCTTGTACCTGAGATTGGTGGTCGTTTGTTTGTCGCCAATAACTTTAACCGGCGACTTCACGCGCACGCTGCCGTGGTCGGTGGCGAGAATGAGATTCATCTTCTTCTCCGAAACTTTTTTGAGCGCCTGGTGAAGCGGTGAGTGTTCGAACCAACTGCGGGTAACCGACCTGTAGCTTGCCTCGTCGCCGGCGAGTTCCTTGAGTATCTCCATCTCCGTGCGTGCATGGCTCAGCATGTCCACAAAATTGTAAACAATGATGTTCAGATCGTTGCCCATCAGGTTGTGAATATTATTCACCAGATCCTGGCCCGCCTGGTAGTTCAGCACTTTCGTGTACGAAAATTTTACGTCGTCTTTTTTCAGCCTTTTCAACTGCGACCTGAAAAATTCCTCTTCGTTAAGATTCTTGCCACCTTCGTCATCGTCGTTTCGCCATTGTGCATGAAACATTTTTTCAATATCCACGGGCATCAGCCCGGCAAACAGCGCGTTGCGGCTGTATTGGGTGGCGGTGGGAAGGATACTGTAAAACGTATCTTCCTCCATGATCCTGAAAGTGTCGGCAAAAATCGGCTGAATGGCCTTCCACTGGTCGAACCGCAGGTTGTCGATCACCACAAAAAAAGTGGGCACCCCTTTTTCGATGTGCGGGAGCACTTTGAATTTGACGAGGTTGTGCGACATAACCGGGCCGATTCCGGATTTTGGATCCACCCATTTTGAATAGTTCCGCGAAACAAACTTGAAGAATTCCGTATTGGCTTCGCTTTTTTGCGCGTGCAGCACGTCGGTCATTTCAGGGCTGTCGCTTTTTTCCATTTCCAGCTCCCAGTAAACAAGTTTTTTGTAAATGTCCATCCATTCGTTGTGGTCGGGATTGCTGTTAAGGGCCATGAACAGGTTGCGGAACTGCTGTTGATAGGCGGTGGTCGTTTTCTCTGCAACAAGGCGCTTGTTATCTATTATCTTCTTCAGGCTAAGCAGCACCTGGTTGGGGTTAACGGGCTTGATGAGGTAATCGGTGATCTGGCTGCCGATGGCATCGTCCATCAAATTTTCCGTCTCATTTTTAGTGATCAGGACCACCGGCGTATGCATGGTCACTTCCTTTATCTTGGCAAGCGTTTCCAGGCCGGTGATGCCGGGCATAGTTTCGTCGAGCAGCACCACATCAACGGGGTTCTCCCTGATGAAATCGACGGCATCGAAGCCGTTTGTCAACGCGCTTACCTCATAGCCCTTATTCTTCAGAAATATAATCTGCGACTGCAGGTTTTCAATTTCATCATCCACCCAAAGAATTTTACCAAGAGCCATAGGGAAATGTATTGATTTATTGGCAAGCCACCTCTTACAAGCTACAAATTAATAAACCCTTATCGTACTTTTGCCAACTCTGCTTCCGCTTATTTAACAAACCAACAACAGGAATGGCCGACCGCCGCAGAAAAATCATCAATGATCCCGTACACGGTTTTATCACTATCGATCATCCACTGGTCGCAGCGATCATCGCGCATCCGTTTTACCAGCGGCTGCGCAGAAT
>CAMPGT010000274.1 GCA_946885665.1 uncultured Chitinophagaceae bacterium | reverse complement strand
TTCACCCAGCATTTGCATGCCCATGTAACCAAAAAGCTGCTTCTTCGCGAACTCGCGTACATCGTCGGCTTTGATTTCAATATTCTGATCCTTCCTGATCTTGTCGGTGATGAGCGTCCACTTCAACTGGTTGATGAAAGAAGGATATTCTTTTTCCACATCTTCCGGCGACTTCTGCGTTTCCGTGCCCGTTTCGAGCCACTTCTTCAAAAAACTTTCTGGAAACGCGATAGCTGAATTGTCCAGCAGCTTGTGGTAGATTTCGTGCTGCAGGTGACTCTGCGCCTGGCCCTCCCAGTACGCTTCAATGTCTTTTTTTATTTCGGCCCGGAACTCTTCTTCCGTCTTTATTTCTTTCCCGGGGTACGCGGCCTTGAACAGGTCCTCGTTTATTTCAGCTTTTTCAATGTTGTCGTCTTCGTCGCCACCCTCAGCATCTTTCTTCTTGCCATAACCCTTCTGCATTCTTTCCACCTGCTGGTTCACCATTTCATCGGTCACCTGCACCTTGTACAGCGGCACTTTGATCGCAGTAACATCGGGAAGAGAAAACTCGGGCTTCAGGCCCACTTCAAACCCGAAACTGTATTCTGTGGGATTGTTCACATCGAGGGTCGACGGATCGTTTTCGGGAACAGGCAACGGCTGCGCAAAAATATCCAGCTTTTCATCGTCCATATACCTGGTGAGCTCCCTCTCCACCGACCGCAGCACCTCGTCGGTGAACACTGCCTGGCCGTGCATTTTCCTGATGATGCCGGTGGGCACCATGCCTTTTCTGAAGCCGGGAATGTTCGCCGTCTTGCTGTAACTCTTCAATGTCTTTTCAAACGAAGACAGGTAATCTTCCTTGTTCACCTTCACGGTGATCCTGTCGTTCAAAACGCCGATATTCTCCCTGCTGATTGTTGCCATAAAAAGTTAAATCTTAAAAGTTAAAAAGTTAAAAGTGGAGGCCACTTTTAACTTAATCGTGCGGATGGAGGGACTCGAACCCCCATGCCTCGCGGCGCTAGATCCTAAGTCTAGTGCGTCTACCAATTTCGCCACATCCGCCTTTAAATTTCATAGGTGGTGCAAAATTACAGGATTATCTAAAACCATCCAATTTATCGTAAATTCGTGTAAATGGAAACTGTAGCAGCGCTTCCGAAATACAACCTTACCCAGGACCAGGAGAAGAAATTAATTATCAGGGAATACCGCGCATTGCTCCGCTCACTCAAGCCCAAATTAAAACCCGGTGATAAGGAACTCATCCGCTCTGCCTTCGAAATGGCGGCGGATGCCCATAAAACCATGCGGCGCAAAAGCGGTGAACCCTATATCCTTCATCCCCTGGCCGTGGCACGCATATGCGTGGAAGAGATCGGCCTCGGGGTCCGCTCCACCATCTGCTGCCTGCTGCACGACACGGTAGAAGATACTGACGTAACACTCGAAGACATCGAAAAGAACTTCGGTTCCGAGATCGCGCGCATCGTTGACGGGCTCACGAAAATTTCAAACGTGATCGATGTGAGCGCCTCGCAACAGGCAGAAAACTTCAAAAAGATACTCCTCACCCTTACCGACGATCCCCGCGTGATCCTGATAAAGCTGTCCGACCGCCTGCACAACATGCGCACGCTCGACAGCATGAAGCGCGAAAAGCAACTGAAGATTTCCTCGGAAACGGTTTACGTTTACGCACCGCTGTCGCACCGTATGGGCCTCTACACCATGAAAACCGAGATGGAGGACCTTGCGATGAAATACCTCGAACCCGAGGCCTACAGGGAGATCGCAAAAAAACTTGCCGAAACCAAACGCGAACGCTCGCGCTACATCAACGAATTCATACGCCCGATCCGCGAAAAGCTCGAACGGCACGGCTTCAATTTTGAGCTCTACGGCCGGCCAAAAAGCATTCACTCCATCTGGAACAAGATCAGGAAGAAGGGAGTCGAATTTGAAGAGGTGTACGACCTGTTCGCCATCCGCGTCATCCTCAATTCTCCACCCGAAAGGGAAAAAGAAGACTGCTGGAAAGTATATTCTTTCATTACCGATGAATATACGCCCGCACCCGAAAGGCTTCGCGACTGGCTCAGCAATCCAAAGGCCAATGGCTACGAGGCCCTGCATACCACCGTAATGGGCCCGCAGGGAAAATGGGTGGAGGTGCAGATACGCACCAAGCGTATGAACGAGATCGCTGAAAAGGGACTTGCCGCACACTGGAAATACAAAGAGGGCGGGGGCGACGACAGCCGCTTCGAAAACTGGTTCCAGCAAATCAGGGAGGTGATCAGCGCACAGGATACCGACTCAATAGACTTCCTGCAGGATTTCAAGACCAGTTTCCTCACCGAAGAAATTTATGTGTACACCCCAAAGGGCGACGTAAAGATGCTGCCCATGGGATCGTCGGCGCTCGACTTCGCATTCTCCATTCACAGTGCCGTGGGCAGCCAGTGCATCGGCGCAAAAGTGAACCACAAGCTTGTGCCCATCAGCCATAAACTGCATAGCGGCGACCAGATAGAGATCATCACCTCGCAAAAACAAAAACCCAGTGAGGATTGGCTCAACCTGGTGGTGACGGCCAAAGCGAAAACGAAGATCAAGGATGCCCTCAAGGAAGAAAAGCGGCGCGTGGCCGATGAAGGAAAATACACCGTTCAGCGTAAGCTGGAAAACATGGGCGCGGCATACAACCAGCACAACGTTGAGGTGCTAGCCAGTTTTTACAAGCTCAATTCATCTCTCGACCTCTTCTACCAGGTGGCCATCAAAACGATCGACCTGAAAGAGCTGTCGGAGTTCCAGGTATTCGGCGACAGGCTCGAAGTGCCCAAGCCCGTGAAGGTGGCGGCCGAGCCCAAACCCGAAACACATGCACCGTCAAAAAAAGATGCGGAGCTCATCATCTTCGGCGAAAGCAGCGACCGTATCGTTTATAACCTCGCCAACTGCTGCAAGCCTATCCCCGGCGATGACGTATTTGGATTCGTAACCACCGGCAAGGGACTCACCATCCACCGCACCAACTGCCCCAACGCCGCCAAGCTCATGGCCAATTATGGGCACAGGGTAGTGAAAACCAAATGGGCCCGGAACAAGGAGATTTCGTTCCTTACCGGCTTAAAAATCGTGGGATTGGACGATGTGGGCGTTATACACAAAATAACAAATCTCATTTCGGGCGAAATGAGGATGAATATCAATGCCATGACCATCGAGGCGAAAGAGGGGCTTTTCTACGGGAACGTCAAAATTTACGTTCACGATAAGGAAGAGCTCGACGACCTGGTGGAAAGGCTGAAACGCCTGCCGGGAATCGAAACGGTGGACAGGTTTGATGCGGAATCGTAAGAGGGAAGACGGCAATCGGCAATGAGGACTTGCCCACGCGGTTCAACGTTTCATTTGTAGCAAGGCGCAACGCACAGTTTGAATATTGGATCGAGCTACATTCCGATTGCCATTTGCCGAAAAAAGTTGCCGTTTGCGGTTTGCCGATTGCCGTTTACTTTTGCCCTTTTTCTAAAGCAATACAAACTACCAATGGTTGACGTTATTCTGGGCCTCCAGTGGGGCGATGAAGGAAAAGGTAAGATAGTCGATTACTTCGCGCCCCAATACGATATTGTCGCGCGGTTCCAGGGAGGACCGAATGCAGGTCACACACTTTATGTAAAAGATAAAAAGATCGTACTTCACCAGATACCTTCGGGAATATTTCATGAAGGGAAAATCAACCTCATCGGCAACGGCGTGGTCCTCGATCCGGTGACCCTGAAAAAAGAATGTGAAACGGTAAGTCCGTTTGTGGCCGATTTCAGGAAGAACCTCTTCATCTCACAGCGTACGCACGTGATTTTGCCCACGCACAGGGCGCTCGACAAAGCATCCGAATTGCAGAAAGGCAATGACAAGATAGGATCGACATTGAAAGGCATTGGCCCGGCTTACATGGATAAGACCGGCCGCAACGGAATAAGGGTCGGCGACATCCTCGACAGGAACTTCACCACCAATTATATCAAGTTAAGGCTGAAGCACCAGAAGCTGCTCGACAGCATGAATTTCAACGAAGACATCAGCGCCTGGGAAGAAGAGTTCCTCGAGGCGGTGGAATTCATGAGGCAGTTCAAAATCGTCAATGGAGAATACTTCATCAATGAGAAATTAAGCGAGGGCAAAAAAGTGCTCGCCGAAGGCGCCCAGGGAAGCATGCTGGATGTGGACTTCGGGACCTTTCCATTCGTCACCTCTTCAAGCACCATATCAGCGGGCGTGTGTACCGGCATGGGCGTGGCGCCGCAAAAGATCAGGGAGGTGATGGGTGTTACAAAAGCCTATTGCACGCGGGTGGGCAGCGGGCCCTTCCCCACCGAGCTTTTCGATGCCATGGGCGACGAACTGAGGAAGACCGGCCAGGAATTTGGCGCTACCACCGGACGTCCGCGCAGGTGCGGCTGGATCGACCTCGTTGCGCTCAAATACGCATGCATGGTGAACGGCGCAACCAAGCTCATCATGACAAAAGCCGATGTCCTCGATCATTTTGAAGAACTCTCAGTTTGCACCAGCTACAAAGTAAACGGCCAGGAAACAAGCGAGGTGCCCTTCCAGATGAACAGAGTGGACATACAGCCGGTGCTGCAATCGTTCCACGGATGGAACAAGGACATCACCGGGATCAAAGACGACAGCCAACTACCACAGGAAATGAAGAAATATGTAGATTTCATCAATACATTTCTGGGTGTAAACGTTGCATATATTTCAAACGGCCCCGGCCGCGACCAGCTTATTTCTGTCAAGTAAAAAAAATTGAAAAAAGTTTGGCGGATTAAAAACTTCGCTGAAATTTTACAACTCAATATCACCAGCGTATGGCAGCAAAGAAATCCACCGCAAAAACAGAACAAAAGGCATCTAAAGAAACTCCTAAAAAAGCTGCTTCCAAACCGAAAAAGCAAATGGAAGATGACGAATTGGAGGAA
>CAMPGT010000273.1 GCA_946885665.1 uncultured Chitinophagaceae bacterium | reverse complement strand
GTACTGTCATCCGTGCAGCAGGTAAAGGTGTCGGGAGAGAATATCACCCGCATTGAAAGAAGCCTGAAAGACGCCTACAATCAATACAAGGCAGGCGTCACGGATAAAACCGATTACAAGCGGGCGAGCATTGGGCTCAACAATGCGAAGGCGCTGAAGAAAACGAACGAGGAGATGCTGAAAGCGAAACTGGAATTCCTGAAATCACTGATGGGTTATCCCGATTCGGCGCAGTTGGGCATCGTGTTCGACAGCCTGCAGATGGAGAAGGAAGTTTTCCTGGACACGCTGCAGGAAGTGGATTATGCGAAGCGGATCGAATACAGGCAACTGCAAACACAGCATAGCCTGTTACAGGCCAACCTGCGGTACAACCGTTGGAGCTACCTGCCTTCATTAACCGCCAATGGCGCTTACAACCTGAATTACCAGAACGACCGGTTCAGCAAATTGTATGATGTTAATTATCCCAACTCATTTGCCGCGCTCACGCTCAGCTTCCCGATCTTCCAGGGCGGTAAACGCAAAGCCGACATACAGGCGGCACAATGGGAGCTCGAAAGGAATAAGATGGATCTTGTAAGGCTGAAGAACGACGTGAACGCCGAATACGCCGCAGCCATGTCGTCTTACAAGGGCAACCTCGCCAATTTTATTGCATTGAAAGAAAATTTGTCGCTGGCGCGCGAAGTGTACGACATTATCAACCTGCAATACCGCTCGGGCGTCAAAACCTATCTCGAGGTCATCAACTCCGAAACAGATTTGCGGTCGGCGCAGATCAATTATTATAATTCATTGTACAATCTTCTGGCCAGCAAAATAGACGTTCAAAAGGCGCTGGGACAAATCAACTATTAATATCTTTTTATGAGGCATTTTATATTTATCAGCGTCGCAATTTTACTTGCTGCGGCCTGCAAGAACAAAGCTAACAATGCACCTGCCGCTCCGCCGCCTGTGAAAGTGGTAGTGGAGCCGGTAAGATCAACACATGCGGTGTATTACGACGAATACCCGGCAACGGTACGGCCATTGAATGAAGTTGAGCTTCGCCCGCAGGTGAGCGGGTTCATCACCGGCATCCATTTTCATGATGGCGACAGGGTGAAGAAGGGCCAGTTGCTGTATTCAATAGATGCGCAACTGTACAATGCAAACTATCAGCAGGCGCAGGCCAACCTCAGCGCACAGGAGGCCAACCTGGCAAAGGCCGAAAAAGATGCGGAAAGATACCGCGAGCTGGCAAAGCACGACGCCATTGCCGTGCAACTGGTGGATAATGCAGAAGCAGCGCTGGAGGTGGCAAAACGCCAAAGGGATGCGGCTAAGGCGAATATTTCGGGCGTGCAAACGAGCGTGCGGTACACAAAGGTGTATGCGCCGTTCGACGGGTTGATCGGTATTTCGCAAGTGAAAGTGGGCTCGGCCGTCAGCGCGGGCATGACGTTGCTCAACACTGTTTCATCAGATCAGGAGCTGGCGGTAGATTTCAACATCGATCAAAGTGAAATTTATCATTTCACGGAAATGCTTAACCGAAAACTTTCAGATTCTGCGTTCAGGCTGGCTTTCGGTAATGACGTATATCCTTACCCTGGCAAGCTCGCCTTTCTCGACAGGGCCGTTGATCCGCAAACCGGTTCGATCAAGGCAAGATTGATCTTTCCCAATAAAGAGAACACCCTGCGCGCAGGCATGAATGGAATTGTGCAGGTGAAAAATAATTCATCAACGCCTTCCCTGCTCATCCCGCATAAAGCGTTAATCGAGCAGCTCGGCGAGTTCTTCGTGTATGTACCCGGCGACAGTAACAAAGTGTCGCAAACGAAAGTTGTTCCGGGCAGGTCAATTGGTTTGGACATCATCATACGCGAGGGGTTGAAGGAAAGTGATTCGGTGGTGTCGCAGGGATTGCAGAACCTGAGGGAAGGAGCCGTTATCGAGTCGGTGCCTGCTCCAAACCCGCAAACGGCGGATAAATAGGTTACGGAATTACAAGTTTTCCCTGCTTAACTGTGGGGAAAGCTGCAACGAAAAAAACTATTAGATGATAGCAGATACTTTTATTAAAAGACCGGTTACGGCGATTGTCATATCGATAGTGATCGTTCTGGTGGGAATTATCTCATTAATTAATTTACCCATCGCCCAATATCCCGACATTTCACCGCCAACGGTTTCCATCGCCGGCAATTTTACCGGCGCCGATGCGCAAACGGTGGAACAAACCACCACCACCGCCATCGAAACGCAGGTGAACGGTACGCCGGGCATGACGTATATGTCGAGCAACAGCACCAGCAGCGGGCAAAGCAGCATCACGGTGAACTTTGAGGTGGGAACGGATATCAACATTGCCACGCTCGACGTACAGAACCGCGTGAGCGTTGCCGAGCCAACACTGCCGGATGCCGTTAAGCGATTGGGCCTCACCGTTAGGAAGAGAAACCCGAGCATCATGGTGGCGCTCGCATTCTTTTCACCCAACGGCACCCACGATGAAAAGTTTATCGGCAACTATGTGAACATGTATGTGAAGGATGCCGTGAGCCGCGTAAAAGGTGTGGGCGACGTGTTTGCGCGCGCCGATGATTTCAGCATGCGCATCTGGCTGAACCCCGATAAGCTGGCCGCACTGGGCATCACGCCGCAGGAAGTGAACGCGGCGCTGCAGGAGCAAAATCTGCAAATACCCGGCGGTACAGTGGGCGGTAACCCGCAGCCTGGCTCGCAAACATTCGAGTACAGCGTTCTCACCAACAGCCGTATCAATACAAAAGAGCAATTCGAGAGCATCATTGTAAGAAGCCGGCCCGCCGATGGGAGCATCGTTTATCTGAAAGACGTTGCCAATGTTGAGCTTGGCAAGTTCGACTATGGTATCAGCTCATACGCCAATGGCCGCCCCTGCGCGTTCCTGCTGATTTACCAGGCGCCGGGCGCCAATGCGCTGGACACCTACAACGGCCTGATGGCGCGGCTCAATGAAATGAGAAAATCATTTCCGAAAGACATTGATTTCTCGGTGCCTCTTGAAACGGTTTCCGTTGTAAAGGCTTCGATCAACGAGGTGGTCACCACGCTTGTGGAGGCGCTGATACTGGTGGTGCTCGTGGTGTTCCTGTTTTTGCAGAACTGGAGGGCAACGTTGATTCCCGTGCTGGCCATCCCGGTGTCGCTGATCGGTACGTTCGTGCTGTTCGGTCCGCTGGGCTTTACGCTCAACACGCTTACGCTTTTCGCGTTTGTACTGGCGATAGGTATTGTGGTGGACGATGCGATTGTGGTGGTGGAAGCTGTGCAGCATAATATCGATCATGAAAAACTTTCGCCGAAGGAGGCCACGCAGAAGGCGATGAAAGATATTTCCGGGCCGGTTATCGCCATTGCGCTCATTCTTGCGGCGGTGTTCATCCCTGTGGGATTCATCCCCGGTATCGTGGGCAGGCTGTACCAGCAGTTCGCGATAACGATCGCCGTGTCCGTATTGATCTCCGCTTTTGTGGCGCTTTCGCTTACACCCGCACTTTGTACCATACTGCTTAAACCTTCGAAGGACGAATCGACAAAGAAGAATTTGATGGAGAAATTCTTTGCCGGCTTTAACAACTGGTTTGGCCGCGTTACGAATGGCTATGCCAAAGGCGTTGGCGCGTGGATAAGAAAAACACCCTGGGTGATTGGCATGCTGGTGGTGTTGTTCGTCGGGTTGTTCCTGCTGTTTAAAAATAAGCCGTCGGGATTTATTCCAACCGAAGATGAGGGCCGCCTGTACGTGACGTATGAAATGCCGGAAGGCTCGTCCACCACCAGGAGCATAAAAATGCTGAACGACATCATTGCGCGCATCACCAAAATACCGGAAACAGGCGTGGTGGGTGGTCTTGCGGGATTGAACATCGTGAGCTTCTCAACCAAGTCGAATGCAGGAACCATATTTGTGAGCCTCGATCCATGGGAGAAGCGGCAGGGTAAGGGACAGCATTCGCAGGACGTGATGAACAAGATACGCGCGGCCACTGCCGACATAAAAGAGGCGCGCATCCTCGTCATCGCTCCACCGGCTATTCCCGGACTTGGCGCCACATCCGGCTTTACCTTCGAATTGCTTAGAACGACCAGCACCGACGATATCAAGCAATTTGAGAAGGTGGGCAACGACTTCCTGGCGAAGTTGTACCAGCGCCCGGAAATAGGTATGGCCTTCACCTTCTTCAACGCGCGCACCCCCAGCTACCAGTTCGATGTGGACAGGGAACAGGCGAAGAAACTGGGTGTTTCCGTGGCCGATGTGTATGCTACGCTTTCATCGTTCCTCGCCAGCAGCTATGTCAACGACTTTAACTTATATGGAAGAAATTTCAGGGTAATGTTGCAGGCCGACAGCTCTTACAGGAGTTCACTGGCGGGCGTTGAAAAATTTTACGTGCGCAACAGCCAGGGCAACATGGTGCCGCTGGGATCACTGCTCACCTCGACGTTGATCGAGGCGCCCGCGGTAATTCCACACTATAACATCTATCGTTCCATCGAGATCAATGGTTCGCCGGCGCCGGGGTACAGCAGTGGCGAGGCCATACAGGCGCTCCGTGAGGTGGCGACAACACTGCCCGCCGGCTATAGCTATGAATTTTCAGGCATGAGCCGCGAGGAGATAAAGGCGGGCAGCCAGCAAACGGTCATTTTCGCGATATCCATTGTGTTTGTGTTCCTGTTTCTTGCCGCTTTGTATGAAAGCTGGTCGGTGCCGTTCTCCGTCCTGTTTGCGGTTCCTATCGGCGCGTTTGGATCAATTCTTACGTTGACGTTCATTCCGGCCCTTACCAATAATATCTATGCGCAGATCGGGTTGATCACGCTGATTGGTTTGTCGGCGAAGAACGCCATCCTGATCGTTGAGTTTGCAAAGGAAAGAGTGGACAAAGGGATCGATATCATTCACGCTACTATACAGGCGGTGCAGCTTCGTTTGCGGCCAATCATCATGACGTCGCTGGCG
>CAMPGT010000272.1 GCA_946885665.1 uncultured Chitinophagaceae bacterium | reverse complement strand
GCGCAGAATAAACCAGATGGCATTTGCACATCTTGTTTATCCCGGCGCCATTCATACGCGCCTTCATCATTCGCTCGGCGCCTTTCATCTCATGGGAAATGCACTTGCCGAACTGCGAAGCAAAGGCATAGACATCACCCCCGATGAGGAGGTTGCCGCAAAGGTCGCCATATTATTGCATGACGTTGGCCATGCCCCTTTTTCGCACGCCCTCGAAAAGATTTTGATCCACGGCGTTCATCACGAAACGATTTCGCTGCTGATCATGAAACAGTTGAATGAGGAATTCGACGGACAGCTTGCCACCGCCATTTCCATCTTTACGGGACAGTACCATAAGCACTTTCTGCATCAGTTGGTGTCGGGCCAGCTCGACGTTGACCGGCTCGACTACCTGACGCGCGACAGTTTTTTTACCGGCGTGTCGGAAGGCGTGGTAGGTTACGACCGTATCATTAAAATGCTCACCGTACACGATGGCGAGTTGATGGTGGAAGAAAAGGCCATTTATTCCATCGAGAAGTTCCTGGTGGCGAGGCGGCTGATGTACTGGCAGGTTTACCTGCATAAAACGGTAGTGGGTGCAGAGATGATGCTGGTGAATATCGTAAGGAGGGCAAAGGAGCTGCTGAAGAACGGCTCGGAGGTACATTCCACGTCCATATCATTCGATTATTTTCTGAAGAATGAAGTGAAGATGGAGAGTAAGGAGGATTTTGACAAATTTTGCCTGCTGGACGACTATGACGTGATGGCCACCATCAAAAACTGGATGCATCACCCAGACAAAATCCTGTCTTTGCTGAGCACAATGCTGATCGACCGCCGTTTATTAAAAGTTAAATTAAGTGCCGAACCTTTTGATGAGGAATGGATTACTAATATGCGGAATACAATTTGCACTAAATTGAATATTACTGAAAACGAGAGCCGGTACTTTATTTTTACAGGCAATGCAGAGAACACAACGTATGATCCGTCGGAAGAAAGAATCAACATTTTGTTCAGGGACGGAACGGTCAGGGATATATCGAAAGTAGACAATGCCCTGATCCAGCAAACCCTGTCAGCGCCTGTGAAAAAATTCTATATTTGTTTTTACAATGCTTAGACTATGCAATTTACTGCGGCGCAAATAGCCTTATTAATTAATGCAAGGGTGGAAGGCGACCCGAATGCAGTGGTTGGTTCGTTTGGAAAAATTGAAGAGGCATCGCATGGTCAGCTCGCTTTTCTCGCAAACCCGAAATATGAAGATTATTTATATAGCACCGGGGCTTCCATTATCATCATAAACGAAACGCAGGAACTGAAACAGCCCCTCAAGGCAACGTTGCTGCGCGTTCGTGACCCTTATTCGGCTTTTGCCACGCTCCTCTCCAAATACCAGGAAATGATCACGCAGCAGATGACCGGCATCCAGGAACCATCTTATATTGCCAAAACTGCCATACTGGGAGAAAACGTATTCATCGGCGCCTTTGCGTACATCGGCGAAAATGTGAACCTCGGCAATCATGTGAAGGTGTATCCGAATGTGTACATCGGTAATAATGTAAGGGTTGCCGACTACACGATCCTGCATCCGGGCGTAAGGATCTACCACGACTGCGTGGTGGGTAAAAATGTGAGCATCCATGCCGGAACGGTGGTTGGCAGTGATGGCTTTGGCTTTGCCCCGCAGTCGGATGGCAGCTTCAAGAAGGTGCCGCAAATAGGGAACGTGGTAATTGAGGACAATGTGGAGATTGGCGCCAACTCAACGATCGACCGCGCAACGATGGGTTCGACGTTGATTAAGAGCGGGGCCAAGCTCGATAACCTCATACAGGTGGCGCACAATGTGGAGGTGGGCCATAACACCGTGATTGCCGCTCAGGCCGGCGTTAGCGGAAGCACCAAGATCGGCAACAATGTGATGATCGGCGGACAGGCCGGCATTGTTGGTCACATCCAGATCGCGGATAATGTAAAAATCAACGCCCAAAGTGGTGTCAGCAAGTCCATAAAGGTGCCCAATTCTGCCGTAACCGGTTCGCCGGCATTTGATTATACCAGTGCCCTGCGTAGCCAGGCCGTGACCAGAAACCTCCCCGAATTAGAGAAGCGAATTACAGAACTCGAGAACCTCATCAGGCAGCTACTGATGGAGAAAGCAGTTACATAATTCTCAATATTTTATCCTGAAAAGATTCATACTTTCGTGGCTATGGAGCGGACCACCAGCAACGGAGATCACTTTCAGCACACCATAAAATCCGAGATCACCATTTCAGGTGCGGGAATACATACCGGGCAGTCGGTTACAATGCGTTTAAAGGCAGCAGAACCCAATACAGGCATAGTATTCAGACGTGTAGATCTTAAAGATAAACCCTATATCAAGGCGGACGTTGATAATGTGATCGAGACAAACAGGAGCACCACCCTCGAATCGAACGGAGGAAGGGTGAGTACCATCGAACACCTCCTGGCCTCGCTGGTGGGGATGCAGGTGGACAATGTGCTCATTGAAATTGACGGGGAAGAAGTGCCCATCCTGGATGGAAGTGCAGAGCCCTTCGTGGCCGCGTTGGAAAAAACAGGGACCCTTAAACAGGACGCCCGGAAAATTTATTACTCCATCGAACACAACATCACGTTTGTGGACGAGGAAAAGAAAGTGGAGATGGTGGCGCTGCCCTACCATGAGTACAGGATCAACACGTTAATAGATTTTAATTCGCCTGTTCTCGGCACGCAGCACGCGGCGCTGAAGAATATTACCGACTTCAACAAGGAAATTGCTCCCTGCCGCACCTTTTCGTTTTTTCACGAACTCGAATGGCTGCTGGCCAATAACCTGATCAAAGGCGGCGACATCAACAACGCCATCGTGGTGGTGGACAAGCCCATCACCGACGACCAGGTAAAAAGGATCTCGAAGGTTTTCAAGAAGAACGACGTAAAAGTGAGCGACGAAGGAATCCTGAACAACCTCAAGCTCCGGTTTCCGAACGAACCCGCGCGGCACAAGCTGCTGGATGTAGTGGGCGATCTTGCACTGGTCGGCTTTCCGTTCAAGGCGCATATTATTGCCAACAGGCCCGGCCATGCGTCAAATGTGCGGTTTGCGAAAAAGATCAAGGACCATATCAAGAAGTACAAGCACCGCCAGGATATCCCGAAATACGACCCGGTAAAGCCTCCCGTTCTCGACATACACGCCATAGAAAAGGTTCTTCCGCACAGGTTCCCGTTTCTTTTGGTCGACAAGGTGGTGGAACTTACGGACAAGCATGTGGTGGCCATAAAAAACGTTACCTACAACGAGCCGTTTTTCCAGGGCCACTTCCCGGGCAATTGCGTGATGCCCGGGGTGTTGCAGGTGGAGGCGCTGGCGCAGGCCGGTGGCTTCCTGGCTATTCCCAGGGACAGTGAGGACCAATACGATACTTACTTTCTCAAAATAGAGAATTGCAAATTCAAGCAGAAAGTGGTTCCCGGCGACACGCTCATTTTAAAAATGGAACTATCCAATCCTATCAGGCGCGGGATCTGTGAAATGAAAGGCACCATATTTATAGGTGACAAGCTGGTGGCAGAAGCAGACCTCGTGGCACAAATTGTAAAAAGACCTAAAGCGTAAGTATGATCAGTCCGCTTGCTTATATACATCCTAATGCAAAAATCGGGAACAACGTAACCATCGAACCCTTCGCTGTTATCCAGGATAATGTTACTATAGGCGACAATACACATATTATGTCTCATGCCACCGTTCAGCCATACGCAACGGTGGGTTCACACTGCCGCATCTTTCCCGGTGCCGTGGTGGGCGCCATCCCCCAGGATTTGAAATATGTGGGAGAAGAAAGCACTGTAGAAGTGGGCGACTACACCACGATCAGAGAATGTGTGACCATCAACCGTGGCACCAAGGACAGGTGGAAAACCGTTGTGGGCAGCCACTGCCTGCTGATGGCCTACTCGCATGTGGCGCACGACTGCATCCTCGGCAACAATGTGATTCTTGGCAACGCGGTGCAGCTTGCCGGGCACGTTACGATCGACAACTATGCCATTTTGAGCGGGATGGCCGGGGCGCACCAGTTCACCCATATCGGTGAGCACACTTATATTGCCGGTCACACCGTGATCAGGAAAGATGTTCCGCCGTTTATCAAGGCCGCGCGCGAACCGCTCAGCTACATGGGCATCAACATCGTTGGCCTACAGAGAAGAGGATTTTCAAAAGAGAAGATCAATGAGATCAACGACATCTACCACATATTATTTGTAGAGAAGAATACAACGTCTTCTGCTGTCCAGATCATCGAAGAAAAATTCGACACCAGCCCGATAAAGGAACAAATTCTGGGATTCATCAATAATTCGCGGACAGGAATTATCAAGAGGCCCTCCAAAACTGCCACCGATGCAGATTTCACTTTCTGACAGCGGCAAACGATTCAACAGGGAGTGGATCTTTCGCAATCTCAATTACCAGTTCATTTCAGGAAGAAGCTACGCGATCACTGGCCCCAATGGATCGGGCAAGTCAACGCTGCTGCAGGTGATTGCCGGCTCTATCGTTGCCAGCGAGGGAAGGATCACTTACGAGCACCAGGGCAAAAATATTGAACCCGATCAAATATTCAGGAAGGTGGCGATTGCTGCCCCCTATCTTGAGCTCATAGAAGAAATGACGCTCGCAGAATTTCTGACCTTTCACAAAAAGTTCAAGCCATTGCTCAGCGCGACGAACATTGAAGAAATAATCTGGCGCGTGGGGCTCGAAAAAGCTGCTGATAAACAGATCCGCTATTTCTCATCCGGCATGAAGCAACGCGTGAAGCTTGCCCAGGCGTTTTTTACCGACACGCCCTGCCTGTTGCTGGATGAACCCTGCACCAACCTGGATGCGGACGGCATCAACACCTATCATCAGCTCGTCGAAGAATTCAGCAGGGACCGCCTGGTGATTGTAAGTTCCAACGAAGAACAGGAATACGGCTTCTGCGATGAGACACTGAAAATGGGGAGGCCTACCGTT
>CAMPGT010000271.1 GCA_946885665.1 uncultured Chitinophagaceae bacterium | reverse complement strand
CTACGGGAGACGAAAACTTAATTGAATCCATAGGGGCCGACCTCGTTGATAATGGTAAAGCATTTATAAACTACCGGCTCAAAGAAGGCGCAACCGGCACGGCACTTATTAAAGTGGTGGTAACAGACAACGGCGAAGTGCCATCCAGCGTTACACGAACGTTTCGTATCACCGCCGAACCCTTAAATCGCGACCTTCCCGCAAAGCCTTTACAAGAAGGCGCCAACGATCATCTGAAAGCCTCTCCTAATCCAGCATTTAAGACAACCCGCGTATACTTTTCCACTCCTCATGATCAACAACGCGTAGCGCTGGACCTGTACACCCTGTCGGGCGCTAAAATCAGGCAACTGTTTACCGGTAGCACAATCGCACGCGAGCCTAATTATGTTGACGTCAATAGCAGCGACCTCGCGGCCGGCGTCTACATGATCCGTCTCACCGGCGAATCGCATACGGCGAACCTCAGGCTTGTTGTCGCGAAATAAGATCCATTTCATCCCCGATTTCACGCTTATCCCTAATCGACGTTTATGAAATATGGATTTATTGTTTTGCTGCTGTCGTCTTGTATGATGTGCTCTATTCAAGCGGCCGCGGCTACCTATTACTTTTCTACTTCCGGTTCTGATGCCAACAACGGCCTGAGCAGCAGCACCCCTAAAAAAAGTATAGCCGCAGCCAATGAACTGATGCAGGCCGGAAATACGATACTCTTTAAACGGGGCAACGTATGGTATATTCCACAGGGAACCATCAACCTCGCTAACAGGTCGAACTGTACGCTCGATGCCTACGGAACAGGCAACCGCCCCGTGATTGCCGGTTTGGCATTGATAGACGACACGTGGACCTATGAAGGTAATCTCATCTGGAGCAATCCAACCGGCTACACCGATGCGCTGCGTGTTTTTGTGAATAGTGTTTCGCGGATCAGCCTGAATGACAAAGTGAATAACAACCCCGTGCTTGCGGATCTCAACACGGCAGACGAATATTTTTTCGATAAGACAACCGGCAAATTATACATCCGGCATACATCGGCCACTACTGCGCCCATCAATGTAGTGATGATTCCGGCATGGCCCGCTCCGCCGCTGCTCAGCATGTCGAACACCACCAATGTTACGCTGCGCAACATTGAATTTCGCGGAGGAGGAAATGTAGCTACCATTCGTATCGACGCGCCAAGTGCAAATATCCTCATCGACGGTTGCATGATCACGCGTTCCAACCTGATCGGAATCTTTGCAGTAAACAGTCAGCAAAATATGAAAGTCGTCGAGAACCTGGTAATACAAAATTGCATCATCGACAAATCATGGACGTTAGCGGAAAACAAAGTGAAGCCGACTGTGATGCTTGGCGGAGACGGAATCGCCTTTATGCACGGCGTCAAAAAAAGCGTGGTTAAAAATTGCAAGATCACCAACTGGGGGCACAATGGCATTAGCCTGCTGGCATCCGAGTTCACTACGGGTATTTATGGTGTAAAGTATAATAAGATCGAAGGCAATGATATTTCGGCAGGCAACTCGGCATATATGCATGCGTTTGGTGTGGGCGGTTTCAAAAACCTGGCGATGTATAACATTTTTAAAAGGAACTATTGTCACGGATTTAGTTCTGCCAACACGGTTGGCGGCAATACCAATTTTGTATTCAGCAACATCTTCGAGAACGTGAAAGTGTCGCCGCTGTTGCAGCATTCGCAGGCGCCGCATGCCATAAACCTGGCCACGTGGACGATCGTGGACAAGAACGGCAACGCCGGTACCATGGAATGTAAAAACAACTGGGTTGTGAATAACACCATATATAACACAGATACGTATTCTGTGAGGCTCGACCGGGCAAATACAGACGGCGATGCGACCACACTTACCGGCAATAAGATTTATAATAACCTGATGTTGAATTTCGGAATGGACACCACCTTCACCTATGACGAGGAAAATTCACGTCCGCCGGAACGGATGGGACTTCGCATTCTGCCGAATGTGAATACCGCCGGAACGTATATTCGCAACAATAACTTTTGGGTGGCGTGGGATACCTCGGGCACGCGGCGCGTGGCCATTTACAAAAACAGTTCCTATTCTGCTGCAAAGCTCACCAATTGTGCGGAGTGTGGCGGTGGAAACGTTACGCGAAATACGCAGTTAGATCCGCAACTGGGAACGTTTTACAGTCTGACGGCTAACTCAAGTGCATTGCTTAGATCGGGTGGCTATCCATACCAGGCCAGCATTGTGGGCTGGAGCCTGCCCACGGCGGAACTTGTTGACTATTACGGCAAGCCATGGGCAGATGCCGGCATAAGTGTGGGAGCGATTCAATATTAATCACGCGGTTCCCTGAGTAAAATATAATCCGGCAACGGGTCTGTACTAAATTTTGGATCTTCTTTGAACCGCTTTTGAAAAGGAAATAAACGACAACACACCGCAAAGAAAAATGATCGTGTGACTCACTTCCCACCGGTTCCGAATCAGCTCCCAACCCACCGGCACATCACTTCCCCAGTCTGCAATCATCTCATTATAGCGTTCAAGAAAAATAAAAAAGATCGCCAGCGAAACAGCAAAGCCCGCCGCCGCAGCAAAACAATCGATGGCAGCACGCTCGTTTACCCTGTACAAAGCCAAACCACCAACCACCCCTGCCACCAATCCGTAGATCCACGCAACCGCGCCAAAGATCGCGTACCCGAAATAGAAGGTGTGGTGCACGTGCACAAACTCCGGCGCCATAAGCGTATGCTTGCCCGGAATCTCCAAAACATGACTCAGCGATAACCCCGCAGACAAACCCGAAGTGATCACCGCTATTTTCAGCAACACGAATATTGATCTTTTCATTTGAAGCAATATAACAACAACGAGGCACACGAATCATGCCCGCAATGCAGGTTTTTCCTCAGCAGGAAAAGCCGGAACTGTCCGCAACCAACCAAATTAAAAGAACCGCCACGGCCAAATGAGTCACACTAAAATTTTTATTTTACATTTTAAAGCAGCAAATTGCTCTGTACAAAAGTCTTTCTAAGGGATTGCAGCCTATGGCGATAAGTGACAATATGGTGGAACTGCAGCGCCGCATAGCGTTATATGACGACGAGCCCGCTTATAGAGAAATATTTTTCACCTTCTATAAGACCCTCGTTCGCTTCGCGTTAACCTTCCTTGAAGACAAGCAATCAGCGGAAGAAGTGGTGTCGGACGTGCTGATGAAAGTGTGGCAAAACAGGAAAACGCTCACTTCCATCGAAAACCTTCGTGTTTATCTCTACGTCAGTACGCGCAATACTTCCATCAACTATCTTTCTAAACAGAAGAGAAACGTTGTTGTTAGCCTCGACAATCTTACCATCGACTTCCCCTCTACCGCCCTCAACCCCGAACAACTGATGATTACGGCAGAAATGATGAAGAGGATCCACCTCGCCGTTAATGACCTGCCGCCCCGCTGTAAACTGGTTTTCCGGTTGGTGCGCGAAGATGGGCTGCCCTACAGGGAAGTGGCGCAGATCCTCAACATCAGCATCAAAACGATCGACAACCAACTGGCCATCGCCGTTCGCAAAATCAGCGAGGCCATCAACCTGAACCTCAGGGTAAAGGCCGAATACTAACCGCATCGCCACCCCAGGCACTACTGCATTTTTTCAGCGCCCATCATTACAAACGGGCCAAACTGGTCGCGTCCATATTCCACTCGCCGTTTCACCGGTCTGCCTGGGGTATGGGTCCGCTCATCCTCGGTAGTAAACCCCAGGAAAACCCCAGGATGACCCGAGGATGACCGGAAGATGACCCCAGGATGCACCAAAGCTGAACCGTAAAAAACTTTAAAAAAAGTAACATGGGCATTAGTAGATCAAAGCAAAAAAGCTGTCCTATTAGTCTACACCCACCCACGATCATGCTTGACATCAACCGAACCTGGCTTCTTATAGGAAGAAAAATGGCTAATGAGGCATCTGTCCAGGAGCTCCAGGAACTCGAAAGCATCCTCCGTTCCAATCCCGAACTTCACTTCTCTCTTCAAACATTGTCAGATCTTTGGCAAGTTGTTCCCGCACAAGACGTTAGCGAGCTCGAGGCCGCATACGCCACTCACCTCGAACGTATGAACCTCGATAGCAATGATGTTCCCGGAAACATTGATGACGATTACAGCGACCACGCCGTTGTGGTAGTGGGCCCGCGGAGGCGCAGGTTCTTCAACCGCCGCAACCTGATCGCCGCCTCTATCATCGCCTTTGCAGCAGTGACCGGTTGGGTGTACACCACTTTCAAGAGTCCGCCGCCGGTTGCCCATGCCATTGCGCGCGAAACCAGCGAAATTTCTACTAAAAATGGGTCCAAAACGAACATTGTGCTGCCCGACGGCTCTAAAGTATGGCTGAACGCCGGCAGCAAAATCACGTACGACAAGGTTTTTGGTGAGCAGCTCCGCGAAGTGACCCTCACCGGAGAAGCCTACTTCGATGTGGTGCATAACGCCGAAAGGCCCTTCATCATCCACACCCGCGCCATGGACATCAAGGTGCTGGGAACCGAATTCAACGTAAAATCCTACCCCGGCGAAAAAACCACCGAAACCAGCCTTATCCGCGGAAGCATAGAAGTAACGCTGCGCGACAAGCGGGCAGAAAGGATCATCCTCAAGCCAAACGAAAAGCTGGTGGTCAGCAACGAGATTCCTGAAGAAAAAAGAGCTACGCCCAAAAGGGCTAAGATGCTGAAACACACGCCGATCATCAACCTCGGAACGCTCAACTATTTTTCACTCGACAGCACCGTCCTCGAAACCTCGTGGGTCAACAACCGGCTCATCTTCGAGGATGAATCGTTCGAGGAAATTGCCCTTAAAATGTCACGCTGTTATGGCGTGAATTTCCTTTTTAATGATGAACAGGTGAAAAACCTGCGGTTTACGGGCAATTTCAGGAACGAAACCGTATGGGAAGCGTTGACAGCCATGCAGATAACTGCTGACTTCAACTTCGAAATCGTAGACAAAAACGTAACCATAACTACACGCTAACTCGCTTATGAAAATAAAACCGCCGGAATAGGCTAACGA
>CAMPGT010000270.1 GCA_946885665.1 uncultured Chitinophagaceae bacterium | reverse complement strand
GCCGCGAATGATGATGATGGAATCGTTGTGCACCTTGTAAAGGAAATAGTCGCCCGGCCGCGGTATTTCGGCCACTGTTCCTGCAAACAGCCAGTACTTCTTCCAGATCTTCTCCCATTCGGCTTCAAAAATTTCGTTGTCGGTGTAAAACGGCTGCTCGAGACTGAATCCATGTTGCTGTGCGCCCAGTAAATATTTCAACTTCGAATGATTCATATGGCAAAATATGTGTGAAAAATACAATAGTTTTTTCGCTACTTTCAACCCTTATTTTCAACAATCAGTAGCATGTCAAAATTACAATTAAAAGTGCTGGCCACGAACTGGGGATTTGAGGGTTCAATGAAGGATTATTTAAGTAAAGTAAAGGCCGACGGGTACGATGGCATCGAGATCTGGTGGCCCATGGACAACAGGGAACTGAACGAACTGGCGGAACTGCTTGATAAAAACGGACTTGAAGCCGGTTTTCTATGTGGTGCGCAGGACATCAATTTCGCCGAGCATTTTACCTTTTTCACGAAGATGGTGGATGCCGCAGCGACCAACAAGCTGATCAGGCCATTGTACATCAATTGCCACTCGGGCCGTGACTATTTTTCTTTTGAACAGAATAAAAAGTTTATTGATCATACGTTGGCTGTTGCCAAAGACACGGGAATCAGGATATGTCATGAAACGCACCGGTCGAGAATGTTGTTTGCGGCGCCGGTTGGACGCACCTATTTTGAGCAGGTTCCCGAATTGCGCATTACGTTCGACGTGTCGCATTGGTGCAATGTGAGTGAGAGTTTATTGTCGAACCAGGCCGAGACGCTGAAAATGGCGATCGAACGAACGGATCATGTACATGCGCGGATTGGGCACGCCGAAGGGCCGCAGGTGAACGATCCGCGTGCGCCGGAATGGAAAGAGGCAGTGGATGCGCATTTTGCGTGGTGGGACAAGATCGTGGAGATCAAGAAAAAGAACAATGAGGTGTTGACAGTTCTTACGGAATTCGGTCCGCCGGATTACATGCCCACGGAGCCATACACGAAGAAGCCGCTCGCCGATCAATGGGCGATCAATGTGTATATGAAGGACCGGATAAGGGAGAGGTATGCGGGATAGGTGAGACGGGAAACGGGAGACGGGAAACGGGAGACGGGAAAGGGGAAACGGAAGACGGGAAAGGGGAAACGGAAGACGGGAAACGGAAGACGGGAAACGGGAGACAGGAGACGTATCCCCCGCTGGCGGGGGTGGCGCGAAGCGCCGGGGGTGGACAACAGGCAACGGTGAAACGCGAAACCTGAGAAGCGTATAAGTTCTAACTTCTAACTTTTCAAACCCCTAACCCGCGCAGCTTTCCATCAATAAATTTCTTGGCGCGCGGCACATCCGCTTCTTCAAGATGTTCAATAATAATCGGAATATTCGGGTGATCCCTGCTTAAGCGCTTCAAATAAAGATCATAATTCAGTGAACCGAGCCCGGGTGCCGGAAGCTCTATCATCCCCACCCCGCGCAACGCATGTGCCTCACTGGCATCAATATCCGAAAGTTGCACGCCATGCGCCTCGGTTGCCTTCTTCACATCTTTAGCATGCGAAATTTTTATGTGCCCCGATAATGCATTGAAGATTGAATGAAGCGTCTCATCCATCTTCCCGATATTATGCACCTCAAAATAATTTGTCGGATCCATAAGCAAACCCAAACGGTCATCGTTGATATCCGCAAACAAGCGCAGCGTTTCTTCAACGGAGCCAATTACATTGTTCACATAGGTCTCGGTAAGAAAATAAGCGCCCTGGCTGCGGGCATAATGCACGAGGTCGCCGATAACATCCCTGCACTGGCGGTACCCTTCTTCGGTTTTATTGGTGGGATGATGCACCCAATCACTGTCGGGGTCAAACGTTCCCGTTTCGCTGATCACATACGGTGAACCCAGCTCGTTGGCGAAATGAATGAGCTCCTTCAACCGGTCAATATTGGCCTTGCGTTTTGCAGGATCGGGATGTACGAGGTTGGTGTACCCCGATATGCAGCAAACAGGCAGATCGTGATCGCGGAACACATCGCGGATCTGCCTGCACTTCTTCGCGTTCAGCTCTCCTGGTCCCGTTTGCATGTCTTTAAACGACACATCGAGCTGCACCGTATTAAAACCCAAGCTGCGTATGCGCTTAGCCGTTTCTTCGAGGGGGTAAGGAAAATACCCTGTAAATATTCCAACCTGTATCATGCAATTAAATTTAGCTATTCAATATTTCTTCCAGCTCAATGGCCCTGTGTTCTTTGAACGATCTGTAGCACGCATCAACCAGCGCCATTGTTTTGAGGTTATCCTTTCCCGACAATTCCGGTTCGCTGCCGTTTTGCACGGCGTTGATCAATTGGGCCATCGGTCCGGCGAACGCATCGGGAAACCACACTTCTTTCCAGCGCGGCTTCACCCATTCGCCCGATTCGATGGTGGTGTAGTCGAGCGTGCTCGGCGTCGGTTCCGGATAAAAGGGCCACCCGATGGTTCCTTTGGCAATGCCTTCCGTTCCTTCCACGCGCCAGCGAATATAAATGTCTGCAGCGGAACCTTCCCTGCAGGGGCCCGCCCACACATCATCCCAGGCCGATGCTCTGAACCCGTTGGCATATTCAAGAATATATAACGCAACGCCATCGTCGTGACTGAATTTTTTTGACGTGCGCGGATCCTCGGTAACGCTGGCGTACACACGAACAGGGTCGCCAAACAAAAAACGGAACGCGTCGAGGTGATGAATGCTCATCGTGCGAATGGTTGCCCACCCCAGTTGTTCCTGCCAGGGCATCCAATGCGGTATGGCGCGCATATCTATCGACGCGAACACGGGCCTGCCGAGCACCTGTTGATCGAGAAGCGATTTGCATGCGCGGATGGATTGATCGTAACGCATATTTTGGTTAACCGATAAAATGATACCGGCATCGTTGCACAACCGCACAATTTCCTTCGCCTGCCGATAGTTGGTGGCTACCGGCTTTTGCAGCAACATTCCTTTTATGTGCCCCGCGTGTTTAACGGCCTCGCGCACCACCTCTATTTGCAGATGCGGGGGTATCGCCACGTCAATAATGCTAATCTCCGTGTCCCTCAAAAGCTCGTGATAGCTGTCGTACACCTTTTTTATTTGATGCCGGCCGGCAACCGCTTCGCTGTTGGAACGGTTTCTCGAAGCAATGGCAACAGGATTGAAGCCGCTTTGCCGGTAGGCCACTAAATGGCAATCGGCCATGATAAAGCCCGAACCGATACAGCCAATCGCAATGTCTCTCTTTTCGGGTATACGCGGCAGATAGTTTAATTCAACTTCTCGTGAAATGCTCATCAGGTAAATTAGGGATGTTCCGTGAATTATTTAACATGCAGCGTAATCTCTTTTTCCTTCGAAAGAAAATCGGTTTGGTCAGACAGGCTCGCCGGCGCCGACGTCATCACCGCATCGTCGCTCACAACTTTTACAGGCGTGTAACACGACGTATTCTTCTCCCTGAAGGGTTTGTTGAAGCTGAGGTTATACACCGAAATCAGGGACCAGCGCGGCTTATCGGAAAGATTGGCTTCCGACATGTGCAGCAGGTTGCTGTGAAAGAAAAGTGCATCGCCGGGCTCGAGTTCCACATACACCCTTTCAAACAATGTCATGGCTTCATTCACAAAATCGGTATCGGCGCCCTGTTGCTCACCGGCAAAATTATGCTCGATACGTCCCATCTTGTGCGAACCTTTCAGCACCTGCAAACAACCGTTTCCTTTTGTGGCCTTCGTCAGCGCCAGCATAACGCTCAGCATCGCATCGGGGAACAGGAATCCGTTCTTGTACCAATATCCATAGTCCTGGTGAACCTCCCAGGCACCGCCTACTTTAGGTTCTTTCTGCATCAGCTTCGAATGGAAATGGCAAACTTCACCATCTCCCAAAAGCGTTTGCGCCGCCCCCACCATCCTTTCGGTGCGTGTGAGCAATCCAAAAGTATCGTCGCCGGGCGTGAACCACAGCGTAAGCTTTGTTTTTTTGCCGCTTTGGTCGTTTAAGTCGAATGCATGCGTCTTCATGGTGTCGTCGCCCGTTGCCAGACCGTACAACACATTCGTTTCTTCTTTTTTCAGGAAGTTCGGGACGATGAGGTATCCGTCTTTCTCGTACTGCGCCTTTTGAGCGGCGCTAATGGTTACGTATGGCATATACAACGTTTAAAAATGATGGGTAATAAAATTGAGCATTTCCCGCTTCGGATTCCAACGGTTTATCGCCAAAAAATTAAAGTTTTTTGACCTGTTTGAGCCGATTTTCGCCAATTTAAGTAAATTTAGCGGCTAAGAAAGGATACCGCGATGAAGCCGCAAATACAGAAACTGCCTCTTTCGGAACACTCTTCGTTCATGACGGGAACGTTTGTCACGCCGCATTTTGAAACGCCCTGGCATTATCATCCCGAGTATGAAATTGTTCTCATCATCGAAGGCCGTGGTAAAAGCTTTATCGGCAATCATGTGAGTGACTATGAAGTGGGCGACTTATGTTTTCTCGGGCCCAATCTTCCTCACCTGTTCAGAAAAGACGATCCCGACCGTAAGGGAGGGTCGCTGGTGATTCATTTTTTGGAAGATTTTGTGGGAAGGGATTTTGTATCAATTCCCGAAATGCAGAATATACAGTTGCTGTTCGACAGGTCGAAAATGGGTATCCGCTTCGCGGGAAAAACCAGGCAGGCGATGAGCATCATCATGAAGCAAATGCTGCAGGAGCAGGGAATGCACAGGTTCATTTCGCTACTGAAGCTGCTTTCGGAGATGGCCGCATCTGATGAATACGAATTGTTGTCCAGTCCGGAAATAACGGGACAGAACACCCGCGACAGCGACCGGCTCAATAAGATCTTCGACCATGTGATGCGTAATTTCAAAGACGACATAGGTTTGCATGAGGTGGCCGCGCTTTCCAATATGAGCTATTCCGGCTTCTGCCGTTATTTTAAGAACCGCACAAAAAAGAATTTTTCTCACTTCGTGAATGAGATACGGATTGGTTACGCCTGCCGGCGGTTAATGGAGAGTGATGAGAGTGTGGGGAATATTTGTTATGAATCGGGGTTCAATAA
>CAMPGT010000269.1 GCA_946885665.1 uncultured Chitinophagaceae bacterium | reverse complement strand
TCCTCGTACATCTCCCAGCCGGCCAGGGCGCCAATCTCCAAAAAAGGTTTGCCGTCGTCTTTGAGATAGTCGATCCTTTCTCTGGCAGTTAGTTTTTTCTTTTCTTTTTGTTTTTCTGCCGCCTTTTTGCCTCCACCCAGCGCCACCTGGTTCAAACGCTGACGTAACTGGCTAACCGACAGGCGCATTACATCTTCATTCTTATTATAATCGAGGTTCATGAAGCAAATGTATACGTTAACATATATTTATCCTTAAAATCAAAACGGTAAAAAAGCGGATTATCATATTAATCGTACTCGCGGCGGCGGTAAAAGTATTTTCGCTGTCTTCCTATGCAGTGGAGCATTACTACTCCGGCATTGTTTATCCATGGATCGCTTATGTGCAGCGGCTGCTGCTTGGGTGGATACCTATCAGTGTGGGAGACCTGTTGTATGCCTTTGCCGGCATATGGCTGATCCGCCGGCTGGTACTGTTGATCAGGAGCATCCGGCGCAAAGAAATCAACAGGGCCTACCTGAAAAAAACGCTGCTCAAAACCGTTAGCATCGGCCTTACCATTTACATTACATTCAATGTACTGTGGGGACTTAACTACAACCGGTATGGCATAGACTACCAACTGAACATTGAATCTTCGGATTATTCCGACGAAGATATTTTCGAGGTGACGAAAGCGCTCTCGGTCCGATTGAATGAACTGCAGCCATCATCCCTGCCGACGCGCGCGAGGTTAAAAAAGAAAAGCAATCTTTTTGAAGGCGCAAAAGCTGCCTACCGGCGTCTCTCGGCCGAAAACCCGCTGTTCCGGTACAGCCCTCCTTCGGTGAAACCTTCTATTTATAGTTACCTCGGTAATTACCTCGGGTTTACCGGTTATTACAACCCGTTTACGGGCGAATCGCAGGTGAATACAACGGTGCCGGTGTTCATACGACCCTTTACCACCTGCCATGAAATTGGTCATGCCCTCGGTTATGCGAAAGAGAGCGAGGCGAACTTTGCAGGATATCTTTCGGCCGTTCACTCTGCAGATTCGGCATTTCAATATTCCGTGTATTTTGAAATGTTCGCCTATGCGTCGAGATATCTTTATTATTCAGACTCTGTGGCGCTGAAAGGGCTCACTGCCAGCTTATCGGATGGCGTGAAGAGTGACATCCGCCTGGTGCGGAAATTTTTTGAGAGGTATGACACGCCGCTCGAGTCGGCGATCGACAGGTTGTATTCTGAATACCTGAAGGCGAACGAGCAGCCATCAGGTAAAATGAGCTATAATGAAGTGGTGGGGATGCTGATCGCTTATTACAAACGCAGTGGCCACATTTAAAAATTGTTCTTCCACATCATGCTTTCGATGGGCTTGTCGGGTTGCTGGCTGTACTTCGCGTTTTTTTTCTGGTTGTACTTCACCTCGATATCTCCTTCGACGGGGAAGTAGATGAGCTGCCCGATAGGCATGCGTTTGTACACTTTCACCGGCTGCTTCACAGAAATTTCGAGCGTCCAGTTGCCGCAGAAGCCAACGTCGCCCTTACCGGCAGTGGCATGGATGTCGATGCCGAGACGGCCGGTGGAGGATTTCCCTTCGAGGAAGGGAACGTGGGCGTGCGTTTCGGTGTATTCGTCGGTTACGCCCAAATAAAATACGTGCGGGTAAAGAACAAATCCTTCTTCGGGTATTTCGAAATATTCTATTTCGTTGTGTTTTTTTGCGTCGAGGATGTGCTCGCGGTAGGTGGCCAGCCATCGTCCTAAATGCACGTCGTAAGAGTTGCTGCCAAGGCAGTCGCGGTTGTAAGGATCGATTTTAATAGTGCCTTTTTCTATTTCCTGCAATATCCTCGAGTCAGATAAGATCATGTGCCGTTGGCTTGTTTATTTTGATGGACTGTAAATAAATCTTAAATCTGCAATGTAAACGGGATCAGTGGCAATATTTTTTCAACATACTATTAACGACACGACCAGGCTGGGGATATGGAAGATTGAGGAGGGAGAAAAATTCTTCCTCCAAAAGGTACCTCTCAAGCAGCATGTGTCGCATCCGTACAAACGTTTGCAGCACCTGGCGGGCAGGCTGCTGCTGCCCGAACTGTTCGAGGATTTTCCGCTGGAGGAGATCATGATTGCCGACACGCGCAAGCCGTTCTTAAAGGATGAGAAATATCATTTTTCGATATCGCACTGCGGTAATTATGCCGCTGCCATTGCCAGTGCCGACCACCGGGTAGGGGTGGATATCGAGCTGGTAACGCCAAGGCTCAGGAATATATCGCCGAAGTTTCTTACGGAGAAGGAGGCGGCGTACCTGGAGCAGTGGAAAGACCTTTCGTCATTGTATATGCAGATGCTCACGATCATCTGGTGCGCCAAGGAGGCGATTTTTAAGTGGCACGGCGAGGGTAAAGTGGACTTTCGGAAGGCGATGATGCTGGACGGGGTGATCACTACGTTGCCGGATGGGTGGATAAGGGTGCCGTTTTTGTTTAGGAAGGGCGAGCCTGTTTCGCTGAAGGTGACCGCCCGCAGCTTTGAGGGGCTGATGCTAGCTTATGTGATGACGGAGGAGGGGGGAGAGCAAAGGTGAAAGGGCAGTGGGCAATAGGCAATAGGCAATAGGCAATGGGCAATGGGGAAACGACAATGGTATCCCCCGCTGGCGGGGGTGGCGCGAAGCGCCGGGGGTGGACTGCAAAGGCAAAAGCAAATAAGTCATAAATACTCCCTACTCCCTACTACCCACTCCCCGCCTCACTTCTTGCCTGCGATCTTGATCGTGATCCCAATCAGTGAGCCGAACAAGGTGAGCATAAACATGAAATTTCCCCATTCATATGGTGCATCTGGTGTCATTGTTTTGCGTTACCGGCGGCTTTTTCCAACCGCCACTAACTATTAGACGCGTGTTACCGGCAAAAGTTAACGGCTTGCATTTTTTTTAACTGTTTCCCTTAATTTTGCAGGCACCTTAAAAAATGCGGAGGTGGCGAAATTGGTAGACGCACTACTTTGAGGTGGTAGCGCCTTAACGGGCGTGGGAGTTCGAATCTCCTCTTCCGCACTTTTAAACCCGCTTTCAGCGGGTTTTTTTATGCGTCATTCAACTCAGGTATAAATAGTTAGACGTTGAACCAGAGTCTTGCAATGGCATTGGTGAGCGTAACGAGTTCGGTGTAGGAGGGTGGCTTGCTTAAAAAACAGTTGGCGCCAAGTGAATAGGATGCGCTCCGGTCGCTATGAAGGGTGGAGGTGGTGAGAACTATGGTGGGAATGTGATTGAATTGCGGGTTGCCCTTAATTTCTTTCAACGCCTGCATGCCCAGCATGCCGGGCATGTTCAGATCGAGAAGGATGAGTGACGGATAATCTGTTTCATTGCACGAAGCGAGTGTGCTCATCAACTCATCACCATTCTCGATAAATACATAATCCATCGTAGTATTATTCTCGAGAAAAGCATCAAGGATTATTTGCCTGTCATCTGGATCGTCATCAACAATATAAACAAGGTTTTTTGGATTTGGTTTCATAAACGCGTCTAAATTACCTTACAATGTTTTAAAAGCCTTGCAAACTTTAATAAAAATATTGAGAAAAAAGGAAAAAGCAACAACTTGCATAAAATACTATTGATGGCTACAGAGATAAAATGCCCGAAATGTGGTTTTGGATTTCCTATGGAAGAAGCCGTATCCGAAGAGTACAAGAAAGATCTCCAGCAGAAGATGATGGCATATAAAAAGCAGAAAGATGAAGAACTGAGAAAATACAGGGAAGAAAACGTAAGGAAAGAGAGAACGCTGCAGGAACAACTCGAAAAAAAACAGGAAGAATACGATAAAAAACTAGTTGAAGAACGTACGCGTATCCGGCAAGCGATGGAAGAAGGCCTTCGTAAAAACATCAGGGCAGATTTCGAGAACCAGGTGGAGCTGCTGAAAAGCTCACAGAGAGAATCGGAAGAAAAATTGAAAATGGCCCGGCAAAGGGAACTCGACTATTTACGAAAAGAACAGGAGCTGCTCAGCAAGGAGCAGGAACTGCAAATCACCATCCAGAAACAGCTTATCGAAGAGCGTAAAACATTAGGCGAGCAGGTGCGCAAAGAAGAGCTGGAAAAAGCGGCGTTTCGCGAAACCGAGCTGCAACTAAAAATGAAGGAACTTGAAAAGCAGTTGGAAGACCAGAAAAAGCTTGCCGATGAAATGAAACGAAAGGCCGAGCAGGGGTCAATGCAATTGCAGGGAGAGGCGCAGGAACTGCTGCTGGAAGACCTGTTGCGCGAAAATTTTCCTCACGACCTGGTGGCCGAAGTGGGCAAAGGCGTTGAAGGCGCCGATTGCATGCTGGTAGTGAGGAGCCATACCGGCGTCGAATTCGGTAAGATCATCTTTGAAAGCAAACGGGCCAAAGGATGGAATAACAACTGGCTGGAAAAATTACGTAACGATATGCGCAACAAACAGGCCGACCTTGCCGTGCTCGTTACGCAGGTCTTTCCGAAAAACATGGAATGTTTCGGTGAGCGCGATGGTGTTTGGATCTGTTCGTTCAAAGAAGTGATGGGATTGACGTCTGCCCTTCGAAATGCGATCATCCGCATCGCGGAAACGAAGAAAACGGAAGAGAACAAAGGTGAGAAGATGCAGATGCTGTATAATTTTCTCACGGGTACGGAGTTCAGGCAGCAAATAGAGGCGATCGTTGAGGGCTTCACAGAAATGGAGCAATCGATCATGAAGGAAAGGATAATGATGGAGAAGATCTGGAAGGAGAGAAAAAAGCAGCTCGACAAAGTATTGATCAATACGGCAGGCATGTACGGTTCCATAAAAGGTATTGCCGGCGCCTCCGTAGGCTCGATTCCGTTGTTGGAAGGCGGAGAGGGGGAGTGAGGTGGAAAGGGCAAAGGGCAATGGGGAGACGGGAGACGGAAGACGGGAGACGGCAAGGTCCACCCCCGGCGCTGCGCGCCACCCCCGCCAGCGGGGGATAGCAAAAAGCGCTCATCGCAAATGGCGGCAAACGGCAATCAGCAGACGGCAGACGGGAGACGGGAGACGGCAAGGTCCACCCCGGGCGCTTCGCGCCACCCCCGCCAGCGGGGGATAGCAAAAAGCGCTCATCGCAAATGG
>CAMPGT010000268.1 GCA_946885665.1 uncultured Chitinophagaceae bacterium | reverse complement strand
GTTTTTCGGCCAATCGTTTCTTTTGAAAGACGATTTCTAATTTTTTTTCCGTAAAATCGTTAAACGTTTAAGCAAGTTTTCGCCTGCAACAATCGCATAAATTGCTCCATATGAACAGAAACAAGAAAAAGTCTTTGATAAGATTGGCAGATGGCACAAGCTACCTTTTGCCATTTATCCTCATCTCCAGCCTGTTCCTTCTCTGGGGCTTTGCACACGGCCTGCTCGATGTTCTAAATAAACACTTCCAGGATATTCTTCACGTATCAAAAGCGCAGTCCGGTTTTGTGCAATTTGCGCTGTATATCGGTTACTTCGTCATGGCCATACCGGCCGGGCTCATCATGAAACGCTTCGGTTACAAGCGCGGCATCATCATGGGGCTCGGGTTGTTTAGCCTCGGCTCGTTCCTCTTCTATCCGGCAGCCATGCTGGCATCATTCGTTCCCTTTCTCCTTGCGCTCTTCATCATCGCCTGTGGCCTCGCCTGCCTCGAAACGGCCGCCAATCCTTACTCCACGGTATTGGGACCCAAAGAGTACGCCGCCCGGAGAATCAACATCTCGCAATCCTTCAACGGGCTCGGCTGGATACTTGGTCCGTTGATCGGGGGACTGTTTGTTTTTGGCGCCTCCGAAGATGAGAATGCCGGAAAGTTCGATTCGCTCATTACACCTTATATGCTCGTCGGTTCGGTGGTTGTTGTGGTGGCCATTGTATTTGCATTGACAAAACTACCGGAGATCAAAGAAAAAAGTGACACCGGAGAAGTAGAGGATCCGCCCATGAAAAACCTGCTGAAACATCCGTTGTTTGTGCTGGCGGTCATCGCGCAATTTCTGTATGTGGCCGCTCAAACCGGCGTCAATTCCTTCTTTATCAATTATGTTACCGAAGAAATGTCTGATGTGGAAACGCCTATCCGCAATATCATGTCGCACCTTGGAAAATTCGGGGAAGTGTTTATGCCACAGAATCCCGAACAGGCCGCATCACTCATACTGGCTTTTGGCGGCATGGGTTTGTTCTGGATCGGGCGGTTGTTCGGTTCCTACCTAATGAAGTTTATCGCCCCTCACCGGTTGCTGGCTTTCTATGCGATAGCCAATACTATTCTTACCGGCGTAGTGCTGATGGGCCTCGGCTGGACCTCGGTGATCGCTTTATTCAGCACGTACTTTTTTATGTCGGTGATGTTCCCGACAATTTTCGCCCTGGGCATCAGCGATCTTGGTTCGCTCACAAAAAAAGGTTCTTCTTTTTTGGTGATGGCCGTTGCGGGCGGTGCTTTTTGTCCGCCGCTCATGGGTGCAATTGCAGATAGCTCAGGAATGTCGATTGCCTTCATCATTCCGTTGGTATGTTTTGCCTTTATTGCCTGGTACAGTTTCATAGTGGCGCGGCGCTCGCCGGCACAACCACTCCCAACGGAGGTGCAATATCATTAGGGTGGCCCTGGGCGGCATACAACAGACTTTGGGTATTTTAAAAAAAATTCCTCTACCTGTCCAATTCCTGGCTTGTCAGTCATTATTGAGATGAAAACAGTTTCAATAAACTTCAAAATCAGGAAATGATGGAACAAAGAATCAATGTGCAAGAGATGGGTCAGGGCGCCCTTAAAGCTTTGTATGGATTGAACCAGTATTTGTCGAAATCTCCGCTTGACGAGTCGCTGTTAAATTTGGTCTATTTTAGGGCGTCGCAGATAAACGGGTGCGCTTTTTGCCTCGACATGCATTCGAAAGATTTGCGGGCGGCAGGCGAAACGGAGCAACGTTTGTACATGCTCGACGCCTGGAGGGAGTCGCCGGTGTATTCAAATCGCGAAAGAGCGGCGCTGGCCTGGGCCGAATCGGTTACGCTGGTCACAAAAGGTCATGTGCCTGATTCGGTTTACACCGAAGTGAGGGAGCAATTTTCCGAAGCAGAAGTGGTCGATCTTACCATTGCGGTAATTGCGATCAACACGTATAATCGGATTAATGTTGCATTCCGTACGCCTGCGGGAACATACGAGCCGGGCATGTTCAAAAAACAGGAAACCAAACAAAACGTTTACTCATGAAAGAATTCATGTTACTATTCAGGCAACCCAGTTTTGATTATAGCAAGCTCTCCAAAGAAGAGATGCAGGCGCTCACAAAGAAATGGCAAACATGGAAGAAAAGCCTCGAATCGCACGACAGGCTCATTAACAACGGCACACGCCTAAGCATGGAAGGCAAAGTGCTTAAGCCGGGAGGCGTTGTTACCGACGGACCGTTTGTTGAAATAAGGGAGCGTTTGGGCAGTGTCCTCATCGTGAAAGCCGACAACCTTGAAGAGGCGACAACACTTGCACATGGCTGTCCGGTTCTCGATGCTGACGGCAGCGTGGAGATACGACCGATCTATGGATAAGGAGAAATTTGCAATGACCGCCGATCATCTGAAGAGCCTGTTTCAGCGTGAATTCTCAAAAATGGTTGCTGTTATCAGCAACCTTTTTGGTTTGCAGCACATCGAAATAGCTGAAGACATCGTCAGCGAAACGTTTTTGCAGGCCACTGAAACGTGGAGCAGCAAAGGCGTTCCGGAAAACCCACCCGCCTGGCTGTACACTGTTGCCAAGCGCAAGGCGCTTTATCATTTCAGGAGAAATAAAATATTTGAAACGAAGATCGTTCCACAGTTAAGATCAACGGGCGACGGTGAAGTTCCTGAATTCGATTTTTCTCAGCAGAATATTCGCGACAGTCAGTTGCAAATGCTGTTTGCCGTTTGCAATCCTGCCATCGCCAGCGAGGCACAGATTGGCCTTGCGCTTAGAATACTGTGTGGTTTTGGTATTGAAGAGATCGCCGAGGCGTTTTTGACTAACAAGGAAACGATCAATAAACGGTTGTTCCGCGCGAAGGAGAAGCTTCGCGCTGAAAAGATAAAAATGGAACTTCCGCCGGCAAATGAAATCATTAACCGGTTGGAAAATGTGTTGCACATTATTTATTTGCTTTTCAGCGAAGGATATTATTCGCAAACACAGAATGAGATACTGCGAAAGGATTTTTGCCTGGAGGCTATGCGGTTGGCCATGATGTTAACGGACTATGAAAAAACCAATTTGCCGCGAACCAATGCGCTGCTGGCGCTGATGTGTTTTCATGCGTCACGGTTCGGTGCCAGGCAAGCTAACCAGAATGCAGTGATCCTTTATGAAGATCAGCAGGAGGAGTTGTGGGATGCCGCATTGATACGACAGGGAACGTACTTCCTGAAATTGTCGGCAGAGGGAAACGAAATGACTTCCTATCACCTGGAAGCACGAATTGCGTATTGGCATTGCATGAAGGAAGATACACCTGAAAAGTGGCAGGATATCCTGCATCTTTATGATCAGTTGCTACAGGTTAATTACTCCCCGGGTGTGGCACTCAACCGCGCCTTTGCATTATTCAAAGTGAAGGGTGCCAATGCGGCACTGGCCGAAGCTGAACTCCTTAGGTTGGAGGATAATCACTTCTATTTTGTACTGCTTGGTGAATTGTACAGGAACATAGATGCGACAAAAGCCAAAGCAAATTTTGAAAAAGCCGGTCTGTTGGCGAAAACAGATACTGAAAGAAAGGGTATTGAAGAAAAATTGAAAGGCCTGTAGCCGGTTTCAGTGCAACATCATTTTGTTGATTACAGCGAACAGCAAAAACAGCATCATCAACACGCCCCAGGATATGGCCAGGGCCTTCCAGTAGTTTTTATTTTTGGTGATGAAATACAGAGTGACCATCACAATCGTTAAAATAGCCAGCAAGGGCAGGATCAATATTCCGGCTGCGGTTCCCATCTCGTCGTTTTTATGCTTCATAAATATCGTATTTTCATCACCTCAACTGCACAGGTGATGAAAAAGCTTATTTGCTTAATTGTTCTTTTTGTTACTATTCGGGGTATTGCTAATTCACAACCCGCATTAAGAGTAGTGGTGGCGGGCCTCAACCACGACCATGTTCATGGCATTCTGAGTCAGTTTAACAAAGGAACGGTAAACATCATTGCCATCGTGGAACCCGACATTGCGTTGCAGCAAAAATTTGCGAAACGGTATCAGCTCCCCGATTCTTTGTTCAGCCCGGATCTTAAAAAGGTTTTGACCGCCAAAAAACCGGATGCCGTGCTGGGGTATAATGCTGTTGCGCATCATGTGGATCTTGTAGAAATTTGTGCGCCGCTGGGCATTGATGTAATGGTGGAGAAGCCACTTGCGGCCACGCTCGAACAGGCGCGTAAAATGGAAGCGTTGGCAAAACGTTACGGAATTAAGGTGCTCACCAATTTTGAAACCACGTGGTATCCTTCCTACCAACAGGTTTATGATTGGGTGGCGGCGGATAGCATCGGCGCAATCAGGAAGATTGTGGCCCACGACGGGCACCAGGGCCCTAAAGAAATAGGCTGCAGTCCGGCTTTTCTCAACTGGCTGACGGACCCTGTGGGTAATGGCGCCGGCGCGTTGAATGATTTTGGATGTTATGGTGCTGACCTGATGACGTGGTTGATGAAAGGCGCGCGCCCCATTGCGGTAACGGCTGTTGTGCGGCAGTATAAGCCAGACGTATATCCGAAAGTTGACGATGATGCAACCGTACTCGTGGAATATAAAAATGCTCTGGGCCAGATCGAGGCCTCATGGAACTGGCCATTTTCGATCAAGGATCTTGAAGTGTTTGGCGAAACAGGTTATTATCATGCGCTCGACGGAAAAAATATCGTGACGCGGATGAGGGAGCATCGGGTGAGCAGGTTGACCGTGAAAGAATTGCCGGCTCCGATAAATGATCCCATTACCTACCTGTCGGCGGTACTGCGCGATAAAATCAGCGGCAGGGCAGATCAATCTTCGCTCGAGTATAATATGATCGTGATGGAGATACTGGATGCTGCCAAAAGATCGACCGCTTCGGGAAAAAGGATCGTACTGTAGCACAAAAGAATTTATTTGCCATCCGATGAAACAATGTATATTGCTATAGATTCTTCCCGATTTTCTCCCTAAAATTCAATGAAAACCTTCTTTCCAATTACTCCTGCAGTTCTTAATCTTTAACAATTAAATACACCAAACGTGATGACCTTATCCGGAAAGGCGCTGTTGCTTCTTTCGAGCGTCGCAGTGC
>CAMPGT010000267.1 GCA_946885665.1 uncultured Chitinophagaceae bacterium | reverse complement strand
CTATGGGGGTTCGGCGGTCTGTTGCCGAAAAGTTTCTTAACAAACTTCTCCGGCTGCTGGTTCATTTCATAAAGAATGAATAGCGGGATGTATGGGTTCTCGATGATCTTGTCGATGTACGCATCGCAGAACAATTCTATTTTATCAAACAGCGGTGTTTCGGATTCGAATATGGAGGTGATGTGCTCCCAGAAGCCGATACTCAATTTGCTGAAGATCGTTTGGAACAATTGTTCCTTGTTGCGGAAATAATAGTGGAGCAGCGCTTTGTTGATGCCTGCCTCATCGGCAATATCCTGCATTCGGGCGCCTGCCATTCCATTTCGGATAAATACTTTTTTCGCTGCTTCAAGTATTCTCTCTTCGGTACTGTCGTCTTTCTCTTTTTTAACCATATAGTTTAACCAAATGGTTAACAAAAGTAGAAAGGGGATTTTATATTGTCAAATTTTTTTATTTTTTTGAAATAGTCCACCCCCGGCGCTTCGCGCCAACCCCGCCAGCGGGGGATATTGTTTTCTTTCGCGGCCTACTATCCGACGAAGGAGGACCGGGGGAGGACTCGCCAGCGGGGGATACTTCTTTGCAATTTCTTTGCGCCTTTGCGTGAAACCTTTGCGTGAACCCTAACTTAAAAACTACTCCGCCCAGCTCATGGTGTAATCAGGATTTTCGATGTCGAGGGCGTCCATCGTCAATAGAAGAGGATGAAAAGTATCCACCATCACCGCCAGCTCCTTCGTCTCCTTCGCACCAATACTTTTCTCAACAGCGCCGGGATGCGGTCCATGCGGAATGCCGCCGGGATGCAGCGTGATCATCCCCCGCGTAACATTCTTCCTGCTCATAAAATCTCCATCCACATAATAAATCAACTCATCACTGTCAATATTACTGTGGTTATAAGGAGCGGGAATGGAGTTGGGATGATAATCAAACAGCCGCGGACAAAAAGAACACACCACATAGTTGTTGCCTTCGAAAGTTTGGTGCACCGGCGGCGGCTGGTGCACGCGGCCGGTGATGGGTTCAAAATCATGAATGCTGAAGGCGAAAGGATAGCAGCAACCATCCCATCCGATCACATCAAAAGGATGGTGGCCGTAATGAATACCGAACAAGCTCCCTTTCTTTTTCGTTTTGATAAGAAAGTCTCCTTTCTCTTCAAGCGTAACCAGCTCTTTTGGCGGGCGTATGTCGCGTTCGCAAAATGGCGAATGTTCAAGCAACTGCCCATTTTTGCTGAGGTATTTTTTAGGAAAGCGAATGGGACTGAAAGATTCGACAATAAACAAGCGGTTATCAGGAAACTTGAAAGAAATTTGATAGATCGTTCCGCGTGGCACAACAAGATAATCGCCGTAACCAAATTCGAGGCTGCCGTACATGGTGTGAAGCGAACCGGATCCTTCATGAACGAAGATCAGCTCGTCTGCATCCGCATTCTTGTAAAAGTAATTTGCCATGCTTTGCTTTGGCGCCGCCAGTGAAATGTGGCAATCATTGTTCATGAGAATCGTCTTGCGGCTTTGCAGGTAATCGTCGGAAGGCTGCACCCCGAACCCTTCGAAACTGCGGTGCTTCAGCATTTTTTCTTCTGCCACCCGCGGACTCACATCAACCGGCACGTCGGTATGGACGATATCCGTGGGAGCATAACAGTGATACAGCAGCGAATAATCATTGGAGAATCCTTCGGTCGAAAATAATTGTTCGGCATACAGTGAGCCATCGGGTTTACGGAACTGTGTATGGCGCTTGTGCGGGATCGATCCCAGTGAATGATAATGTGGCATCGTTAAATGGTTGAGGTAATGCGGGCAAGTTAGAAAAAATGGTTTTCTTTGCCCAAATCATTCTTATGTACAACGGACTCCTTCATTTGCATAATCTACTTCGCTGGGTCATTCTTCTGCTGATCATTATTGCCATCGTCCGCCACTTTGTTGGCATGACCGGCAATAAACCGTTTACCGCTAAAGACAGGAGAACAGCAACTTTCCTGATGATCGCAGCGAATGTGCAGTTCCTGATAGGCCTGTATCAATGGTTCTTCGGACCATGGGGATTTAAATTGATACAAAGCACGCCTTTCGGTGAAATCATGAAAAATGCCACGTACAGATTTTGGGTGATAGAACATTCGCTGATGATGCTTATCGCTGTTGCGCTGATCTCGATCGGCCGCGGAGCCGCGAAAAAGAACATCCCCGATGTTTCCAAACACAGACGCGGCTTCTGGTTCTTCCTGATTGCGCTCATCGTTATACTCGCCGCGGTTCCCTGGCCCGGCAGAGAAGGCATCGGAAGACCGTTATTGCCCGGAATGTAATCCGTCTCTTTTTTTTCAACTAATTTTGGCCGATGAATCGCCTGAAAATGAAGCTTCTCCTGGCCCTGGGGCTCGCTTTTTCGCTGTGTTCATGCCAATCGGGCGATCCTTCAGCAAAAAACCCCGACTACTCGCACCTGCTCAATTCGCCGCCTTACGCAGCATTGACCGATAGCATCAGCAACGATCCCGACAATGTAGCGCTCATCATGAAGCGCGCACTAATGCTTTCGCAGCGCGATCTCCATAAAGCGGCCACCGCCGATTACAAAAAAGCGTGGGAGCTTACGGGCGACGAAGGAGTGGCGTTTGAATATGCCTCCAACCTGCTGCTCGCATCGCAGGTGGAAAAAGCAAAGCAGGTACTGGAAGAGGCCGACAGGAAATTCCCCGACAACACGGAATTCAGCCGCAGGCTGGCCGAAATTTACCTGCAGAACGGCGAATACAGGAAAGCCATCGCCAGGTACAATACGATCATCTCCCGCGACTCCACCCACTTCGAAGCATGGTTCGATAAGGGAAACCTGCTGCTGAAGATGGGCGACACTGCAGCAGCCGTGACAGCCTGGGAACGATCTTTTGCCATCCTTCCCATCAATTACACCGGCATTGCACTCGCAAACATCTACACGGCGCAAAAAAAACCCCGCGCCCTTCAAATATGCAACATTCTGCTGGAGAGGGATACCGCCCAAATACAAACCGATGCGGTGTACATGAAAGGCGTTTATTATTCAGAAATGAACGACGATGACAAAGCGCTCCGGCAGTTCGAGGAATGCATCAGGCGCGATTGGAAAATGACCGACGCCTACATTGAAAAGGGCATTATCTTTTACGAGAGAAAAAAGTACAAAGAAGCGCTGGAAACGTTCAACATGGCGGCCACCGTTTCGAATACCGATGCAGATGCGTATTACTGGCTCGGCCGCTGCTATGAGGCCACAGGTAAAAAGGCCGACGCAATAACCAACTACCAGCGAGCGTTGGCACTGGATGAAAGCCTGACGGAGGCCAGGGAAGCACTCAGCCGTTTGAACAGCTAATCGTATCTTGCGCCCCGTTAAATTCATTACAACATGCCCATTATCGCTCCTTCGCTGCTTGCAGCAAATTTTTTGTCCCTCGATGAGGAATGCCGCATGGTCAATGAAAGCGAGGCGCAATGGCTCCACCTCGACGTAATGGATGGCCGGTTCGTGCCGAACATCAGCTTCGGGCTTACCGTCATCGAGCAGGTAACAAAAGTGAATAAAAAGGTGAGCGACGTGCACCTGATGATCGTGGAGCCCGAAAAATACATCAAGGCATTTAAAGATGCGGGCGCCGATGTGCTGTCCGTCCATATTGAAGCGTCGCCGCACCTCCACAGGAGCATTGAATTGATCAAGTCGCTCGGCATGATGGCAGGCGTAGCGGTGAACCCGCATACACCGGTTTCTTTTTTGAAAGATATTATTGCCGATATCGACGTCGTTAACCTGATGAGCGTCAATCCGGGATTCGGAGGTCAAAAGTTCATCCCGCATACATTGCACAAGATCCGCGAGCTCCGGAAGATGATAGATGAGCAGGGGCTGAATGTAAAGATTGAAATAGACGGCGGGGTAACTGTTAAAAATGCACCCGCGATTCTTGGCGCGGGCGCCGATGTATTGGTGGTGGGAAGTACGGTTTTTGGATCGAAACATCCGAAAGAAACCATCCACAGCCTCATCAACACGAAATATGCATAAATACGGCAACATAAATGTTTGCCGGAAAACGGGTACCCGAACCACCTTTCTTTTACTTTTCGTTCTCACTTCACTCTTCTCCCGCGCACAAAAGAATACTGCGACCCTTTCCGGACGGGTTGTCGACGAAAATGATCGTCCACTGGCAAAAGTTACTGTCGCCATATTGGGAAGACAATCGGGAATGATCACTTCCGATTCAGGCACATTCACCATGAAAACGCCTGCCGGCAAAGCCTTTGCGATAGTGTTCAGCTACACCGGCTACGCTTCGCAGCAAAAAAACTTCTTGCTGAATTCGGGCGAAGATGAATATGTGGTGGTGCAAATGGAACGGCAGAAAACGGAACTTGAAGCCGTTACCGTCACCAATGAAAGGGTGCGGCGCGAAGCAGGACTGGTGACCATCAATCCAAAACACGTGATCAATATTCCTTCACCAACAGGAGGTGTTGAAAGTATGATCAAGGTGTTTGTGGGCAGCAACAATGAACTCACTTCCCAATATTCGGTACGCGGGGGCAACTATGACGAAAACCTGATCTATGTGAACGATTTCGAAGTGTTTCGGCCTTACCTGGTACGGAGCGGACAGCAGGAAGGCTTGAGTTTCATCAATCCTGAGCTGGCCAGGAACGTAAGTTTTTACAACGGCGGCTTCCAGGCGAAATACGGCGACAAGATGTCGTCCGTTCTCGACATTCAATATAAAAAACCGAAAAAATTCGGCGGATCGGCGTATGTGGGATTGCTCGAGCAGGGATTGCACTTCGAAGGAACAAGCAAAAACAACAAGTTTACATTTCTAACAGGAATACGCAACCGAAGCAATAGGAATCTGCTCAGCAGCCAGGAAACAAAGGGAAACTATGTTCCCTCCTCTTCCGATTTCCAGGCGCTGCTCACCTACCAGTTCAACAGCCGCTCATCGCTCGAAATGCTCGCGAACTTTTCGCAAACGAAGTTTACACTGGTACCGCAATTCAGCCAACTGACGTCTTCGGTGCTCTCCCCATTTTTCAGTGCCAATCTCGGTTTGGATGTATATTTCGAGGGACGCGAAGAAGACAGCTACAAAACGGGTATGATAGGCCTTTCGTACAGTCACCAATTGAACTCGGGAATGCGCATGAAGTGGATGGTGAGCCGTTTCCGCAA
>CAMPGT010000266.1 GCA_946885665.1 uncultured Chitinophagaceae bacterium | reverse complement strand
GTGCTTAGGTGGAAGTCGCACAAATTTCTTTTTCTATCGAATTTCAGAGAAATGGATAAAAGTAATCCTGGAATGACACCATACTTAAAAAAGAAAAAGTGCCCTTTGAATTAAGACAAACTTAAAATAGATCAAAGTGATTTTTTCTAAACATCATTGGAGCAAATATGAATAACCTTATAAATAAAATATTATGACAACAGATGTTACAACCACTGGCACACCCATCATCATCGAAAGAACCTTCCACGCACCCGTTGCAAACGTATGGAAAGCACTCACCGACAAGCATGAAATGAAAAAATGGTACTTCGATGTGTCAGATTTCAAACCGGAAGTTGGCTTTGAATTTGAATTCAGCGGAGGTAGTGATGAAAAAACATACCGGCACCTGTGCAAAGTACTGGAAGCAGTACCGGAAAAGAAACTCAGCTATTCCTGGCGATATGACGCCTACGAAGGAAATTCCATCCTCAACTTTGAATTGTTCGGCGAAGGAAATGACACCCGCCTCAAGCTAACCCACAGCGGGATAGACACGTTCCCCCGGGAAAAAGATTTCGCAAGAAGCAGTTTCACCGAAGGCTGGACCCACATCATCAACACTTCGCTGAAAGACTACCTCGAAGGAAAAGGAAAATAAAAAACCCTGCAGAAGTCTTCAGTTGGTGCCGCATCCATTCAGCAAACAACACATGAATTTCTCCTGCAGGGAGATGATAACTTAATTCGAAAGCTCTTTCTCTTCAACGATTTGCTGAGCCGGCTCATCCGCCTCGGCAACTTCCATGTTTTGTGCAAATCCGGTAGAAAGCGAATCGAGTATTTTCAGCGTCACCAGCGTCGTCATGTACAGGGAGTGAAAGTCGATCGGCGCTTCGCCACCATTTTTAACGGCATGTAAAAATGCATCTACCTCCTGCTTGTGCCCCTTGCCCTGGTTGGGGATCTTCACTTCTTTATTATTACGGTAAAGCACACCCGATTTAAAATCGTTGATGGTAAAGCTCACATTACCCCCGAATATCTCAAGATATTCTTTCGGCATTGCTTTGTCGCCATTAGCCACGTAAGTGAGATTACCCACGGAACCATTAGCAAACTTCACCACCACCGCTATATTGTCCGCATTTTCCAGCATGTCGTTGTGCGAATCTATACACTCCGCGTACACGCGCACGGGATCGCTTCCCGAGAAATACTGCATCAGGTCAATAAAGTGACAAACTTCTCCCAGAATTCTTCCGCCGCCGGCTTCGCGCTGCGTCCAGTGATCCTTGGGAATAAATCCGGCGTTCACCCTGAAATTCATTACCAGCGGCTCCGTTACGCTCTGAAATTCTTTCTTTACGCGAACGGCGATGTCAGAAAATCTCCTGTTAAATCCTACCATGAGTATATTCGGATGTGCCAGGTATGTTTTCTTCACCTCCGCCAGTTCATCGTAGGTAAGTGCGAGCGGTTTCTCCACAAACACTGCCTTGCTGTGCCTTAACCCTTCTACCACATATTTGGCGTGGGTATCGTGCTGTGTGGCGATGAAAAGCGTATTTATTGCCGACTTGTTTAACACCTCGCCGGCATCGGTCGAGCTGTTGGGAAACCCGAATTTTCCTGCAACGTTTTTTGCGTTCACGCCGGTGCGCGTTACCACTGTATCCAGGCTGCCACCCGCCTTTGCATTGGGAAGCAAATAAGATTGCGCAAAGCTGCCGGCACCGATAAACCCAATAACCGGATTTCCGTTTGCGGGCGCGGCGGCTTTCGGCAGGCGCTGCTCCTGCTTTGCGGCTTCAGTATATTTCAGCAGCATGCCGATGTAAGGCTCTTTTCTTTTGCCGAGGATGATGTCGTAAGCCTCCATGCCATGCTCGATGTCGAACGTATGGGTAATGAGCGGCTTTACATCGATCATTTTCATCGAGAGGAGGTCGAGGAACGCTTCCATGTTGCGTTGCTCCGTCCAGCGCACATAACCGATGGGATAATCATTACCTTCTTCCTCGTATTTCACATCATAACGGCCGGGGCCATACGAACACGATATTTTCAGTTCCAGTTCTTTTTTATAGAAGTAGGGTTCGCGCGGAATATCCATTGGCACCGCACCCACCAGTATCAGTTGGCCCTTTTTGCGCAGCAGTTCTGTGGCCAAAACGATCGGGTCGTTATTCGGCGCGCCGGCGGTAATGATCACCTTGTCGAAGCCATAGCCGTTGGAAAAATCCAGCGCCGCACTTTTCAGGTTTCCGTCGGAACGGTTGTAGGCGATGGCATATTTATGCTTGTTGGTGAATTCAACCGATGCGTTGGAAATATCGATACCAAAAACTTTACATCCGTTTGCATGCAGCAGTTGGCAGGTGATCTGCCCGAGCAAACCCAGACCTATCACGCATACATTTTCGCCGAGGGTGGGAGCGGCCTGGCGCACACCCTGCAGGGCGATGGCGCCCAGCGTGGTAAAGGCGGCCTCTTCGAGAGTAACATTGTCCGGCACCTTTGCCACCAGGTTCTGCGGCACCGATACAAAAGATGCGTGCGACGCATAATCTGCACCACCGCAGGCCACCCTTGTGCCGGGAGGGAACTTACCGTTCGTATCCATTGATGACACAACCGTGCCGGCAGTGCTGTAACCCAGCGCCTTCAAAGAAGAGAGCTTTGTGCGCACCTTTTGGATCGTGGCCATCAGCCCTTCCTTCTTGTAATTCTGAATTACCTGCTTCACAAGGTCGGGACGTTTTTTGGCCTTATTGATCAATGAAGCCTTGGCCACGTCAACGGTCGACTTTTCCGTGCCGGCGCTGATCAGCGAAAAGCTGTTCTCCACGAGCACCATGCCTTTCGAAATGGCCGGAATATCCAGGTCATCGACATACAATTCTCCCGTTTTAAAATCCTGAATGAGCTGCTTCATCAATTTAATTTTGAATGTTTAATGGTGATTTGAGGCACAAAAGTATTCAAGAAACATACCTAACGCAATAGGAGGGGGTATATTATGCAAAAAAGCCAGGTAACTGTGGCAGAAAACCTGGCTGGCGAAGCAACAAAACACGTTTGTTCTTCGCTATTAAACGGGCAACTTTATTGCTTGATAATGTAGCCGAACAGGCCATCGGCCTCATCTTTGGGGCCGGCGGCAAAATAAAGACGGTTCGGGTCAATAGCGGTGGCCGTTGCGGGAGGAAAAGTAATGGCCCACAATCCTTCGATAGCAATGGGCCTGCCCCTGCTCTTCAACTGTCCAAGGTAGGTACCACCTTCGGTGTACACGTTAATGTAGCCGTCGCCGAAGTTGCCGATAAGAATCTTGCTGCTGCCGGAAGTTTTGCCATTTTCCATATCGTCCCAATCGTTCTCCACGTCCCTGAAAAATGAGGCCGGCGCCTTGGCTATGCCCCAGGGTGCATTCAATGGTCCCTGAGACGCAAAGCGCTTCACAAAATCGCCATTGGGTTTGAAGATGCTTACATATCCCAATCCTTCACCAGGCTGATCCTCGCCGTCTTCCCCAACTTTCGCATAGGTCACATATATCCATCCGTCCACACGCTGAACATTGAACGGCGCGAACCCTGCGGGGATGCCGGGATCGGTGAACGACATCGAAACCGGCGCAAACTGGCCATCCCACACCTCCACCTTTCCGGCCCGGAAGTCGGCGGCATACAGGTACCGGGAACCGTCCACACTGTCGAGAGTAAGTCCGGTGTAGGCCGAAGTTTCGGCATTATTTTTAATGAGCTCGGCATTGTCGCCGGAAGCCGGGTTCCAGCCGGACAGTACGCCGTCAACGCCAACAAAAATGAATCGGGCCGCTGCGCCGCCACTCAATTGAAAATCGGCGCTGCCGTTAAAAACGATTCCGGTGGGATTGCCGCCCGTCGGTCCGCCGGGAGAAGGAACATTGACCGGTGGCCTTACAGGCACACCTTCCTTGTCGTACAAGGCGCTTACGTGACCGGCCTGCGAGTTTACCCAGGCAATGCCATTGGGACTAAAAGCGATTCCCCATGCATTCAGTTGCAGCGGGTCGGTGTTGGGCGCCCCGTACTCCTGGTTGTTGTCAACAAGGTTAACCTGCGTGAAATGCTTCAGCGTTGGGTTGAACCGGTCGAGTTTCCGGCAGGATGAAACGAAAGTGAGGGTACAGAGCAAGATCAGGCCCGCAAAATAAAACTGCAAGCCCGGTGACTGGTGATTTCTTTTCATACGCAGTTTTTTAAAAGTGAAGGATGAGGGCGGAATAAAAGCGTATGATAATACGGCCGGGTGTTTTGCCAGGTTGCGGTGTTCTTTAAATTTAAATTTATTGGAGCGCAGGTGTTTTTCAGAACACCGCCACTCTCACCAGCATGCCCACCACCAGGGCGATGACGATACTCATGAGTGTGCCGATCACCAGGTATTCGGTTTTCACTTCCGGCCTGTCCTTTTCGTTGAACCTGATGATGCCCTTGGCGGCAATGAGCAGGCTGATCGCGGCATATTGGCCGAGAAGCACAAAAATGAAAACGATCATCCGCTCGATGATGCCTATCCATTTGCCGGCGTTTTCGAGGCTTTCGGGGTTGTTGATCTTCTCGCGCCACGTTTTTGTGAGCTGCCCAATGAGGATGCCCGCCGGCGTTGTAAGGGATATCACCGCAAGAACGACTACCCAGAAAGTATCGTTGAAGCCGATCAATTGCGCGGCGCGAAGCGTATCCTGCGGCGTGAGAAAGTAAAAGTACCAGCAACCGGCTATCACAGCGATGTGCAGCAACTGGTCGATGATAAAGTAGATGGCCTTTTCGGTGCGGTAAGACTTCCAGCCGTCGATAAGAATATGAGTGACGAATATCACGGCGGCGGCGGGCCAGTAACGGGGGCCGATGAAAAGCAGCGCCGCGATGCCGGTGATCGCTCCGTGCAGGTACAATTTACCCGAAGCAAAATGTTTGGCGTTGCGGTTGCTCACCCAGCTCTTCGGCTGCAGCACGAAGTCGGTAAGCAGGTGCGACAGTAATAATTTCATGAGCCATATCTCTCCAATCATAAGGACGCAAGTTGCACAAGTCTGTTGTAATTGTTCAATATCTTATTGATTTCCTCCCACCGGCCGGCGGTTACGTGTTGGCTGATGGTGCTTTTGGACCGCTTTAAATTTTCCGCCGCCTGCTGCTGGTTGTTGCCGTTCAGCAGTTCCAGTACAACTTCCGACTGCTTTGGTGTCATCTCTCTATAGATCGAATTTATGT
>CAMPGT010000265.1 GCA_946885665.1 uncultured Chitinophagaceae bacterium | reverse complement strand
AAGAGTGGCTCAGCTACCAGTGCCTGATGAAAACAAACAACAGGAAAGACGCGCAAGAGGCACTCAATAAAATTCTCATCTATACTTCATCTATCGATCCGTCCAGGCGCCCTACGTTGAACGACCTCATCTCCGCCTGGGCAATGAGCGAAGCCGGAAACCCGGATGACGCCAGGAAATATTTGCAGGATGTGCTCGAAAAAAACCCCCAAAATGTTGTCGCAAAATGGATGCTCGACACATTTTCCCACACTGCTGTAGCTGTTCCGGAAATTGTGCAGAATAATGATAATTACAAGTTTGTCCGCAAGTATTCACGATAACCAGCGTCTAAGGGGCAGGCAAATACTTGCAAGATCAACGTATTAAGATGAGATTAAAATTTTATTCAACGGCATTATTGTGTTTACTGTGCATGGGAACAATAGCTCAGGATCAACCTGTTGAGGAAACCCAGACCTATGAAAGCGTTCCCCGCGCGATAACAAGAAAGGGCTTATTCGGAAGAGTGGTAGAAAGCAAGGGCAATAAAGGAATTGAAGCGGCATCTGTGCAGGTATTTGCTTTATCGAAAGATGACGCAGGCAAACGGCGGGATAGCCTTATCGCAGGAATGCTCAGCCGTCCCAACGGCGACTTCTCCTTCGACGACCTTAACCTTCCCGACAGTTTCGAGATACGTGTTTCGGCCCAGGGATACGCCGATAACATTAAGAATGGCGGCAGGGATCAGACCAATAAAGCGAACCTCGGCATAGATGTCGGGAACATCAGGCTGGCCAGCCAGGCCGACATGCTCGGCTCTGTAACGGTAGTGGCCACAACGCCTGCCCTCAGAATGGGCATAGACAGGAAAATCTTCGACGTCGACAAAAGCATTACCTCAACAGGCGGCACCGCGGTTGACGTCATGAAAAATATCCCTTCGGTAAGTGTGGATGTTGACGGTAACGTCCAGCTAAGAAACTCCAGTCCGCAGATTTTTGTGGATGGAAGACCGACAATTCTTACGCTCGAGCAGATTGCTGCCGATGACATTGAAAGGATAGAGCTGATCACCAATCCCTCCGCGAAATTTGACGCATCGAGCTCGGGTGGTATCATCAATGTGGTGCTGAAGAAAAACAAACGTGTGGGCATGAACGGCATCGCTTCCCTGGGCGTGGGAACGACCGAGATCCTGAACGGTAATCTTAGCCTCAACGTTCGCCAGGGAAAACTCAACCTGTTCGCGAACGCGCATTACAACCGCTCGGGCGGCGTGGCAAAAAGTGAATCCTTCCGGCAGAATAAAGACAACGGTGTCATCACCGATTACTTTAACCAGCAATCTGCGAACGACCGTCTTCGGCAGTTCCATAATTTCCGGTTTGGGGTGGATTATTTTATAGACAACCGCAACACCATTTCCGTTACACAGAACTTTGTGAAAGGAAGGTTTGGCAACGATGAAGAGCAGAGCCAGCAATACCTCGATGTCAACCAGGCGCTGACGCAAACGGGAAAACGCATTTCAATAGGCAACTCCGAATTCAACAGGAGCAGAACGCAATTAAATTACACCCATAAGTTTCCAAAACAGGGACGCGAACTCACCGCCGATGTTACTTACAATACGGGTGACGGGATGAATAATTCGATGATCACCAACTATTATTTTAAAGCCGACGGTTCCAATGCAGGCGACCCCAACGTGGTGAGAAATGGAGGTGTTAATGGAAACGACCAGTTAACTATACAAGCCGATTACGTAAACCCGATCAGTGAGGTCTCGAGGCTGGAAATGGGACTTCGTTTTTTCAACCAGGATAACACGAATGTATACAATGCCTTTTCATTAAGGAATAGCACAGAAACAAAACTTCCCTTAAGCACCAATGTAAAGTATGGTGAAAAAGTGTACGCCGCTTACACCACGTATTCGAACAAACTGGGCAGCATAAAATACCAGGTTGGCCTGAGGGCGGAGTATACTAAATTCGATGGCGAGCTGGTTGACAGCGCGCAGTCGTTTGGTTACCGTCTGCCGGAAGACATCGGCAACCTGTTCGACGGATTGTTCCCCAGCCTGTACCTGTCAAAAGAAGTTTCTGACGAAACAGAAGTACAGGTGAATTTCAGCAGAAGGATACGGAGGCCCAACTTCTGGCAACTGAATCCCTTCATCGATATCAACGACCCGTTGAATATCAGGCAGGGTAACCCCGCACTGCGTCCGGAATACACCAATTCATTTGAATTCAATTATAACCACCGCTACGGAACAGGCAATTTTCTCGGTGTACTGTATTTCAGGAACAACCAGCACGACATCACGCAGTTCAGCGACACCATCACTTCCGAGCAGTTCAAGCAGCTCAATAATGCGGCGATCGATCCGAATGCCATCCTCAACACGTTCATCAACGCGCAGTTTACCAACAGGATGGGAGCCGAGTTCACCCTCAATCAGAACATCGGCAACTTTGAGCTGATCCCGAATATCAACCTCCAGTATCGTAAAGTGAAAGCCGTAGTGGGCGACCTTAACCTGAGCAACCAGGGCTTCAACTGGGAATCGAAACTGATATTTAATTACAAGTTTGCGGCCTCCAGCGGATTCTTTAAAGATTTGACCACGCAGCTTACGGCAGAATACGAGTCGAGAGAAGTGATTCCGCAGGGACGAAATAAGGAACAGTTCGACACCGACTTTGCCATAAAGAAACAATTTCTTAAAAACAGGGCAGCAAGCATAACGTTAGCCGTTAACGACATCTTCAACACCGACCGTTGGGGACAGATCTACGATACAGAAAACTTCTACCAGGATTCTTACCGTAGATGGAGAGTGCGCAATTTCAGGGTGACCTTCTCTTACCGCTTCGGAAAACGCGACTTCAACATGTTCAACCAACGCCAGGGCAGACCTGAAGGTGGTGGCGGAGCAGGAGACGATGATTAATCTTTCCCCTCTTCCCGCAATACTTCCATGGCCTCTTTTTTCGGACGGATGATGAGGCGCAGCGTGGGGTCGTTACTGATGAATGACCACATCCAGTTCGCCGCAAGCTTGAATTTGTTTCGGTAGCCCGCAATGGGTATCAGGTGAATGAACAACCACACGAGCCAGGCGATGAATCCTTTAAAAAAACCTCTCGGCAGGTCAACAACCGCTTTATACTTGGCAATGATGGCCATCGTTCCCTTGTTATGATAGCGGAAAGGTTTCATCGGCTCCTTTTCCCTCAGTCTTTCTAAATTTTCAGCCAGGTGTTTTCCCTGTTGAATGGCTACCTGCGCAAGTTGTGGATGACCGCCCGGATTTTCAGGATCTGTAGTTTGATAGCAGATGTCGCCGATGGCATAAACATTTTCTGTTCCTTTTACTTTGTTGAATTCATCCACGATGATCCGTCTGCCACGTCCGATACTTTCCGCCGGGATGCCGGGCACTTTTCGCGCAATTACACCCGATGTCCAAAGAACAGTTGCCGCCGGAATGGTTTCCCCATTAGCAAGCATCACCAATCCATGGTCATAATCTTTCACCGCCGTGTCGAGTATTATTTTCACACCAAGATCTTTCAATACTTTGTGTGCTTCTTCCTGCGATTTTTGCGACATGGGCCCGAGCAGTGTTGGCGAAGCATCGATCAGGTAAATATTGCCTCTCAGGTTTTTCAATTCAGGATAGTCCTTCCTTAAAATATTCTTACGCATTTCCGCAAGCATTCCCGAAACTTCGACGCCCGTGGGACCGCCGCCGGCGATAACAATATTCTGCAGCTTTTCCCTTTCCGGACCGTTGCTGAGGCGAACGACTTTTTCAAGATTGATGAGGATATGATTTCGGATATTGAGCGCGTCATCGATCGATTTCATGGGAAGCGCATTTCGCTTCACGTTTTCCATTCCGAAGTAATTCGTTTCGGTACCCATTGCGAGCACCAGGCCATCATATTCCACATCGCCGGTGTCCGTCTCCACGATATTGTTTTCAGTGTCAATGTTCGTGAGGCAACCGAGGTGAAAACGAAAATTTGCCTTCTTCTGAAACATTCTCCTGAACGGATAGCTGATATTCGATGGTTCGATAAAGGAAGTGGATACCTGGTAGAGAAGAGGAGGGAAAAAATGATAGTTGTTCTTATCTACAAGGGTAACCTGGAAATCATCATTGCGGATCAACTTCTTAGCGAGGTTCAGTCCAGCGAACCCGCCGCCTACGATCACTACTTTCATTGATATATGATTTGAGGCAAAGGTACGAAACCTGAAAGGGACACAATTTTCCTCCTTCACAGCGCGTTATGCACCCGTCCAAATCCGAATCCCATGCAAAATCCGGCCCTCAGGTTACTGGCTTGTGCTGCCATGACCCTATTCGTATTTTCATCCTGCAAAAAAACGCTTTCTACTTCCCGCTTCAGTGCTGCCAATAGTGTTGTTGAAACGGCGCCTGCTATCAATACGGCCATTTCCACGAATGTAAATGAAGTGTGCGGTGGTTATTACGAAGCATTGCCTGCGCGATACGATTCCACTTCCAAAAGCTACCCGATGATCCTGTTCATTCACGGCATCGGTGAAGTCGGAAATGGTACCACGCAATTGAAAAATATGATTCGCACCGGCCTGCCCTGGCTCATCCACAAGAAAGCGTTCCCGGCCAGCTTTGAGGTGAACGGCGAACACTTTTCGTTTATCGTGGTCTCTCCCCAGTTTAAAAAGCGCCCCACTAACGCCCAGGTGTACGATGTGCTGCAATACATGCTGAAAAAATACCGTGTTGACACTTCTCGCATATACGTAACCGGTTTAAGTATGGGAGGCGGTGTTACCTGGGAGTTTTCGTCTGCATACGGTAATTCAGTAGCGGCGATTACACCGATTTGCGGTGGGTCGTGGCCCGATCCGAAGCGTGCTGCCAAAATCGCCTCGTTTGATCTCCCCGTTTGGGCATTTCATTACAAGGGCGACGACGTGGTACCTGCCTCTTATACCATTGATTATGTGAACCAGATCAACAGCCACGGACCGGCCGTAAAGGCACGTTATAGCGTTTGGCCCGGCGGCACGCATAATTCCTGGACAAAAGCCTACGATCCCGACTACCGGGAAGGGGGAAAGAATATGTATGAGTGGATGTTGCAGTATAAGAGGGGAGGAGGGAAATAATGGGCAATGGGCAAACGTGAGACGTGAAACGTGAGACGTGAAACGTGAGACGTGAAACGTTTTCAGTTCTAACTTTTAAGTTTACCCAAAGGG
>CAMPGT010000264.1 GCA_946885665.1 uncultured Chitinophagaceae bacterium | reverse complement strand
TTACTCACCAGCAGGGAAGTTATTCGCATGATTGTGCAGAGCTGAACATTCCCGATTTCTTTGAAGAAATACCGGTTACAGATTCGACGGAGGATTATATTGAGATCAACTACCGTTATTACGGCCATCCACACTCGGTACCCAGCCAACCTATTCGTATCATCAAAGCGAACAACAGGCCTGTCTTCATACCCTTTACCCGCAGGAATTACATGGACTACCTCGTGGCCAAAAATGAATTCAATATAAAAAGTTGGAAGGCAACAATCGCCGACATACAAAAGAATATAAAAGAAACAAAGGAGACGATTGCAAACGGGGTAGACAACTCGATCAAGGATGTTCTGGCAGCTACGATCACTACCATGAACGGCCAGGTAGCGCAGGCAAGGGAGAAGATTAGCCAGTTAGAGACGGAGCGCACGCACTTGAAAAGTGTGATGAGCGCCATGACGCCCTCGGAAGCGAATGCTCCGGCCAGGGTTATCGAAAAAGGGGATTTCGGTTCTCTGGAATCGCTTTCGCCTGTCGGCCGCAGGGAGGGAGATGCCTTGTACAAAGTCAATCCTGGTTATTTTGATGTGGCGCCGGGTTCAAAAGGTGCACAAGTGATCATCGTTTATTATAAATGGACGCATCTCGGTGCCTTTGAAAGTGATCCTGATTATCTTCAGCAGAAAATATTGAAATTGTTTGATGAGATAGATTATCATCGTTTGAAAGAAAGCATGCGCTGATTTTGTTGTCTATTTGTTATGATTACCTCTTTTGCTATCGTTAATAGATTAAAGGGCCGGTAATTGACAACTAAAAAAAGCAACCCCGGCATAGAGCATCCCGTATTACTAAAGGGATGAATTTGAAGACAATACCTGCAAAAGTTTTCATCATTCTTAACAACAGGGAAAAGCGGTATTTATGGAAGCTCGCGGTGGCGGATGTGATCGTCAGCCTGCTCGATATCGCTTTTCTTGCGGGATTATTCTTTGTAATAGCGTTTTACACGCAGGGCCGCTCCATGCAAACGGCTGCTATCTTTTCGTTGTTTGGAAATGATGGTTTGTTGCCGATCGTATCTTTCTTCTTCCTGTACACGCTCAAAAACCTGCTTGGCGTTTTCGTCGCAAGGAAGCAATATTATTTTGTGTATGATGTAGCGTCGCGCATATCGAAAGACAATCTCGTGCAATACCTGTTCGGACCCTATGAAAATTTTGTGCACCTCGATTCATCCGTAGTCAATCGAAAGGTGCGGCAACAACCCATAGAATTTTGCCATTATGTGCTTAACGGATTGCAACAACTGTTCAGCCAGTTCGTGCTGATATTGATCACCATTATCGCCATTGCCTTGTATGATCCATGGCTGGTATTGCTATTAGCTGCGATACTTATTCCCTGCATGTGGATACTTTCCATTTTCATGAAACGAAAACTGGAAGCCGGCCGGAGACACGAAAAAAGGGCCGGCGAAAAGGTGATTCAATATTTGCAGGAAGCGCTCAATGCTTTTGTTGAAAGCAATGTTTATTTGAAGAATGATTTTTTTGTAGATCGCTACCACCGCTCGCAGCAGCAACTGAATCACTACCTCGCACAGCGGCTGGTGATCCAGCATATCCCGTCGAGATTGATGGAGGTATTTGCCGTATTTGGATTACTCGCACTGATCGTGATTCACCGGTTTTTTGCAGCGGGCAGTGCCATTGCCCTCGAAACCATTGGCGCATTGATGATTGCCGCGTACAAAATCATTCCGGGCGTAGTGAAGATGACGAATATCACCAGTCAACTGAAAAGTTATGCCTTCACCACTGTTGATTTGGCGCCACCGGCATCCGGTTCGCACAAAAGGACACTTACGCAGGAACATATCCGGTCGGTTAAGTTCGAAGGGGTGTGCTTTGACTATCCGGCTAAAAAAATATTATCCAATGTATCCTTCAAAGCCGAGACCGGCGATGTGCTGGGCATAACGGGAATGTCGGGCTACGGAAAAACAACGCTCATCAACCTGCTATTGGGATTTATTGCTCCGCAAGGTGGAAGCATCTCGATAAACGGCAAAATGAGCGACGCAGAAGCGCGTAAAAGTTTTTGGAACCGCGTAGCCTATGTACGGCAGGACGCCTTTTTCGTGCACGGGCCCGCAGTGGAAAATATTACACTGGAGGAAACAGGTCACGATCATCAAAAGCTCGAGAGTGCTGTGCACATTACCGGACTCGATACGATATTGCCTGCTGGCGCGCACACACTAATTGCAGAAAGCGGAAGGAACCTGAGTGGCGGGCAACGCCAGCGATTGGCATTGGCGCGCGCCCTGTATAAAGAATTCGACCTGCTGGTGCTCGATGAACCCTTCAATGAACTCGACCCATGCGCCGAACACGAGATGCTGGAACAACTGAAGAAGATTGCCGCTCAACATAAGATTGTCTTCCTCATCACACACAACGCTGCCGCCCTTTCCTACTGCAACAAGAAAATCAGTTTGAATGGAGAAGGATAAGAAAACGTTCGTCATTCTCATTCCCGGTTTTCCGGCGAATGAACAGGATGGCACCTGCCTTCCGTTTCCGCAGTTGTTTGTCAAAACCCTGCAAAAGCAGCATCCGGCCCTGAAGGTGATCGTGTTTGCGTTTCAATATCCCTTTTCATCCGTTCCCTACCACTGGCACGGCGTAACGGTGTATCCCTTCAATGGAAGAGAAAGAGGTAAGCTGAGCCGGTTGTTTGTCTGGTGGCGCGTCAACAGAAAATTCAGGAAGATGGCCAGGGCGCATGACGTGGCCGGCCTTTTAAATTTTTGGCTCGGCGAGTGCAGTTTGATCGGTACGTACCTCGCGCGAAAATATGGTTTGCCGGCGTTCACGTGGCTGATGGGACAGGATGCCCGGCAGGGCAACCGTTATGTCAACAGGGTAAAACCGACGGCGGGCGAACTCATTGCACTGTCGGATTTTCTTGCAGATGAATTGCACAGGAATTATCGCATCAGACCGGCACACGTCATTGTGCCCGGCGTTGATGCCGCCGAATTTTCCATGCGGAAGCAGGCGCGTACCATAGATATCATTGGGGTGGGGTCGCTGATTACCTTAAAGCGCTACGACGTGTTTATTGAAATAATTGCCGGTGTGGCAAAAACGTTTCCACAGGTAAAAGCCGTGATCTGCGGCAAGGGTCCCGAACGGGACCGCCTCATCGATCAAATATGGAACGCCGGCCTCCAGGCCAACATTGACCTCCTCGATGAAACAACACATGCCGAAGTGCTTTGTCTTATGCAGCGATCGAAAATATTGCTTCATCCTTCTTCCTATGAGGGTTTTCCTACTGTTTACGCGGAAGCGTTGTATGCGGGCGCACACGTGGTTGGATTTTTCAGTCCCATGCGGCATCCGTTCGCTCACCAGCATGTGGTGGCGTCGAAAGAAGAAATGCTGAATGTGGTGGTGAACATTTTATCCCAGAAAAACACCGACCACGCGAGCGTGCTCGCCTGTTCAATAGAAGAAACCTGTAGCCGGGTGCTGGCACTTTATGATAGCGCCGGCAGCTTTTCAAAATGACCGGCGATGGCCGCGAAAGAGAGATTGTTTTTGAAGTGTTCCAAAACCTTCGCGCGCCATAATTCGGTATTGATGCCTACCGTTTGCTGCAGCGCGGTTAGCAGCGACGATACACTTCCTTTTTCGAACAATATGCCGCAATCGCCGGTTATGGTTTTGAAAGAAGGGATGTTGCTGACGATCGGTATGCACCCGCAGCTCATTGCCTCGCAAAGCGCCGTGCCGCTGCCTTCGTGATGCGATGCTGCCAGGAAATAATCGGCGCTGTTGTACCATGACTGCAGATCATCATGCGGCACGTTGCCCACAAGCACCACGGCAGAAGAATCGCGAGGGAGGATATTTTTGATGTCGGGAAGTAATTCATCCGACTGAAAAATCATATACAGTTTTGCAGTTGGTTGTTGTGCGGCAAAGTGAAGAAAGGCGCGTACGGCGGTGAGCGGGTCCTTGTTTTGGTTGAGCCTGCCCACCCACAAGAATATCGGCGATCCGTGGGCGCCTGTCTGTTGCCTCGCGATATCTTTACCGGCAGGTTCAAATGCAGACGAAACCTCCATCAGTTCCTTTATCTTTTCAGCGGAATGGATGTTTCCGTTTTTCACCCAGGCGGCGCCGGTTTCAGCGGAGGTAAAGAGAAAGTAATTGACCCTGTGGGAAGCTATTCGCTGCAGGTATTTTTTGGGACCCGCGAAGGGCCGTTCGGCGTGGTTCTGTACGATGATGGCCACTGCTCTGCCCAGCGTTTTTCGCAACAGTATTACCTGCCACGGATAAAAAAAGCTGCTCACCACCACCACATCGGGTTTCTTTGATGCCGCGAAACGGTTGAGCGCAACAGGAAAATGTTTTTTTCTTCTTCCCTTCACGAAGCAATATTCTACACCGTTATGAACAGCGTGCCCGAGGTAGTTGATCTCATCTATGCGAAAAACGGTATTGGTTGCAGCGAGGCATTCAAGCCATCCGCGGTAATATTTTATCCTCTCAAACCATTGTTGCGGATCATGAATGTCGGCAGAAAAATTATAGCTTAGGAAAACGATCCGCATGTCTGTTCGTGTTCAGAATGGACAATATACCATAATTGGATAATTTTATAAACAACGAAGCCGCACGCATGGCCAGCCATACCGAGATCACCAGGCAAAATATCGCTTACTACAATGCAATAGCGACCGGCTATGATGCCATCCTGGAAGAGGATGCCGCCAACGCGGCGGTACGGTCGAGGGTGGCCGAGGTATTTACGTCTTTGGTGAGAGGCGGGTGCATCATCGATTTTGGTGGTGGTACGGGGCAGGACAGCAAGTGGCTCGCTAACCGGAGGTATCATGTAATTTTTTGTGAGCCGTCGCCCGCCATGCGGGAGATTGCCATAAAAAGAAGCAGGGCCGAACTGCCGGATGCGTCTATTCTTTTTCTAGATGACAACGAATCCGATTTCAGGGCCTGGACGCCTTCATTTCCCCTGGAAAGGCGGGTGGACGCGGTGCTTGCGAATTTTGCGGTGATGAACTGCATCCCGGATATCGATCTGGTTTTCGATAAGCTGGCAGCAGTCGTTAAACCGGGCGGCTGGGTTGTGACGCTCGTTTTGGAGAACGGGCTGGGAAAGAGATTGCGGTCCAATTTCAGGTCCGCACTCACTTCGTTGATTACGGGCGAACCGGTTGGCTTT
>CAMPGT010000263.1 GCA_946885665.1 uncultured Chitinophagaceae bacterium | reverse complement strand
GATAAAGGAAATGGCAATCACGCTTATATCGACAACCTGTCGGAAGCAAAAAAAGTGCTGGTGAACGAGTTTGGCGGAACACTGTTTACCATTGCTAAAGACGTAAAGTTACAGGTGGAATTCAACCCCGCAAAAGTGCAGGCTTACAGGTTGATTGGTTATGAGAACCGAATGTTGAACAAAGAAGATTTTAACAATGACGAAAAAGATGCCGGCGAAATTGGCAGCGGCCACACCGTTACCGCGTTGTATGAAATAATTCCGGTGGGCGTAAAAGATAAGTGGATCGAAAAAACAGATGCACTTAAGTATCAGAAAAAACACACGCCGGTAAACCGTAATACGGATGAGATGATGACGATTAAATTCAGGTACAAAGCACCCGATGGCGACAAGAGCCGGTTGATCGAATATCCTGTAAAGGCGAACCTGAGGGAAGTAAGTGAGTTGTCTTCCAATTTCCGCTTCGCCATCGCAGTGGCGGAATTTGGGATGCTGGTGTCGGATTCTGAGTTTAAGCAGGCATCGAAATATTCGCACGCGGCAGCGTTGGCGGCCGGCGCACTGGACGAGGACGCAGAAGGATACCGCAGGGAATTCATTGATCTGGTTAAAAGAGCCGATGACCTGGCGCATCGCTGACTCCCTGATCCTGAGCATTAAACGTCTAAAATACATTTACAATTAAAAAACGCGGGCAATTTCGCTTCGGCAGCAGGATTCTTCGTTGAAATATTCGTAATTTAAGCCACTAAACGAGAGTCTTGCTGCAGATATGAACTTTTTCAAAAGAAAGAAATTACTCACGGTTGCCGCCCTGGTTGCACTTACAATTGTCCTCGTTCATTTTACGTCTTCGGAGAGGTTAGTGGACTACAGCACCGATGTGAAGCCGATCATTAACAGTAAATGCATTACGTGTCACGGCGGCGTGAAGGCGAAGGGCGGATTCAGCCTGCTGTTCAGGGAAGATGCGCTGGCCAAAACCGAGTCGGGCAAATATGCCATCGTTCCCGGCAAGCCCGATGAAAGTGAAATGATCCGGCGCATCAACTATAATGATCCGGAAGAGAGAATGCCGTACAAACACGAACCGTTAAGCAAGGAAGAAATATCGATCCTGACGCGGTGGGTCCGCCAGGGAGCAAAATGGGGCGATCATTGGGCCTACCTGCCGGTAAAGCCGGTAGAAGTGCCGTCTGTCGACAACGACTGGGTCATCAATGATGTGGACCGTTACATCTACAACAAGCTTCAAGAAATGGAACTCGAGCCGTCGGCGATGGCCGACAAACCCACGATTCTGCGAAGAGTGAGTCTTGATGTCATTGGCATGTATCCTTCTTCCCCGGTTGCTAAAAAATTCCTGTCGAACAACAACGGGAACGCGTATGAGGAATTAGTCGATTCACTGCTTGCATCGCCGCATTTTGGAGAACGCTGGGCGACAATGTGGCTCGACCTTGGGCGGTATGCCGACAGCAAAGGTTATGAAGCCGATCACAACCGCGACATCTGGAAGTACAGGGATTGGGTGATTAAAGCGTACAATGAAGACAAACCTTATGATGTCTTTTTAAAAGAACAGATAGCCGGTGATCTCCTTCCCAACCCCACCGATGCGCAATACATTGCTACCGCGTTCAACCGGAATACGATGACAAATGATGAAGGCGGCACCAACAACGAAGAATTCAGGACGGCAGCGGTGCTCGACAGGGTCAACACCACCTGGGAAGCAGTACTGGGCACCACCTTCTCCTGCGTGCAATGCCACAGTCATCCTTACGATCCTTTCCGGCACGACGAATACTACAGCTTCGTGGCTTATTTCAACAATTCGAGGGATGAGGACCTGTATCCCAATGAATTTCCTTATTTAAGATCGTACGATAAGGAACAGTTGTCGAAACTTGACAAAGTAGTGAACTGGGTAAAGGAACAAGGATCGCCGGAGTCTGCAAAAGCGGTAAAATTATTTTTGAAAACATGGCAGCCGGTGGTGAACACATCAACTGCGGCAGATTCCATTAGGAACGGTTACATCAGCGGTAATAACGGCGAGGTGGGCCTGCATAATCGTTCCGGTTTCTTCTTCCGGAACATTGACCTGAAAAATGTGCAGCAGGTGATGTTGCGAATATGGTCGAAGGCGGGCGGAGATATCGTTGTTCACTATGATGATGAAAAGGGCCCGGTAATCGGTAAGGTGAACATTGGTGCGACGGATGAAAAAAAGTTGATTGTTTTCCCGGTAACCGCCGACGATCAAAAACATGACCTCTATTTTTCCCTTAATAATAGCGGAAAGCCTGCAAGGGCTAGGGATCTTTTTGTAGTGGAATGGGTGGCGTTCATGGAAGCGTTTCCGGGGAAAGGCAAAGCGGGATATGAAGAATACAAGAAAATGTATTGGGATCTTTTGAATACAAAAGATGTGGAAACAACGCCGGTAATGGTAGAAAATCCCCCTTCAATGATGAGGAAAACACATGTCTTCGAAAGAGGCAACCGGCTTACCTTGGGCAAGGAAGTGAAGCCGCATGTTCCGAAGTCGCTGGCCTTTGCCATGCCCGCCAATGCGCCCGCCGACCGAAGGGGCCTTGTCATGTGGCTCACGGACAAACGCAACCCGCTTGTTTCGCGCACGATGGTCAACCGTGCATGGGAGCAACTGTTTGGTACCGGCATCGTGGAAACGGTAGAGGATTTTGGAACGCAGGGAAGTCTGCCCACGCATCGTGAACTGCTGGATCACTATGCCTGGAAATTTATGAACGATTATAAATGGAGTTTTAAGAAACTGGTGAAGGAACTGGTGATGAGTGCCACCTACCGCCAGCGCTCGAATACGAATGAGGAGTTGAAAGAAAAAGATCCGGCCAATCATTATTATGCCAGAGGTCCGCGGCTACGGCTGGGAGCGGAGCAACTGAGGGATCAGCACCTCTGCATCAGTGCGCTCATGAGCGATAAAATGTACGGCCCGGGAGTAATGCCGTGGCAGCCGGAAGGAATTTGGAGCAACCCGTACAATTCCGAGAGCTGGAAGGTGAGCAAGGGTGAAGACAAGTACAGGCGTTCGGTGTACACCTACATCAAAAGAACCGGTACATATCCTTCCATCATCAGCTTCGACGGCACACCGCGCATCGCGTGCACGCCGAGGCGCATCAGCACCAACACACCGTTGCAGGCGTTGGTAACGCTGAATGATTCCGCATTTCTCGACATGGCTGCTCATTTCGCGCAGCGAATGAAGAAAGAGGCAGGTGATGACGTGAAGAAACAAATTGCGCATGGCTATGAGCTCATGCTGTTCAGGAAAATACCTGCGGAGAAACTTGTCGTGCTGAGAAATTTGTATGATGAAGCGCTAGCGTCATTCAAAAAAGACGATTCCGCCACCATAAAATTTGTTGTGAACACCGGAGAAGATGACGATAAAGAAGAAAATAACATTGCAGTGAGTGATGAAATGCGAAAGCAGGCAGCATTGAAAGTGGTGGCCAATGCCATGATGAACCTGGATGAAGTAATTACAAAAAATTAACGCATGACCCGGAAAGATCTGCATATACAAAAACTGGTGAAAGAAGCGCAGGCTCATGCACTGCAGGCGCATACGCGCAGGCATTTTATTAAAGAAAGCGCGATGGGCCTCGGCGCACTGGCGATGGGTGCACTCCTCGGCAATTGCTCAGGCCGCAGCAGCTCTCCCGGATACAAAGTGGCCTTCGACGCCGCGCATCCGCTCCTGCCCAAGCCGCCCCAATTTCCCGGTAAAGCAAAAAGTGTGATCTTTTTGCATATGGCAGGTGCGCCGTCGCAGCTCGAGCTGTTCGACTTTAAACCGGAACTCACGAAAATGAACGGCATGGACTGTCCACAGTCTTTCCTGGAAGGGAAACAGTTTGCCTTCATTACGGGTGTTCCGAAAATGCTGGGACCGCAGGCCACCTTTAAGCAAAGGGGGGAAAGCGGTGCCTGGATCAGCGATCATCTTCCGCACTTCTGTACCATTGCCGACGAAGTGTCTTTTTTGAAGGGTATGACCACCGACCAGTTCAACCACGCCCCGGCGCAGTTGCTGGTGCATACCGGATCACCGCGTATAGGCCGGCCGAGCATTGGTAGCTGGGTTACTTATGGATTGGGAACAGAGAACCAGAACCTTCCGGGATTTGTTGTACTCACCAGTGGCGGCAATAACCCCGATGCAGGAAAGACAGTATGGGGAAGCGGCTTTTTACCCTCCGTTTACCAGGGCGTGCAGTGCAGGTCGGAAGGCGACCCGGTACTGTTCATCAATGATCCCGACGGCATGAGTCGCGATCTGAGGAAAGCCTCTATCGATGCCATCAACGACGTCAACAGGCAGGAGTACAAAGAATATGAGGATCCTGAAATTTTATCGAGGATATCGCAATATGAAATGGCTTACAGGATGCAGATCACCGCGCCGGAAGTCATGAACATCAATAATGAACCCGCATACATACACGAAATGTACGGCACGAAACCGGGTGAAACGTGTTTCGCGAACAATGTGCTGCTGGCCAGGAGGCTCGTGGAAAAAGGCGTCAGGTTCGTGCAGTTGTTCGACTGGGGATGGGATGCACACGGCGACGGCGCCTACAACGCGCTCAACCTGGGTATATTGAATAAATACCGGTCCATCGACAAGGCGATGACGGCCTTGATACTCGATCTCAAGCAAAGGGGCCTGCTGGAGGAAACACTCGTGGTGTGGGCAGGCGAGTTCGGCCGTACGCCAATGCAGGAACGCCGCAATGGCACGGTGAACCCTTACCTGGGCCGCGATCATCATACGGATGCTTATACCATCTGGATGGCCGGAGGCGGTATCAAAAAAGGATTCAGCTACGGACAAACTGATGAAATTGGTTACACTACCGTGAGCGGCAAGACGAGCAGTTTTGATGTACAGGCAACGATATTGCATCAACTGGGGTTCAACCACGAAGAATTTACCTACGACTACCAGGGCCGTCCGTTCCGCCTCACGGATGTATCGGGCAGGGTCATTAATGAGATTCTTGCATGAGGTACAAAGAAAAGCCGGCAAACTGCAAACGGCAATCCGCAATTTTGTTTGCGCTGGTTAAATTTGGTTTGACAAAGCTTTGCGTGTTGTCCACCCCCGGCGCTTCGCGCCACCCCCGCCAGCGGGGGAAACGCTTTGCACACTCTTCGCGGCTTTGCACACTCTTCGCGGCTTTGCGCACCTCTTCGCGGCTTTGCGAGACTCGCAGGCATTGCCCATTGCCCATTGCCCATTGCCCATTGCCCATTGCCCATTGCCCATTGC
>CAMPGT010000262.1 GCA_946885665.1 uncultured Chitinophagaceae bacterium | reverse complement strand
ATTGCCTATTGCCCATTGCCGAACAAGAACTTTAAATATAAAACACTCTAAATATGCTCTCAATAAAGAACCTGCATGCCGGAATTGAAGGAAAGAAGATATTAAACGGAATCAACCTGGATATTAAAGCCGGTGAGGTTCATGCCATCATGGGCCCTAATGGATCGGGAAAAAGCACACTCGCCTCCGTACTTGCAGGACGTCAGGATTATGAAGTGATTGAAGGATCCGTTGAATTTGACGGAATAGACCTGCTTGAACTGGCTCCCGAAAAAAGAGCCGGCGAAGGTTTGTTCCTCGCCTTTCAGTATCCCATTGAAATTGCAGGGCTCACCACCACCAACTTTATTAAGACGGCCGTGAATGAAGTGAGAAAATACAGGGGACTCGAATCTCTCGACGCCGTTCAGTTCCTTAAGCTGATGAAAGAAAAAATGGCGCTGATGAATATGGACCAGTCACTGCTCAGCCGCCCCCTGAACGAAGGTTTTTCGGGTGGCGAAAAAAAGCGTAATGAGATTTTCCAGATGGCGATGCTGCAACCCAAGCTGGCCATCCTCGATGAAACGGATTCGGGCCTTGACATAGACGCCATCCGCATCGTCGCCAACGGCGTCAACAAACTGCGCAATAAAGACAACGCCGTGCTCGTGGTAACCCACTACCAGCGCCTGCTCGATTATATCATTCCTGATTTTGTTCATGTATTATATAATGGACGGATTGTTAAGTCGGGCTCTAAAGAACTTGCCTACGAACTCGAAGAAAGAGGATATGACTTTATTAAAAACGAAGTGAACGAAGGACAGGAAGCATAAGCTACAAGTAAATTAACAGAATGAACACCATTGAAAATATAACGGAACGTTTCGGAAAATTGCAGTCGCAGCACAACGACGGGCATCTCGCCACCATGCGCCAGCACGCTTTTGATGCGTTCAATAAAATGGGCGTGCCCACTTCCAAGAATGAAGAGTGGAAGTACACACGCATCGGCACACTTTTCAACAAAGAATTTGATATCGCACGCAACGTTGGTATCACTTCCGCTGATGTTGCCGCATATCATTTGCCCGGTCACGACGATGCTAACGCACTCGTATTTGTGAATGGGGAATTTTCGCCGTCTCTCTCCATGGTACGCTCACCCGAACTCGAAGTGCTGAGCCTCCACGATGCCACTCTGCATGAACAGCACCGCGACGTTGTGGCAAAAAATCTTGGCTTCAGCGGTAAATATGTGAAGGACGGCATCCATGCGTTGAACACCGCCTTTATGCAGGAAGGCGTTTATATTCATGTAAAGCGCGGCAAGACCACCGGACATCCTGTTTACATCTATAATATCACCGATGCGCGTACGCTCAACATCCTGGCGCAGCCGCGCACCCTTATACACATTGCCGAAAATGCAGAGGTGCAGATCGTCGAAACGTATGCGACCATCGGACTTTGCGAAAGCTTTACCAACCAGGTAATGGAGGTGGTGGTGGAAAGGGATGCACGCGTGGAGTATTGCAAAATTCAGAACGACGCTGCGTACACGCACGAGGTAACTACCACGTACTTCAAACAGGTGAGCAAGAGTTTCGTGCATTCCGTTACTGTTTCGCTTAACGGCGGCATCGTACGCAATAACCTCGGCATTGCGATGGCTGCAGACAACTGCGAATCGCACATGTACGGACTTTATTTTCTCAAAGGCAAGACGCATACCGACAACCACACGGTGGTTGACAACATCAGCCCCAACTGCTTCAGCAACGAACTGTACAAAGGCATCATTGATGACCAGGCCACGGCCGTCTTCAACGGAAAAATATTTGTCGAACGCCTCGCACAAAAAACCAACGCCTTTCAGTCGAATAAGAATATTTTGCTTTCAGATACTGCAACAGTGAACACGAAGCCACAGCTCGAAATTTTTGCCGACGATGTTAAGTGCTCGCACGGCTGTACGGTGGGAAGGCTCGACGAAGAAGGAATGTTTTACCTGCGCTCGAGGGGCATCAGCGAACAGACTGCACGTTCGCTGCTCATACATGCTTTTGCGAAGGATGTGCTCGAACATATCAAGCCAGAACCGATCCGTGCTTATGTGGATGAATTGATTGCAGAACGGCTACAATTATAACATTATGATTCAATCTCCCGCAATAGAAAAAGACCTGGATGTATATTCCATACGCCGCCATTTCCCCGCCCTCAACCGCGAGGTGAAGGGAAAGCCGCTGGTATATTTTGATAATGCTGCCACCACTCAAAAGCCGCAAGTGGTGATAGACGCATTGGTGAATTATTATTCAAACTATAATGCCAACATTCACAGGGGCATTCACACTCTTGCAGAAGAGGCGACGGCTGCATTCGAGTCAACCCGCGATACGGTTCACAAGTTCATTAATGCCGGCACAAGGGAGCAGATCATCTTCACCGGCGGCACAACCGAAGGCATTAACCTGGTGGCGCAAACGTGGGGCAGGCAAAATATCAATAAAGGCGATGAGATACTCATCTCCGCCATGGAGCACCACTCGAACATTGTTCCCTGGTACATCCTTGCACAGGAAAAAGGGGCCGTCCTCAAAATCATTCCGGTTAATGACGATGGCGAACTGCTGATGGATGAATTTGAAAAACTGCTCACCGAAAAAACGAAGATCCTCTCCATCGTTCATGCATCGAATGCGCTGGGCACCATCAACCCGGTAAAGAAGATGATCGCCGCCGCACATAAAGTGGGCGCCGTGGCGGTCGTTGACGGTGCGCAGTCCAGCGTGCACCTTGATATAGACGTTCAGGACCTGGATTGTGATTTCTTCTCATTTTCTTCTCATAAAATATACGGACCTACCGGCGTGGGTATTTTATATGGAAAGAAAGAGCTTCTTGAATCGATGCCCGTTTACCAGGGCGGGGGAGAAATGATCAGGGAAGTGAGCTATGACAACATATCGTACAACGATCTTCCTTATAAGTTTGAAGCGGGCACGCCCAACATCGCTGATGCCATAGCTTTTAAAGCGGCCATTGATTTTACCCATCAACTGGGCAAAGAAAAAATTCGGCGGCACGAAAATGAATTGCTTGAATATGCCACGGGTTTACTGGAAGCGATACCGGGCCTGAGGATCATCGGAAGGGCGAAGAACAAAGTGAGCCTGATATCTTTTGTGATTGACGGCATTCATCCGCAGGACCTGGGCATTTTACTCGACAACCGCGGTGTGGCGGTGCGTACGGGTCACCATTGCGCGCAGCCGCTGATGGACCGTTATTGCATACCGGGCACCACCCGGGCATCGTTCGCCATGTATAATACAAAGGAAGAAATTGATGAGCTGATAACAGGTTTGAACAGGGCCGTCAAAATGTTGTTATAACAATGAGCGTACAGAAAAGCATAGAAGAAATAGAAGCTGAAATTGTTGACGAGTTTTCGCTTTTCGACAGTTGGGACGATAAATATGAATACATCATCGATCTCGGCAAAAAACTGCTGCCGCTCGATGACCAGTACAAAAAAGACGAGAATAAAGTAAAGGGCTGCCAGTCTACCGTTTGGCTGGTTGCTGATTACAAAGACGGCAGGGTGTTTTACAAAGCCGAAAGCGATGCCGTGATCGTGAAGGGACTGATCAGCATGCTGATCCGTGTACTATCGGGCCAGCAACCTGACAACATCGTGAACGCGCCGTTGAATTTTATTCGTGACATCGGCATGATGAGCCACCTGGCGCAAACACGGTCGAACGGGTTGCTGTCGATGGTAAAGCAGATGAAGAATTACGCGCTTGCTTATAAATTGCAAAATGCATCAACATGAGCACAGAAGAATTAAAAGGAACAGATGAATTGAAGGATAAGGTGAAAGAGGTCCTGCAGACCGTTTATGACCCCGAAATACCCGTGAACATTTACGAGTTGGGACTCGTTTATGAAGTGGATGTGCTGCCTGTGAATAATGTGCAGATCGTGATGACGCTGACGGCGCCGAGCTGTCCCGCCGCCCAGTCGTTACCCATCGAGGTAGACCAGAAGGTTCGTGCGATAGAAGGCGTTAACGACGTGCACGTTTCCGTAACCTGGAACCCGCCGTGGGACAGGAGCATGATGTCGGAGGCCGCACAACTTGAGCTGGGATTTCTTTGAACAACGAAAAAAGATTATGAAGATAACAGCACAGGAAGAATATGGTTTAAGGATACTCATCCGCATTGCATCGTGCAAGGACCGGGAGGGTATGAGCATCCGCCAGCTCAGTGAAGCTGAGGGATTGAGCAGCCATTATGTGGCGAAACTTGCGCGCATATTAAGGATGGAAGGATTTGTGAACAGTACGCCGGGCAATAAAGGCGGTTATGTGCTGTCGTTGCCGGCCTACGAGATCAATATCAACAAAGTATTGAAGGGGCTGGGCGGACAATTATTCGATCAGCAGTTTTGCGGCACACATTCGGGTGCGATGAAGATATGTACACATTCGGTGGATTGTTCGTCGCGTTCGCTGTGGCAGATGGTGCAATACATTGTTGATAATTTCCTCGATAAAGTTACTTTGTATGACCTGGTGAACCCCGAAAAAGAATCCGCACGATATTTTCACCAGTTGCTGCAACTCAATACCGGCCTGCCTTTCACGGAGCCCGTAAAAATCGTGGAGCAGGAGCAATAGTTACTGCAGCGCCTGCTGCTTTTCTAATACATCTGCCACCGTTTTTATCACTTCATTTTTTGCTTTGAGAAAATCATTGGGTTCGATGCAGGTTGTCCACACCGAAACATACACTCTCGCTTTCGGATCTTCGATATTTGAATAATACACCTGCAGCGGATGAACGAAATGATCTTTTCGGGAATCGAGCGCAGTGGTTAACGCCTGCTGAATGGAGGCAAGGTCGTCTTTATTCAGCATGCAATAAGTTTGCCGCCGTAATTTTACCGACTAATTCAAATACAATGCGTGTTACAACAGAAAATACATTCAAGAAATTAATTGTTATTGGCGACAGGGTGCTGATCCGGCTGGCGAAGCCCAACGAAAGGACGGAGACAGGGTTGTATCTTCCGCCGGGTGTGCAGGAGCGCGAAAAGGTACAGCAGGGCTATATCATCAAAACCGGTCCCGGTTATGCCATACCGATGCCTGTAGAGGACGAGCCGTGGAAGACCAAAGAGGAGCAGGTAAGATATGTTCCGCTCCAGGCGAGGGAAGGGGATCTCGCGATTTTCCTGCTCAGCGGCGCCACCGAAGTGCTTTATGAAAACGAGAAGTATTACATCGTTCCGCAGAGTGCGATTTTGATGTTGGAAAGGGAAGAGGATATCTGAGGAAAGTTTTAAGTTAAAAGTTAAAACCTTTAGACGCCACTCTCTGA
>CAMPGT010000261.1 GCA_946885665.1 uncultured Chitinophagaceae bacterium | reverse complement strand
TTCAATCCCGAGTCAACAGACCGCCGGATGAATTCAGTTTTTTGCCTGTTGTTGCCTGCCAGCACCACAACATTTCCCTTCTTTTCGGTGAACATCTTTTCGGCGAAATCGGTGCCGGTGTACACGACTTCGTTCCACCGGGTTGGATTGTCAGCGCGGTCATTGTAGCGGCTGATCAAGTCGAGGTGCGCCTTCAATTCGGGACCACCGGGCGCATAAACGTAAACGTTTGAATCGATCCTGTCGATCATATTTTTCTGCACCAGGGCAGCATGAAAATGACCGGGATCGAGGGTTATCAGGGTAACCGGCGGCTTCCCGGTCGCCGGTTCCTGATCCCCGGAGGCGCATCCATCTATGAGGATTGCCAACGCGGTTGCGTAGAGTATGTTGTTAAGCTGTTTCATTCTACGAAATTATGTAGGGCCAGCGTTGGGGCCTCGACAAAAATGTATTGGCCTCATCGTCGTTTTTAAAGCGCTCCTTTACCGGGTCCCAGTATAATTTGCGTTTGAGTTTCATAGATGCATGGTTGATAAGGCATACCGTGCATGCCCGGTGACCGACCTCAATGGGCGTTATAGGCGTTTGCCTGGTGAAAATGCAGTCGAGCCAGTTGGCGTGGTGTTCCCTGCTTTCGTAAAGATGAACGCCGTCGGCCGGTATTTCCGAAGTCAATATCCGCGGATCGCTCGCATCGAGTGCCTTGTTGTTCTTGTTCTTCGAAACCGGGTCGCTCGCAGTTGCCGAATAGTTTCCTCTGGTTACGAATATCCATCCTTCGCTGCCCACGAATTTGACCCCGTTGGGATAGTCGTTGCTGGCATGAACCTTCACGCCGTTGGCAAATGAAAATTCAGATTTGAAGGGGCCGTGCACATCCCACAGCATGCCCGCCGGCGGAAATTCTGCCGAGCAGTTCACTTCCACCGGACCTGTGAACTCGGTATCGATACCCCAGTTCACAATGTCGAAGTGATGCACGCCCCATCCGGTAATCATGCCCGCGCCAAATTGTTCACAACGCAGCCAACCCGGCCGGCTATAGCCGCCATCCTGCGGATGTACACGCTTTTCCGTATAAAACACGTCAGGCGTTGAACCGAGCCACATGTTGTAATTGAGATTGGCCGGCACAGGCATCTCCTTCTCCCTTGTGCTCTGGCCGGGATCATCTACCGGCAGTCCAACATAAATGGTGTGCACCTTGCCAATCTTTCCGTTGCGCACCAGCTCACATGCTTTTTTAAATTGCGGCATGGAGCGCTGCTGGCTGCCTATCTGGAATATGCGCCCGGATTTTTGCACCTCGTTGCTCAGCATGCGCCCTTCTTCTATGGTGAGCGAGGCGGGTTTTTGCATATAAATATCTTTCCCTGCCCTGCACGCATGAATGGCGGGCAGCACGTGCCAGTGGTCGGGTGTGCTGATGAGCACGGCGTCAATATCTTTATTGTTCAGCAGCTCCTGGTAATCGTCATACATCTTCACGCCGTCGTAATTTTTTCCTGTTTTTTTGGCGTAATGGTCGTCCACCAGTTTTTTCGCCTGCTTTACCCGGTTGCTGTCGAGATCGCAAACGGCAACGATGTGCGCCTTTTCATAGTTCCACACTCCGGGGATGTCGTGCGTTGTCGAGATACGGCCGGTACCGATCGCACCGACGTTTATCCTGTTGCTTGGAGCATTCTTCCCGAATACGCTGGCGGGAACAATGCTCGGAATATTCGCCAATGCAATGGTGCCGGCAGTAGCTTTAATGCTGTTCTTTAAAAATTTTCTGCGCGATGATGATAAATTGAATTGTTTCATATGGTTTTCTGCAATGAATAATGTTGATTTAATAAGGAAGCGGATCGTCAGGGCTCTTTGCATGTGCCTTTGAATAATCCAGTTTCGTGTTACCCTGTACCACCCATTCTATGCCTCCTAAAATATGCTGCCTGAAAAGAGGATCGCTGTATCTCTCTTTACTATGGCCCAATGCCGTGTACCACTGGCGCCCGCCGTCAAATTCATGGCACCATACCGAAGGGAAAGCATTGCCATAGATCACCGGCTTCTTATCGTCGTTTACAGTGTTGAGATCATGCACAGCCAATACATGCAGATCCGGGTTGATGGTAGTGATGTAATAACATTCATCCTCACCCTCCCAACGTTGCGGTAATGGCGCAGTGGAAGGATTATTTTTGTCGATAATGATCTCGCTGAATTTCTGAAACTTCGCATGCCGTACAAAGGTGCCGCCCACCAGCCGCTTGAACCATTCCCATTTGCGCTCGGTGCCGGTAACAGAGTGGATGCCCACGAAGCCGCCGCCCGCCTGCGTGTATCGCATAAAGGCCACTTTCTGAGCATCATTATCGAACACGTCGTTGTTGGTGCTGGTAAAGATCAGTGCATCATATTTTTTTAGGTTGTCGTCGGTAAAAACCGAAGGGTCATCCGACACGTCTGCGTGAAATCCTTTCTGCGCAGCCATCTCTTTAATCGCCCGCACCGCCGAAGCAATGTTATCGTGAACATATCCCTTTCCGTTCTTTGTGTAAATAAGCACATTGATATTTTTCCACTTCACCTTTCCCTGCGCGCGTATTGCCAGTGGCAATGATGCGGCAGTGATTAATAACAATGCCACTAACAAATAACACCTTCGTTCAATAGTTTTCTTCATATCTGTTTTTTCAATTGCCATTTTTCTTCACAAGCGTTACTTCCACCTTCGGTGGGTTCGCAAAACTCTTCCATGCTTTTTCTGCCTGGTCGCGCGTGATGCTGCCGTCGTATAATAACATCCTGTATTTTAAAACATACGACCTGCCCGGTTGCAACGGCCAGTCGGTATTGCGCGTTGGACTGAAACTAAAAAACACATCTCCTCTTTTGTTCATTTTCTCGGGCCATACGCGCATGGGTTCGGGATAATTATAATTGGAAGGATAACTCATGAAAAGCACACCCGAATGTCCCTTCCCTACATCGCCGTCGATCATGCACCAGCGTGCGGTGGAAGCATCTGCATCTTTTCTCGTTTTGTTTTCCGATGTGAGGATCCTGCTGTTATCATCGTTCCAGTCGCCGGTGGCCCTGAAGCCGAAACCGCCATAACGATATTCCTGGAGAACTACAGGGCTATCCGTTGCACATGACAGCGCCGACGTAAAGTCACAGATCCACATTTTGTCGTTCAGCGGAAACGCACGCACGTGCCATATTTCATTCATAGCAGTTTTTTCACGTTTCGGATCATTCAATACAACGTGTTCCTGTAACGCCCTGAAACCCGCAAACACCGGCCCCTGCTGCCTGCCAAGAAACTTTGAAAAACGCACCGTGCCTTCGTGTTTGTTTAAATTCCAGAAGTCCACCTCCTTTCCTTCAAACAACACTTTCGTCCACGGGTTCCATAATCCAAAATGATGACGGTGGTCGGGCGGACTGATACGTGTCATCACATTTCCCGAAAGTGACCACAGCGGATGAATGAAGCCACTGCGTTTAAATACAGTATCCACTCCCTGCGGCGGGTACACCACCTTATAATTATATTGCAATAATGGTTTGCCGTGGGTGGTGATGATCATCGCGCCGTTCGCTTTCTTTGCGGCCACATCGGCGCCAGCGTTCGCGTGCCGGCCCGTTTTTGTTAATTCAAACATGCCGTTTCCGGAAGGCACCCACCACACAAAACGGTGATAACCATGCTCGACCTGGAAGGGCACAGGTTTTTTCTGATTGTTACTCACCTCATTTAATGCAATAAGTGAATCGGGCAGCGTGGTAATCCTGTCCAGATCAACATACACTGGCGATTTTGCGCCGGTGCTGCCCGAAACGGTTAACGTGGCAATGAGTTGTGCACGACAATTTTCATGGAAGGTAACGGCGAGAACGACAAAAAGCGTTCCCAGAATTTTTGGCGTATTGGTTTTAGCGTTTCTCAGCCCAAATAAGCAATCGTGCAACATCTGTTAAAAATACACACTAATAGAACAGGTAAGTTCGTACCCGCTGCCATGCTCAACACGCAAAATCAATTCATACGTTACCGGTAACGTTTGCATAAAACATGAAATTCGATTTATTGAAAAAATTTAGTAAACTTTTATCGCGAACGTGTTTGTAGTAAAATTTTTCTAATTTGCCGACATGGGGGATCAGCATAGTGTTACCATTAAGGACATTTCAAAGCGCCTGAAACTTTCGGTTTCAACAGTTTCAAGAGCGCTGAGAGGCGGAACTGAAATCAAGAAAGAGACGCGTGAACTCGTACAGCAGCTTGCCGCCGAACTGGATTATCGCCCAAACCCCATAGCCCTTTCACTAAAGGAAAAAAGATCGAAGGTTATTGGGGTGATCGTTCCGGAAATTGCCAATAACTTTTGTTCGGCCACCATCGCCGGCATCGAAGAAGTGGCATACAGCAAAGGGTACTATGTAACGATTTTCCAGAGTCATGAAAGTTACGAGCGGGAGGTTATCAATACCCAGTTATTAACTGCACGGAGGGTTGACGGGTTGATCATTTCCGTTTCGAATGAAACGAATAAATACGGTCACCTTTTCAGCCTCATGGAAAAAGAGATACCATTCGTGATGTTCGACAGGGTGTGCGGTGAAATTGAAACACACAAGGTTGTGGTGAACGATTATGCCGCCGCATTCAATGCCACCGAGCACCTTATTGAACAGGGCCACACAGACATTGCACATATCACCATCGCCGACTTTCTTTCCATTACGCAAAATCGCAAGAAGGGATACATAGATGCTTTAACGAAACATAACATACCCGTTCACGAAAGCAGCATCGTTCATTGCAGCTTTGATTGTGCCGAGATGGATAATGCCATCCGCCATCTTTTTGAATTGAAAAACAGGCCCACCGCCGTTATCGCTTCTGTGGAAAGGATCGCCATTCGCTGTTTGCACGTGCTGAAGGAGATGCGGTTGAATATTCCCGAAGACGTGGCGATCATCGGTTTTTCTGACAACCCTTTAAACAGCATTCTGAAACCGGCTTTAAGCTGCATACGGCAACCCACATTCGAGATAGGAAAAAAATCTGCGGAATTGCTGCTGCAACTGATCGAATGTAAATCGCCGGATAAAGAATTTCAGACTATCGAGCTGGGAACCACGATGGACATTATGGAGTCGTCACGCTATCTCCGGAAAAATTAGCGGGAAGGGTCCACCCCCGGCGCTTCGCGCCACCCCCGCCAGCGGGGGATAAAAAACGCTCATCGCAGTCGGCAGCAAACGGCAAACGGCAAACGGCAAGGGTCCACCCCCGGCGCTTCGCGCCACCCCCGCCAGCGGGGGATAAAAAACGTACTCGCAATCGGGCGCCAAAGGCCAAACGGACTTCGCCAGAGCGAATTGGTAAACGGAACACCCGATCCCC
>CAMPGT010000260.1 GCA_946885665.1 uncultured Chitinophagaceae bacterium | reverse complement strand
ATCCTCCGCAATATTTGAAGACTTAAACCTGGTAAAATCATTCAACTTCTTTGGGTCGCCGCTGGTAATCCAGCAAGCTTTATAAAACGGCACACTATTAAACTGAACAGAGGCCCCGTATTCATGAAGTAACCGGTACTGTATTACCTCGAACTGCAGTTCGCCCACACAACCAATGATCTTCTTATTCCCTCCATATTGTGTAAACAACTGCGCCACACCTTCATCGGTAAGCTGCATAATTCCCTTCTCCAACTGTTTTGTTTTCATGGGATCCTTGTTCACCACCTCCTTAAATATTTCCGGCGAAAAAGAAGGGATGCCGGTGAAATAAAAATCCTCACCCTCGGTAAGCGTGTCGCCAATCTTGAAATTGCCCGTATCAAACAGCCCCACTACATCGCCGGGAAACGCCTGATCGATCACATCTTTATCGCGCGCCAAAAAAGTATAGGGATTGCTGAACCGGATATCCTTATTGAGCCGCACGTGATGAAAATATTTGTTTCGTTCAAACCGCCCTGAACACACGCGTAAAAAAGCGATCCTGTCGCGGTGTTTTGGATCGAGGTTGGCATGTATCTTAAATATAAATCCGCTGAACTTATCTTCTCCCACATCCACCACGCGCGTGGTGGTTTCGCGGCTGCGCGGGATAGGTGCGATGCGAATAAAGTTATCCAGCATCTCCTTCACGCCAAAATTATTAATGGCACTTCCAAAGAACACCGGCGCTATCTTTCCGTCGAGGTAATTCTTTTCGTTCAACCCACCATATACTCCGTCTATCAGCTCAACATCTTCGCGAAGTATCTCTGCGTCTTTTTCGCCGATCTTTTCGTCGAGCGAACGATCGGTAAGATTGTCGAATGAAATCGAATCGTCTTCAGTAGCCTTTGTGTTTGCTGTAAACAGCAGCAGGCTCTTATCCACCAGGTTATATACCCCTTTAAAATCTTTCCCGCTGTTGATCGGCCAAGTCATGGGGTGAAGCGAAATCTTCAGTTCCTTTTCTATTTCTTCCAACAGATCGAACCTGTTCTTACCGTCGCGGTCCATCTTATTGATGAACACGATCACCGGCGTGTCGCGCATCCTGCACACTTCCATCAGCCTCCTGGTTTGCGCCTCCACACCATTTACGCTGTCGATCACAAGAATTACACTGTCGACCGCCGTTAGGGTCCTGTAAGTATCCTCAGCAAAGTCTTTGTGACCGGGTGTGTCGAGGAGGTTAACCAGTATGCCCTCGTATTCAAAACTCATCACGCTGGTGGCCACAGAAATTCCTCGCTGCCTTTCGATTTCCATGAAGTCGCTGGTGGCGTGCTTCTTGATCTTATTGCTTTTTACGGCTCCCGCGGTCTGTATGGCGCCGCCAAAGAGCAACAGCTTCTCTGTAAGGGTGGTCTTACCGGCATCGGGGTGCGAAATGATCGCGAACGTTCTCCTCCTGGTTATCTCGTATTCGTATTTCATAAATTGAGCGGGCAAAGGTACGGCGGGGAAGGCAATGGGCAAACGGGAGGCGGGAGACGGGAGCCGACTGCCGGTTTTTAACTTTTAACTTTTAAGTTCTAACTTCCCTCCCCATGGACACATGGCAAATGATCGGAGCGTTTTTTATCGCATTTATACTCGGCGGATCGCTGGCTTATATCTTTTGGAAAGAACAGCGAAAAGCGAAAAGAAACCAACCGGCACCACGCCCGGAAAAAGGCGTCGACACCCTCCAACTCCAGTTGCAGGCCTATGAGCGCCTGATACTGCTCACGGAAAGGATCACCCTCCAAAACCTCATCCAGCGCCTGAACGACCCTCACCTGTCGGGTCGCGACATGCAGATGCTCCTCACCCAAACCATCAGGCAGGAGTTCGACCACAACATCACCCAGCAACTGTATGTGAGCAACGAGGCCTGGGATGCCGTAAAAAATCTTAAAGAACAGAATATCCATATCATCAACCAGGTGGCGTCGTACCTGCCTGCAGACGTGTCGGGCGCCGACCTCAACAAGCAACTGCTCGAAATGATCGTACAAAACCCGAAAGTTTCATTGCACAATGTTGTATCGGAAGTGCTGAGCTTCGAAGCGAAAAAGCTCATGCGCTGATCCCGTTTTTGTACTTGTGGCGCTAAACCTATAAATTACCTCATGTCCAAACCATTCTTTAACGACTCAGGCATCGAGATCCATAAAGTATACACCAGCGACTCTGCCCAATATCACCAGTTGACGGAACTGCCGGGCGAATTTCCCTTCACAAGAGGCGTGCAGGCCGACATGTACCGCGGCAAATTGTGGACAATGCGCCAGTATGCCGGATTCAGCACGGCCGAAGAAAGCAACCGCCGCTACCACTACCTCCTGTCGCAGGGTGTTACCGGCCTCAGCGTGGCGTTCGACCTGCCCACGCAAATTGGCTACGACAGCGATCACCCCCTTTCCGAAGGCGAAGTGGGGAAAGTAGGTGTTGCCATCGACAGCATTGAAGACATGCAGGCACTGTTCAACGGCATTCGCCTGAACGAAGTGTCCACGTCCATGACCATCAACGCAACAGGATTTATATTGCTTGCCTTTTATGTGGCGGTCGCCAAACAACAGGGAGCCGATCTTTCGAAATTAACAGGCACCATCCAAAACGACATCCTCAAAGAATACGCCGCGAGGGGAACCTACATCTACCCTCCCAAAGCTTCCATGCGCATCATTACCGATATCTTCGAATGGTGCGGCAACGAGCTGCCAAGATGGAACACCATTTCTATTTCGGGCTATCACATACGCGAAGCGGGCAGCACCGCAGTGCAGGAAATTGCCTTTACGCTTAGTAACGGAAAGGCATATGCGAAGGCTGCGATTGAAAAAGGCCTCGACATCAACGTGTTTGGAAAACGGCTTTCTTTCTTTTTCAATTCACACAACAACCTTTTCGAAGAAGTGGCCAAGTTCAGGGCAGCCAGGCGAATGTGGGCAGAGATCATGAAAGATCTTGGCGCCACCGACCCGAAAGCAATGATGCTGCGCTTCCACTCCCAAACCGGCGGCAGCACGCTCACCGCCCAACAGCCACTCAATAATATTTCAAGGGTAACCATCCAAACCCTCGCCGCCGTACTGGGAGGAACCCAGTCGCTGCACACCAATGGCTACGACGAAGCCCTGAGCCTGCCCACAGAAGAGGCGGCACGGATTGCGCTGCGCACGCAACAGGTGGTTGCCTTCGAAAGCGGAGCAGCCGATACCGTCGATCCGCTTGCCGGCAGTTATTATATTGAATCGCTCACTAATGAAGTGGAAAAAGAAGCGTGGCGGCTCATCGAAAGGATAGATGCATTGGGCGGCAGCGTAAGCGCCATCGAACAGGGATTTATACAGGAAGAGATCGCCGCGAGCGCGTATAGTCACCAGAAAAAAGTGGAAGCGGGAGACAAAATAATTGTGGGAATGAATAAATTTCAATCGCCCGAAAAAAACGACGTACCGCCGTTCAGGATCGATGATTCGATCAGGCAGGTTCAGATCGACAAGATCGAATCGTTGAAAAAGAGAAGGGACCCCGCGAAAATAGATGGTCTTTTACAGGTGCTGAACGATGCGGCCTCAAGCGAGGAAAACATAATGCCTTCGGTGCTGCAGGCAGTCGAAAACATGGTGACCCTCGGCGAAATTGCAGACACCCTGAGAGAGGTTTACGGAGAATATAAGGGGAGTTAAAACTTAAAAGTTATAAGTTATAAGTAAAACCTTGATTGCGACCCTAACTTTTGACTTTAAGTTTCTCTTTCTCCCACGTGTCTTTCAAGGTAGCGGTTCTGTTAAACACCAATTTACCCGGCGCCGAATCTTTATCGGGATAAAAATATCCCTTCCGTAAAAACTGGTAACGTTCACCCGGGTTTGCCCGTTGCAATACGGGCTCGGCAAAAGCCTGCACCACCTCCAGCGAATGGGGATTGATATAATCTTCAAAATCACCCTCCTCATTCGAAGGATCCTCAACGCGGAATAACCGGTCGTAGAGTCTCAGCTCCACCTTTTCGGCATGCGGAACGCTCACCCAGTGCAAGGTTCCTTTTACGCTGATACCTGAAGTGTCATTTCCACTTTTGCTTTCCGGAAGATAGCTGCACCTGATCTCCACCAGTTCACCCTTTTCATTTTTTATCACTTCCTCGCAACGGATGATGTAGGCGCTTTTCAGCCTTACCATTTTACCCGGCGACAGTCGAAAGAACTTCTTTGGGGGCTCTTCCATGAAATCTTCTTTCTCTATATACAACTCGCGCGAAAACGGGATCTCACGGGTTGGCGCAGAAAGATCCTCCGGATTTTCTTCACCTATGATCGTCTCTGTTTGGCCTTCGGGATAATTCGTGATCACCACTTTCAGGGGATCAAACACCACCATCCGCCGCAGGGCAATTTTATTGAGGTGCTCGCGCACAAAAAATTCGAGCAGCCCTATGTCTATCATATTCTCTCTTTTGGCCACACCAATCCGCTCGCAGAAGTTGCGAATGCTTTCGGCAGTATAGCCGCGGCGCCTCATGCCACTGATCGTGGGCATGCGCGGATCATCCCATCCGTTCACAAATTTTTCGTTCACAAGCTTCAGCAGTTTTCGCTTGCTCATCACCGTGTAGTTCAGGTTGAGGCGCGCAAACTCGTATTGCCTTGACGGAAATATTTCAAGTCGCTCGATGAACCAGTCGTACAGCGGCCGGTGGGGCACAAACTCTAGTGTGCAGATAGAATGTGTTACATTTTCGATACTGTCGCTCTGGCCATGGGCAAAGTCGTAAAGAGGATAAATTATCCATTTGTCGCCGGTGCGGTGATGATGCGCTCGTTTAATTCTGTACATCACGGGATCGCGCAACTGCATATTGGGCGAGGCCATATCCAGCCGGGCGCGCAGCGTACGCGAACCGTCTTCAAATGCTCCGTTTCGCATTTTTTCAAACAGGTCCAGGTTTTCTTCAACGCTCCTGTTGCGGAAAGGACTTTCTTTTCCGGGCTCGGTTGGCGTACCTTTCATTGCGGCAATTTCTTCTGAGGTGGAGTCATCTACATAGGCGAGGCCCTTTTTTATCAGCTCCACCGCAAACTCATACAGTTGTTCGAAATAATCGGATGCATAACGCTCGTTCTTCCATTCAAAACCCAGCCAGCGAACGTCCTCCTTAATGCTGTCAACGTATTCTGTTTCTTCTGTGGACGGGTTTGTGTCGTCGAACCGCAGGTTGGTGTAGCCGCCGTATTTTTTTGTAAGACCAAAATTCAGGCAGATGCTTTTGGCATGACCTATATGAAGATACCCGTTAGGTTCCGGCGGAAAACGCGTAATGATTTGTTCATAGTTTCCTTTTTGCAGGTCGTCCTCTACAATCTCTTCCAAAAAGTTAAGACTTTTCTCTTCGCTCATTCTGTGGGCTTTATTATTGGGCGACGAAGAT
>CAMPGT010000259.1 GCA_946885665.1 uncultured Chitinophagaceae bacterium | reverse complement strand
CAAATAGCTACGCAATGAACCTCAGACGAGACGTTTTCCAGGCCATAGCCGACCCTACACGAAGAGCCATACTCCTGCTCGTCGCCTCTCACTCCATGACAGCAGGGGCAATAGCCGCCAACTTCAACACGGCCCGGCCAACCGTTTCAAAACACCTCCAAATACTCACCGCGTGCGAATTGCTGCAACAGCAGCAAAACGGCCGCGAAATATACTATCACATCAACGCCAATAAAATGAAAGAAGTGGCCGACTTCATCGAACCCTTTCGCCTAATGTGGGAGGAGCGATTCAATAAACTGGAAAACATAATGAAGAAGTATAAAAACAAATGACATGAACCAAAAAACAAAAGTCAACGCCGAAAACGGTAAACAGGATCTCCTCATTACCCGGGATTTTGACTTGCCTGTGGAACTGCTATTCAAAGCCTACGTGGAACCAGACATCATCGAACAATGGATGGGCACCAAAGTGCTGAAACTCGATAACAAAAAGCACGGTAGCTGGCAATTTGAAACGTCGGACCCCAAAGGAAACGTTGTCTTCAGGGCCAACGGAACCATTCACGAGTTCAGTCCTAACGAAAGAATCACACGGACATTTGAAATGGAAAATACCCCTTTCGGCGTACAGCTCGAGTTCCTTGAGTTCGAAAAACTCACCAACGATACCAGCTCACTCAAAATGCACGTGGTGTACAAATCGGCCGGGCAAAGAGACCAGGTGTTGAAACTACCCTTTACCTACGGCATAAACATGGCGCACAACCGCCTGCAGGAGGTCGTCGGCAAATTAAAATAATACCGCATGTCAAAAAGAAACAAGATCATCTACTGGATCGCCACAGCGTGGCTGTCGCTGGGAATGGTGTCAACAGGAATCGTACAACTGCTGAAGGTGAAGGATGAAGTTGATTTTATTTTACTTTTGGGCTACCCCGCTTATTTTCTGACGCTGATCGGCGTTGCGAAAATTTTAGGCGTCGTTGCAGTACTGATCCCTAAATTTCCTTTGCTGAAAGAATGGGCCTACGCAGGTTTTTTCTTTTCCATGTCGGGAGCGATATTTTCGCATATTGCAAAAGGTAATACAATGAGCGAAATCTTTCCCCCATTGCTGCTTTTGATCCTGACCCTGACATCGTGGTATTTCAGGCCCGCCAGCAGGAAAGTTTTAACCAATAATAAAAATTGAATCATATGCGTGACAATAAAAAGGAACTTTCAAAGGAAAAGCGAGAAGCGCTGCTCGCCGCGCTCAAAAGCCGCTTTGAAAAAAACATGAAACGCCACAAGAGTCTTGAATGGAGCAAGGTATTATCCAGAATTGAGGCCAACCCGAAGAAGCTGTGGTCGCTCAATGAAATGGAAGAAACAGGAGGTGAACCCGATGTGATTGGCCAGGATAAAAAGAGCGGCGAATATATTTTTTGCGACTGTTCCGCTGAAACGCCAAAGGGCCGCAGAAGTTACTGCTACGACCGCGAAGCGCTACACTCAAGGAAAGAACACAAACCCAAAAACAACGCTCTCGACGCGGCCGCCGCAATAGGCATAGAACTGTTGTCCGAAGAAGAATACCGCAACCTCCAACAACTGGGAAGCTTCGACACAAAAACCTCTAGCTGGGTGAAAACTCCCCCTGACGTGCGAAAGCTTGGCGGCGCCCTGTTTTGCGACCGGCGGTACGACAAGGTATTCCTTTATCATAACGGCGCAGAATCGTACTATGCGGCCCGCGGCTTTCGCGGCTCACTAAAGGTTTGAATAACGAAAAAAATGCCGATGAATCCCAGTGTTGATTTTTATTTTGATAAGGCGCAAACATGGCGCGCAGCGATAGAAAAATTGAGAATGGTCGTTCTCGATTGTGGCCTTGGGGAAGAATTGAAGTGGGGTTGCCCCTGCTACACTTTTCAGAACAAAAACATCGTGCTGATCCACGTGTTCAAAGAATACTGCGCGCTGTTGTTTTTTAAAGGCGCCCTGTTGAGTGATCCTGACGGTATGCTCATCCGGCAAACAACGAATACGCAGGCCACGCGCCAAATCCGGTTCACCAATGCCAGCGACATCAATAACATAGAAAAAACCCTGAAAGCCTATGTTTACGAGGCCATTGAAGTAGAAAAAGCCGGGTTAAAGGTCGAATTAAAAAAGACCGCTGATTTTACCGTAGCCGAAGAATTTAAAAACAAACTGGACAAATCACCTGCCCTGAAAAAAGCCTTTTATCAATTGACGCCCGGTAAGCAAAGGGCCTACCTCCTTTATTTTTCCGCACCAAAGCAATCCAAAACCCGTCAGTCGCGAGTTGAGAAGTGTACGCAGCAAATTCTCAGGGGCGAAGCATTAAAATAACGTTGCGAGGCACATTAAAAATTATCTTTTTGCGCAGGCAAGCCGATAATTTTTTAAATTCAACTCATGAGAAAAATAACATTGCTGCCAATACTGCTGCTAGCGGTCATGCCTATACTCGCCCAGCCCGCACCCTCAACGGATTACCCGGTAAGAGCGATTTCCATGGGCTCGCCCTCGCCCAACAACCTCGACTCCTTCATCGTTTTCATCAATAACGTGCTGGTGCCGCGCCAATTCAACACCATCATCCTGAGGGTCGGTTACGGCTACCAGTTTAAGTCGCATCCCGAACTCGCAAACGACAACGCCCTCTCGCAGGAAGATGTGGACAAGCTGGTCGCAGTGTGCAAAGCCAAAAATATCGAGATCATTCCGTTAATCAACCTGCTTGGCCACCAATCCTGGGCCAACCACCCCGGAAAACTGCTGGAAAATTATCCGCAGTTCGATGAAACACCCTGGATAAAAATGCCGGAAACCTATAAATGGCCCAATGCCGACAGCCTCTATTGCAAAAGCTATTGTCCGCTGCATCCCGACGTGCATAAAGTTGTTTTCGACGTCGTTGACGAAATATGCGAAGCATTCGGCGCAAGGTCGTTCCACGCCGGCATGGACGAAGTGTTTTATATCGGAATGGATAAGTGTCCGCGCTGCTCCGGAAAAAGTACCGCCGATCTGTTTGCCGGTGAGGTTAACCTGATACGCGACCATCTCGCCGAAAAGAACAGGATACTCTATATCTGGGGCGACCGCCTCATCGATGGATATGCCACCGGTGTTGGCGGGTGGGAAGGAAGTTACAACTATACCTGGCCGTCGATAGATAAAGTGAAGAAAGATGTGGTGATCTGCGACTGTCACTACGAGCGCCCCGATAAAACAGCGCCCTACTTTGCCGCAAAAGGCTTTAAGGTAATTACCGCAACATGGAACCGCCCCGCTGTAGCCGCCCGGCAGGCGCGCGACATGCAGCAATTCTATGCAGAATCCGCCCCGGAAATGAAAACAAAGTTCCTCGGCATGATGCAAACGGTATGGACGTCATTCAACAACTTTCAAAAAGATTATCATAACCAACGCCCCGATACCATCAGCAATCACCGCAGCACGGGCGTCGCCTTAAGAAATGCTTTCCCCGAAAAAGGCGAAGGACTGAAGGCGAACCCCGCAAAATTGGATTTTCCCATCATCGCTTATGTTCCCTGCAAATCTCCGGCGGAGATCGCACAAATCGATTTCAACTCGATAACGCACATCAACTTTGCATTTATCAACCCCGATTCATCGGGAAATTTCACTTACAATCCCTGCCTGGATTCGCTGGTGAAGGTTGCCCACGCCAATGGCGTACGTGTGCTCGCTTCCATCGGCGGAGGTTCGGCTCCCGCATATTACAGCGACCTGCTGAAAGACGGCAAGCGCCAACGGTTCGTTACGAGGTTAACACAACTGGCGCTCGATTACGACCTCGATGGCATTGATGTTGACCTGGAAGGAAGCCGCATCGATGAGAACTATGAACCTTTCGTTATCGAACTCGCCAGCGCGCTCAAGCCCTGCCATAAACTGCTCACAGCGGCGATCGCAACCTATTATAAGGACAGGCTCACGGATAAGGCGCTGCAGCAATTCGATTACATGACGCTGATGTCGTACGACAAAACCGGACCGTGGCGTCCCGAAGTAGCGGGCCCGCATTCATCGTATGAGCTGGCAGTCGAAGACCTCGACTATTGGGTCAACACCAGGCATCTCGATAAAAAGAAGTTGTATCTCGGCGTTCCCTTTTACGGCTACAGCTTCGGGCCCAACGGCGCGGGCTCGATGAAGTACCGCGACATCGTCGCCAGGTTCAAAAAAGCAGAGAAAAAAGACAAATTGAAGATGCCCGACGGCTCAACCCTTTACTATAACGGTATCCCTACCATGAAGAAGAAAGTGCGGCTCGCAAAAAAGAATGCGGGCGGCATCATGTTCTGGCAATACATGGGAGACACCACCGGCGAGAAATCACTGCTGAGGGCCATCAATGAAGAAGCTTATCCGGAACTGAGCACCGTTACGCAAAACGAAAAAAGCAAATAACCGCCCCGGGAAAATGAGTAATTTGCCAAATGCTTAGAAAGCGTGCGGCTTCTTTTTGGTTGACGGCGATGTTTTACACCATGCTTCAGCGCGTTTCCCTATTTATTTTCGGCGTGGTTGGTTATATGCTTCTTGTTAGAGGTTTAAATAAATCGCACTACGGCGTGTGGGCGCTTTACCTCACGATCTTTTCATTATTCGAAGCGGTTAAGCAGGGCCTGATCAGGAACGCTTCGATTAAATTTCTCGGCGCCCACGAATTTCATTTCAGGAAAGATGCCATTCAATCATCTTCCTTATTCATAAATTCGCTGTTTTCGCTGCTGGTGATAGCGCTCATCTTTGGCTTTGGCGACTGGATCGCGCTATGGCTGAATACACCCGGGCTGCAGGAACTCCTGCTCGTGAGCTCGATCAACATGATCCTGCTCGTACCGTTTAATCATTGCGAAATTCTTCTTCAATACCAATACCGGTTCGATTCGCTGTTCACATCGGTATTCATAAGGCAGGCGTTGTTCCTGGCCGGTCTTATCCTCCTCTATTTCGGGCTTCCCGATGAATTCAGCCTGCTTAACGTTTTGATCGTGCAGGTGCTTTCGCTGGTGGTAGCGCTGCTTTATATTCTTCGAAAATGTTCAGGCGTGATGATGCGTGCCTTTGTTTATGACAGCAGCCTGATCATGCGTTTTTTTCATTTTGGAAAATATACCTTCGGCACCAACCTTTTCGCCGGTATTTCCAGGACTTTCGATCATTTTGTTACGGCTTCCGCACTCGGGGCGGTGCAGGGAAAAATATACGTTGCCTATTACAATACGGTTTCGAGGATCAACAACATGATCGATGTTCCTTCGCTGGCGGCTGCCGACGTGATGTACCCAAAGAACGTGGAGAGTCTTGAAAAAGAAGGGCCGGAGAAAGTGAAATATTATTTCGAGCAGGTAACGGGAACGATTATCGCTTTCATTGTTCCGCTTTCGTTGTTCGTGTTCCTGTTTCCCAAGCTCATCATCTATATCATTGCGGGGCCCGACTACTACCCTGCTATTCCAATCCTGCAG
>CAMPGT010000258.1 GCA_946885665.1 uncultured Chitinophagaceae bacterium | reverse complement strand
TTTCTGCAGTAACCGGCTCGGTGTCGGCAGTGACCATCCTGCCCGCTATCGTTGAATTGTAAATATCAACGATCCTGGGCAGGTCGTCCATCGCGGCGTTCCGGAAGGTAAGATTCATAGATCAGGCGGGTATATTAATCTTATCATCTATGAGGTCGAGCTCGATCCTCAGGTTGTCAATGATGAACTCCTGCCGCTGCATCGTATTCTTGCCCATGTAATATTCCAGCAGTTGCTGTACGTGGGTGTCTTGTTTGATCATCACCGGTTGCAACCGGATCTCGGGTCCGATGAACCGCGCAAACTCGTCGGGCGAAATTTCTCCCAACCCTTTAAAGCGCGTGATTTCCGGCTTGTTGCCCAGTTTCTTTACTGCAGCCTGTTTCTCGCCCTCATCGTAGCAATAAATCGTTTCCTGCTTGTTGCGCACCCTGAACAGCGGCGTTTCGAGCACATGCACGTGTCCGTTCTTCACCAGGTCGGGAAAGAACTGCAGGAAGAATGTCATCAGCAGCAGGCGGATGTGCATGCCGTCAACATCCGCATCGGTGGCGATGACAATATTATTATATCTCAATCCCTCATACGATTCTTCGATATTGAGCGCGTGCTGGAGCAGGTTGAACTCTTCGTTTTCGTACACCACTTTTTTGGTGAGACCGAAACTGTTGAGCGGCTTGCCGCGCAGGCTGAATACGGCCTGTGTTTCCACATTGCGCGCCTTGGTGATGGAGCCGCTGGCCGAGTCGCCCTCCGTAATGAAGATGGTGCTCTCTTTCTGCTTCTCCATGATCTTCTCTTTGTCCTTACCGCTGGGCTCATCGTTCAGATGAAAGCGGCAGTCGCGCAGTTTGCGGTTGTGAAGATTGGCCTTCTTCGCTCTTTCATTGGCCAGCTTGCGGATGCCCGAGAGTTCCTTGCGTTCCTTCTCGTTTTGCTCTATTCTTTTTTTGAGCGCCTCGGCAATGGCAGGGTTGCGGTGCAGGTAGTTGTCGAGTTCCTTCGACATGAAGTCGCCAACAAAGTTCCTCATGCTCGGGCCGTTCTCGTACACCGACTGCGAGCCGAGCTTTGTTTTTGTTTGCGATTCGAACACCGGTTCCTGCACGCGCACCGAAATAGCCGCACAGATGCTTCCCCTGATGTCGGAAGCATCGTAATCCTTTTTATAGAATTCACGGACGGTCCTGACCAGCGATTCGCGAAAGGCCGCCAGGTGCGTTCCGCCCTGCGTGGTGTACTGACCGTTTACGAACGAGTAGTATTCTTCACCATACTGGTTCTCGTGGGTCATCGCTATCTCGATGTCGTCGCCTTTCAGTGAGATGATGGGATAGCGAATCTCGTCGGCATTGGTCTTGCGTTGCAGCAGGTCGAGCAGCCCGTTCTTGCTGATGTATTTCTTGCCGTTAAGGTTGATGATGAGGCCGGCGTTGAGATAGCAATAGTTCCAGAGCTGGTTGTCGAGGTATTCATGCACGTAGTGGAAGTTCTTGAACACTTTCTCGTCGGGCATGAAGGTGACGAGTGTGCCGTTGGGTTCCTGGCTCTTCACTTCTTTATACTCCTTTACCAGCTTGCCGCGCTCGAATTCCGCTGTTTTTTCCTTGCCGTCGCGGAACGCGGATACCTTGAAATAGCTGCTTAGGGCATTAACCGCCTTGGTACCCACGCCATTAAGTCCAACGGATTTTTGAAAGGCCTTGCTATCGTACTTGGCCCCGGTGTTGATTTTGCTGACCACATCCACCACCTTGCCCAGGGGAATTCCGCGCCCATAATCGCGAATGGTTACGGATTTGCTTTCGATGTTGATGTCGACGGCTTTGCCGTGGCCCATGGTATATTCGTCTATGCAGTTGTCAACTACCTCTTTTATAAGCACATAGATGCCGTCGTCGGGGCTGGATCCATCGCCCAGCTTGCCGATATACATGCCCGGACGCAGGCGGATATGTTCGCGCCAGTCGAGCGACTTGATGCTTTCCTCGGTATATTCAAACAAATTCTGTTTTTCTGCCATAGGTTGATTGGGTTAGTTTTCCGGAACCCGGCAAATATAGCCGACAATCGACAATGGGCAATCGGCAATCGGCAATGGGCAATTGGCAATCGCCTGCCGCCAGGTTTCCAACTGGTTCATAATCAATGCTAATCATTAAACTTTTATTAATCCCTTTTTTCCGGCCCCGGCGATCGGGGGATTTATCCTACATTTGAACTGTTGCCGAACTCAGGCAATCCATTAATTCTACTTACGGCTAACCTGTTTATTCTTCGCCTTTACTGACCCATTAAGCCATAGTTGAAAATCTTGTTTTTAAATTTTAAAAGTGCTTAGTATGTACTCATATGCGTTGCTGGAAACCGGTTGTTATTATTTGATTCAGGAAAAAGAATTGTCGCCAATTGAATTGATCCAGGTAACCATGGAAACAGATCATTGTTCGCTTGTGTCGGTATATGGTGATGAGGAAACGCTGAATTGGAGAAAGAAGGCCGATCCCATTTTCGATATCATTGAATTGCTCAGTGACGATGCCGTCAAGGAATGGCAGACGCTCTACAATAAAGACGCCTACAACTACGAGGAGGAGGACGATGATTGATCATTCCCAGGCCCGGGAATTAACAGATCCTACACAAAAATCATGTGCATTTTTGCGTTGAGAGGACGGCCACTATGCTCTATACCTACGATAAATACCGCGGTCTCAGGAGAATAATCATTATCGTCATAGCCGTCCTCACAGTGCTGCCGCTGGCGCCCATGATCAACAGGTACATTCCGCCGTTGATGCTGGGCACCTGGAACTTCGACCTTGTCGTGTCCGTTCTGCTGGCGGCATTGTTCACCTTCGTTGTGGTCAGGATCTTTCATTTTCTCATCATTCCGGCATTGCTGCTATTCGTTGGGGTGATCATCTATAACTCATTCACGAATGGGCGTGGCTTCGGTGCGGTCGTTAATGATTACCAGGTGATGGTGAAAACCAACTGGGGTAAGAAAGAGCAGAAAGAGACGAGCCTCATCGTGATGCCCTCGTTTTTCGATGGCCCCCTTACGCGTACCGTGAAGGGGCTGGAGTCGAAAGTGGACTACCGCGATTCCGTGGTGCGCAATTTTGCCGTGTCTGCATCCCTCAAATATTTTGACCAGTACTATCCCAAGTTCGGTCCGGTTGTACGGGCGATGTCGGTATTCAAATATGTCAATGGCAATTTCAAGTATGTGGCCGATTCACAGCGTGACGAATACTTTGCCACGGCCCGCGAAACCATCCTGAACGGCATGGGAGGGGATTGCGATGATCATTCCATCCTGATGGTGTCGGCACTCAAGGCGATCGGCGTGCATGCGAGGATGGTGCTCACCGAAGGGCACCTCTATCCAGAACTGTTTTGCGGAAACGAAGAAAGCTTCGACAAGATCAATACGGTCATCATGACCCTGTTCAGCAGGGAGGTGAAAGGCAACATCTACTACCACGAAGAAAATGGTGAATACTGGCTCAATCTCGATTATTCGGCGCGCCACCCCGGCGGCCCATATGTAAGCGACAAAGCGTTCGCGATCATAACTCCCTGACCATGGCAGGGTTTCTTTCATATTTTTTGAACAGCAGGTAGCCGCACGATGCGATCAATATTGCCACCAGCGACGAGAGGTAATAAATGATGTAGCCGTCGGTATCGTTGGAAGAGGCGACGAAGTAATCAAAAATATAGATGATGACAAAGGTGGCATATTCGAATAGCACCGCGGCATACACGAACATCTTCGCATTTTGCCGGTTGGTGTGCTCGATGGTTTGCATGTAACGTACTATTTCCACGCTAACGATAAACAACACGATGGCAATACCGGCGCCCAGCGGATACTTGATGGTATCGTAATTGAATTCAGTTGCCGCGATGATGCTGATGATTTCGCTGATAAAGATGAGCACAATGGCGAAGGGCGTTATTCTTTTCACCATGTATGATGAAGTGGTGACGTACAGGATTGAAAGTATGAAGGGGATGTCGAGGATGTTATACACCACTCCGGCGTAGTAACTTACAGGTCTTGAGAACCCCGGAATCACGTCCATCATATTGATCAGTCCGCCCAGCGTCCAGTAAGCAGCGAACAGCATAAAGAAATGGTCGCGTACCAGTCTTTTCAACAATACGATAAGGAGCGGCACGAAATACGAGGCCACTGCTACAATTGAGATGATATCGAACAACTGAAATTTCACGGTATGAGTGTTTACCCTTATAAAGCGTCCTTAAGAAGGATATTATTGCAGGGCGGAAATATTTTAAGTAATAATACCTTTTTATTTTTTTGCATAAAATACGATGATTTTTAACGTGTGACCTCTATTCCGGTCAGTTTTTTAACTATTCAGCGTGATTGCTGTCTAAATTAATTCCTAATGCGAACCGAGCGACTTTTCCTTCTCTCATATTTTATTTTATTGTCATATAGTGGATTTACGCAGCGCATAGAAATTTTACATGCAGGAAACGGTGCTTCACTGCGCGGGTTGAGTGCCGTTTCCGACAACATCGTTTGGGTGTGCGGAAACAAGGGAACTGTCGGGAGAAGCGTTGATGGCGGAAACAAATGGGACTGGATAATTGTGGCCAACTATCGCGACAGGGATTTCCGGGATATTGAAGCGTTTGACAAATACACCGCGGTAATCATGGCGGTGGGCGAGCCCGCCCTAATACTGAGAACGACAGACGCCGGCCTCACCTGGAAGAGCGTATTTGTTGATGAGCGGCCGGGCATGTTTCTCGATGCAATGGAATTCTGGAACAAGGAGAGCGGCATTGTTATCGGCGACCCGGTTGAAGGGAGATTTTTCGTGGCGAGAACATTTGACAATGGCGCGAACTGGAGGCCGGTCAACTATGATAAGCTGCCGGCTGCCGATAGTGGCGAGGCCTGCTTTGCGGCGAGCGGCACGAATGTGAGGGCGCTCGATCGCAATGAGGCCTGCTTTGTTACGGGAGGAACGAGAACGCGTCTTTTCCGGAAGGGAACGCCGGGGGATGTTCCTGTTATTCATGGAAAGGAAACTCAGGGTGCGAATAGCGTGGCGGTGTGGTACAGAAAGGTGAAGCGGCCATACATTGCCGTGGTGGGTGGTGACTTTGCTGATGTGAATTCCAGGGAAATGAATTGTGCGATATCGATGGATGGGGGAGAAACGTGGATCGTGCCTTCGAACCCTCCTTTTGGTTACAGGAGTTGTGTGGAATACATTACTCGTGAGAAACTGGTTACCTGCGGTGTTAACGGCGTGGATGTATCAATGGATGGAGGTGTTAACTGGAACTCGGTTTCTTCTGTTGGGTTTCATGTGTGCAGGAAGGCGAAAAAGGGGAAGAAAGTTTTTTTGGCGGGCAGTGATGGGAGAGTGGGGGTGTTGAGATGAGTCCACCCCCGGTCCCTCCTTCGTCGGGACCACCCCCGCCAGCGGGGGATAGTAGAAGGAACTTCGTTTTCGTGCCATCCGCCAGCGGG
>CAMPGT010000257.1 GCA_946885665.1 uncultured Chitinophagaceae bacterium | reverse complement strand
CCTGAACCCTGCGCTGGAGCAGAATAGCGGATATTGAGATGTGAGACGTGAGACGTGAGACGGGAAACGGAAGACGTGAGACGTGAGAGGGTTTCAGTTTTAACTTTTAAGTTTCGCCCGGAGGGCAACCATATCCCCCGCTGGCGGGGGTGGCGCGAAAAAACACGAGGAGTCGCAAAGCGTATCCCCCGCTGGCGGGGGTGGCGCGAAGCGCCGGGGGTGGACCGGCGAGCAATAAGTTCACGCAGGGTCTTCTTCAGAAGACCCTGCTTATAAAACACTGTATCTTGCCCGGCTTTCAACAGCAAGTAAAATCGACCGATATGAAAAAGAACTTTTTATTTATCACTTTCTGCCTTTTTGCATGTGGAGCCTTCTCACAATGGGACAGCACACACCGCCCCGGAAGCTTCAGGTTAAAATCCGAACTCTTCGAATCCTATCCCAATTCAAAAAAAGACATCATATTCTTAGGCAACAGCATCACCGCCGGTGTCGACTGGATGGAGCTGCTGGGCAACAGGAGGGCGCGCAACCGCGGAATTTCCGGAGATATTACATTCGGTGTGCTTGAACGCCTCGGCGAAGTGATTGAAGGGCATCCGGCAAAAGTGTTTATCCTGATCGGCATCAACGATATTTCACGAGACATTCCCGACACCGTTATTCTCTCCAATTATGAAAAAATTGTCCAAAGAATAAAGACGTCGTCACCGCGCACAAAAATTTATATTCAAACCCTGATGCCTGTGAATAGCGCCTTTGCAAAATTCAAGAACCATTACAATAAAGACGAGCACATTAAAGCAGTGAACGATGGTTTACGCGCTCTGGCACAACAAGAGCACGTTACTCTTGTGGATCTGCATCCGCATTTCTTAGACGGTGAAGGAAGAATGAAGAAAGCATACACGCAGGATGGACTTCATCTCAATGCGGAAGGATACAAGGTGTGGAGAGATGTTTTGCAACAATATCTGTAACTTGGTACGATAGTTCATACTCATGAAAACAATGAAAAAATATTTTTTATTTGCCATTCTTCTATTTCTATCAACAAACATTTTTTCGCAAACACTGCCCCGGCCGAAACTAGTCGTGGGTATTGTGGTTGACCAAATGAGATGGGATTATCTCTATCGTTATTACGACAGGTACGGTGAAGGCGGTTTTAAAAGAATATTGAACGAAGGGTTCACGTGTGAGAACACTTTCATCAGCCATCTTCCTTCTTTCACGGCTGTGGGCCACAGCACTGTATTCACCGGGTCGGTGCCGGCCATCCATGGCATCGTTGGGAATAACTGGATAGACCAGCAAACCGGCAAGATGTGGTATTGCACCGAAGACACCATCGTGCAGCCGGTGGGCACCACTTCAGATGTTGGCCGGATGTCGCCACGCAACCTGCTGGCCACCACCATTACGGATGAACTGCGCATCGCCACTAATTTTGAATCGAAGGTGATAGGTGTTTCGCTTAAGGACAGGGCCGCTATCTTGCCGGCGGGGCATGCGGCGAACGGCGCCTTCTGGTTTGATGACGAATCCGGAAATTTCGTTACCAGCACCTGGTACATGAAAGAACTGCCGGCCTGGGTGAAAAAGTTCAACGAACAAAGAGAGCCCAATAAATTAATGTCTGTAAACTGGACCACGCTCTATCCGAAGGATACCTACCGGGAAAGTACAGCCGACAATGAAGAATGGGAGGGATTGTTCAAGGGAGAAAAAGCATCGGTGTTCCCGCATCACCTTCCGGCAATTTATAAGGAAGATCGTGTTGCACTGCGCAGCACTCCCTATGGCAACACGCTGACGCTCGATTTTGCGCGTGCGGCTATTGACGGCAACCGTTTGGGCATGGGCAGCGCCACCGATTTTCTTACCATCAATTGCGCCTCCACAGATTATGTGGGGCATAAATTCGGTCCCAATTCGATCGAAGTGGAAGACACCTACTATCGCCTGGACAAAGATCTCGCTACTTTTTTCGCCTACCTCGACAAAAAAATAGGAAAGGGAAATTATTTGGTGTTCCTTACCGCCGATCATGGCGCGGCGAATGCAGTTAATTTCAACAAAGCTCACGGTATTCCTGCAAGTTTGTTTCCATCCAAAAATTTGCTGAAAGATTTGAATGTCGTGCTGCAGAAACAATTCGGTGTTGAGGAGCTGGTTCGTTCAGGAACCAATTATCACGTTAATTTCAACAACGACAGGATAGCGGCAGAGCATGTTAATTATGATTCACTGAAAGCGGCTGTAGTGAAATATTTGCAGGCTCAACCGGGTGTACAGTTTGCAGTGGATATCGATCACATCGGCGATGCTCCTGTTCCGGAGCCGATAAAATCGATGATCGTTAACGGTTATGACAGGAAGCGTTGCGGTCCGGTGATGATCATTCCTGAACCCGGATGGTTCGAAGGATCGATAAGGGGTACCACGCATGGAAACTGGAACGCCAACGATACGCACATTCCCCTGTTATTTATGGGATGGGGGATAAAGCATGGCGAAACGAACAGGGAAACCTACATGACCGACATTGCGCCTACAGTTGCGGCCCTGTTGCACATCCAGATGCCCAACGGCACAGTGGGTAAGGTGATCGGCGAAGTAAAAAAGTGAAGATATTTGAACCATGATAAAGTTCTTTGCGTTAATCGTTCTCTTATTCGTTTATCCCACACAACAGAAAAACAAAAAACTTTTGCTGCTGGCTGAGCAGTCGCAACACCGCATCGCCATCGCAGACGTTGACAAGCAGCAAATCATATGGGAATGGAGTGCGGCATCTTCACCGTTTATTAAACCGGCACATAAAAAATGGTTCGACCATCCCGATGATGTAAAACCCGTGTATGATGGGAAATACATTTTGATCACGGCATCGGGTGGAGGTGTGGCGCTGATTCGCATTGCCGATAAGAAACCTGTTTTTTATGCTTACGCCGGCGGAAATCCTCATTCGGCAGAAGTATTGCCGGATGGTAACATCGTAAGCGCCTCGAGCACCGGTAATTTTCTTACTCTCTTTACAGTGGATACAACGGTTGATGCCGAACAGGTAAAGAAAAATAAAATGTACGTGGCGTTCGGGCACAATGTGGTGTGGGACGCAAAGAACGAGTTGCTCTGGACCGCAGCGATGGACCATATGCTTTCGTACCGTTACAATAATAATTGTGATGATCCTGCTTTGATCAGGCAGGATTCGATTCAACTGCCCGGAACAGATGCGCATGATTTGTTCCCCGGTTACGGCACCCGGCAACTGTGGCTCACCAACACCACGAATGTTTATCGCTTTGATGTGGCGACGAAGAAAGTTTTGACTGCCGAAGTGCCGCAAAAGAATATCAAAAGTGTTTCGTCGGGTCCGGCAGGTTTTCCGACCATCATGATTCTTCCGAAGGAAAGATGGTGGACGGACGAGGTGACGGATACCAAAGGGCAGACGGTTTTCCAACAGAGTGGGTTGAAGATATACAAGGCACGCTGGCTGCTGAAAAATCATTTCAGCTATCCGCAGAGGCATGGATTTGTGCAGTGCAGGTGATGGCAATGGGCAAATTATTTCCCTGAGAGAGGGGTTAGGGGTGGGTTGAAAAGATTGAAATGAAACGAGTTTGCCAAAGCGAGGGGGGTGGAGAATAGTGGATCTACGATGTTTATCTCCCGAAAAATACTACCACTAAGAGCTTGCCTGTATATGAAAACAGGTGAAACCAGAATTTTCAAAAGCAAGTACCTCAATAGTTTGGAATGAGGGGGCGATGAGGGCCATCTTTGTGTGGTCAAAGGCAATCGGCCACCAAATCCAAACCAAAGAAAACCAGAAAAGCGACCCTTAGCAATCCAAAGATCCAAACCGAAGAAAACGAGAAAATCCAAATCCGAGAAAACCAAAAAATCCAAACCCGGAGAACACCAAAGAATCCGTTCCGTGAAAAGCTGACTGCATCCCATGAAACCAAAACGTCCAACATCTCTTGACTGAAAAACCTGATCCTTAATTCAATCAACAAGAGATAAAAAAATGAACCCGCTTCGGAGAGAAGCGGGTTTCGTTATTGAGTGCGGCGTAGCCGTCAATTTACTTCCAGTTCATCTTTCGATGGCAGTGCCGGAAACGGTGCATGCGGTTCGCGCTGGTACCAGTAAGCCACCGTGATGATGTCCGACTGTTGCGGCAGGTATCTTCCGCCACTGCGCCACCCTAGATCCTGGATCGTTACCTTCAAATTATTATTGAACCTTATCGGATCCATGATGTGCCAGCGATACATGCCGAAGCGCTGTTGCGACGCATACATCCCGTCGGGCCTGATCACCTGGTGCAAGCCTGAATACGCGGTGCTGAATTCCTGGTACTGATGCGTTTTCCGGTTCTCGAAATTGTAGGAGCCCAAAAAGTAATCTTCTGTACCCGTTCCCACGATGGTGGCAAAGTCCTTGTCGCCATCCATGAAGAATTTGATCTCGCCTTCACCCCACCAGCCAATGTTATTGACGCCAATACCCATGAATGTGCCGACATACTGTCCCTTCCCTTTCACGCCATCGAGAATGGTGTGCAGCGCGTTTTCAGTGGGATGCGAACGGCGGTACTGCGCGTGAAAATAAGCTTCGTCATTACCGACTTCTGTAAGGGTGTAGTCCACCTGGTAATACAGGTTCATCGGTTCTGTGTCGGTGTTCTGCACGGTTATTTTGCATTTTTTCCGGAAGGGCATTTTCCAGAAACTGTTGAACGCGCTTCCCGGGTTCACTGTCATGGCCAGTGAATTCAGTGCAGCGAATTCGTTCCAGGCCATTCCGAAGAACGGGCCGACGGGCGATTCAATGGAAGGTGTTTTCTCGTCATCCCAGTAAAAGCGGATGATTGAAAATTGCCAGTTACCCGTTGGGGTCATCCAGATGTGCTGAATGGCGCCCGGGCCTTCCATTTCGGCAATGGTAAAAGTTTCGCCGGGGTTGATAACGATGTATGGGTTCACTTTCCATCCCTGGCCAAGGTCGCGCGATGCGTTATGGGCATTGGCCACGTTTCGCTGGCCCTTGTTTTTAACGGGATCGGCCATTCCTCCTTTTCCTTTTTCGCCGGTAAAGTTTTCGGGGCTGATGGATCGTGTTTGCGCATCCGAGAGGCGGGATAGATTTCCCATGTTCATATCGAGGCCATCGAATTTCTTTTCCTGCGCCGATGTATCGAGTGCGAGGAAGATGGTCGCGATGAGGAAGCAAATATTTCTCATCATTGGCGTTGAAATTATCGTTTTCAGATACATGGCAAGTTGATTAAGTGACGAAAATAAGGATTCAAGTTAATCGTTTAAGCAGATTTTGAAAAAAGTTGTCCCCACGGCGCAGAGGTCCACCCCCGGCGCTTCGCGCCACCCCCGCCAGCGGGGGATAGTAAATCGCCGGAGACGTGAACTCCGTAAGCTGCGAAGCAACGATATCCCCCGCTGGCGCAGGGCTTCATGCAAAAGCGCAACGGTTTCCCCCGCTGGCGCAGGGCTTCACTGCAAAAGCGCAA
>CAMPGT010000256.1 GCA_946885665.1 uncultured Chitinophagaceae bacterium | reverse complement strand
ACAAGGAGGTGCCGGTAAAAACGACGAAAGTTTTTGGCTGCTCAACCAAGTGGAAAGAAAAGAGCGACTGGGTGGAACGAGGCAACCGCGAATGGGCCAAACGGCCTGTTACACTCGAAGAAATTGATGAGGCCGGTATCAGGGAGCTGATTGATAACAGCTCCGGAAAGTTGCGGCTGATCAACATCTGGGCCACCTGGTGCGGACCCTGCGTTATCGAGTTCCCTGAATTTATTATCATGAACAGGATGTACAACGCCAGGGATTTTGAATTCATCAGCATTAGCGCCGATGAACTTTCAAAGAAAGAAAAGGTGCATCAATTCTTAAAAGAAAAACAGGCTGCCAACGCCAATTATATTTTCAATGGCGACAACAAGTACAAGTTGATAGAAGCCGTGGACCCGAACTGGCAGGGTGCGCTGCCTTACACCATGATCGTGGAGCCCGGCGGTAAAATTGTGTATGCAAAGCAAAGCACGATCGACCCGCTGCAAATAAAAAAGCTGATCGTTGAAAACGATCTCATAGGAAGAGTGTATTAATGCCGAACAATTATTTCCGTTTCCGGCAGTTCACGGTTTTCCAGGACGAATGTGCCATGAAAGTATGTACCGACGCGTGCCTGTTTGGCGCCTGGGTGGTTTCGATTGTGCGTAACCGTTACATGAATATTCTGGATGTGGGAACAGGAACGGGGCTGCTTTCGTTGATGATCGCACAGGCAACGGAAGGCAGGATAGACGCTGTGGAAATAGATGGGCAGGCAGTTGTGCAAGCGAAAAAAAATTTCTGTTCGTCGCCCTGGCCGGAAAGACTCTTCCTTCATCATCAGCCGGTGCAGCTTTTCAATGGCAGCACGAAATACGACCTGGTCGTTGCCAATCCGCCTTTTTATGAAACGGACCTTAAATCGCCCGATGAGAGAAGGAACGATGCTTTGCACAGCAGCTCACTTACCATTGCCGGGCTGGTGCCGCTGGTAAAATCTTTTATGGCTGATGAGGGAAAGTTTGCGATCTTATTGCCGTCGAAGAGAACGGATGAATTTGAGCTACTTGCAGCACTAAGCGGTTTCGCGATTTTGCACAAGGCAGTTGTAAGGCAAACGCCCCGGCATGCGCCGTTTCGGGCGATGTATATTGTGAAGGGTGCCGGTGGCGGGGAACCGGCAGAATATGAAGAAATGACGATAAAGGAGCATGACCGTTACACGGAAAGGTTTCACCACCTGCTCGAAGATTATTATTTATTTGAAAGCGAAATAAAAAGACATACGGATGAAAGAAGAGGATTTAAAGAATGACGTGCAACTGCTGCCACTGCGCAACTTGCGGGCCGGCGAAGTAACCGCCAGTTATGAAGCCGGGCGTTTACGATATATTGGCTGCAATGGTTATGAAGCAGTAAGAATGATATTTTACGCGATGCGTGATGAGAACTGGGTGACGTTCCCCATGAAAATTTCAGATGAGACCATTGTTGAGAAGGAGCGCTCGTTCGAAGTGCGCTACCGTGGCAGCATCAATACCGAAAAGATAAAGTTTGAGGCTGATTTCAGCATTACCGGTAATGCCGACGGCACCATCGTTTTTTATATGGAGGGCAGGGCGTTGAATAGCTTTCAAAGCAAAAGGAACGGTCTGGGCGTTCATCATCCCGTTCACGCATGCGCCGGCCGCCCCGTAGAGATCATTCATCCGGGCGACGTGTCTGAGAAGTCTGTATTTCCAAAGCTGATCAGCCCGACGCGCCCTTTCAAAGATGTGACCGGCATGCGGTACACAACCGCTTACGGCACGCGCACAGAAATTGTTTTTGAAGGAGATGAATTTGAGATGGAGGACCAGCGCAACTGGTCGGATGATTCATTTAAAACATACAGCGGCCCTCAATACAAAACGCCGATGCTCGACGTTCGCGAGGGCGATACGATGTTTCACAGGATAACAGTGCGCCTCAACAGCACGAATACGGAAACGATATACCCTAAACAGCAGGTGTTGCAGGGGCCTTTTCCTGAAATTGGATATGGCTTTTCCGAGGGCGACGTTATACCCACCACCGGAGAGCAGATTACCGCCATCCCGCATGGTCACTTGTCGGTAGAAGTGATGCTTTCTGATAAAAAGTGGCGAGAAAACCTGCAGCAACGGATTGCGAGGGCGGGATTGACGAATATTGATTTAAGATTGCTGGTTTACTTCACGGAGTTTTCAGAAAAAGAGGCGGCTGGTTTAAGCGCATTCATTAACGATACGCGGATGCATGTTACCAGCGTCCTTGTTTTATCAGAACACGGCACGGCGCCGGAAGCCGACAACTATCACATCGTACTTCATGAGTTGAGAAAAGCATGTCCGAATTTGAAAATAGGTTTCGGTAATGCCACTTGGTTCGCGAATATCAATGCCACCATCAACAGGGAAGTTAATTGCGACTTTACGGGATTCGTGGTGAACCCGCAGGTGCACCAAACGGATGAACGTTCGATCCTTGAAAATTTGCTTAGCCAGCATACGATCCTCGATACACTTCGTGACAGGGTCGGCGAGAAACCCGTGCAGGTGCATTTCCAGTTCAGCAAGGTGGATGACCCGCGCTGGCACACGCAATTGGGTGCATGGTGGCTATTGAATGCCATTGCCTCCATGGCCTCTGCAGGAGTAATTACTATTTGTGAGTTGACGGGCAGAAATGCCATCTTCCGGCAACACAAAGAACATTCGCCGTTGATGAAACTATTGAAGACGCTCTCGGATTTTGCTCCGGTGCACATTCGCGCAGAGAGAATGTTGAGCGTAGCGGATCCCATGAGCACCATCCGCTCGGCGAAAGTAATTCTTGAAAACGCCGAAGGCGAAGCAATCGCTTATACGATGACTGACATTTAATACATTTGATAAAATCTGCACAATGAGAAAAGTTCTTCTTCCTGCTTTTACTGCTTTGGCCGTGATGATATTTTCATGCGGTGAACAACCGGCTTCAAATGAAGATGCGGCCCCGGCTAAAGATTCTGCATTGCCCGCCCCTGATAATGCGATGATAAAGATCCTGGATCCGGAAGGTAACGACATCATCGATTCTACGGCTGCAATTGAAAATCTCGCAGGGGGATTCAAATGGACCGAAGGGCCGCTGTACATTGCCGACGGAGGCTACCTCCTTTTTTCCGATATCCCCAACAACAGGGTGATGAAATGGAAGGATGGCGAGGGATTAACCACCTACCTGCAGCCGTCGGGCTTTACTGCACCTTCGAAGGTGCCGGAAAAGGAGCCGGGCTCGAATGGGTTGTTGCTCGACAAGGATGGCAACCTGGTATTGTGCCAGCACGGCGACAGGCGTATTGCGCGCATGAAGGCGCCGCTAAACGATCCGAAGCCCGTATTTGAAACCGTGGCCGACAGGTATAACGGAAAAAGGTTCAACAGTCCGAATGACGCGCTCTATCATCCCAACGGCAACCTGTATATCACCGATCCTTCTTACGGGCTCGATAAGGGCGATGATGACACGGCGAAAGAACTCAGCTTCCACGGTGTATTCAGGGTTACGCCATCGGGCCAGGTGGATGTGGTGGACAGTATTACGCGATGGCCAAACGGCATTGCCATCACCCCCGATGGAAAATATTTGCTTATCGGGCACTCCGATGGCGACAATCCCGTGTGGATGAAATATGAATTGGACAAAAACGGCCTTGCGGCGAAAAAGTCCGTGTTTTACAAGCTGACAGAGGCTGACAGGGACAAGCCCGGCGGACCGGATGGCATGAAGATGAGCAAGAAGGGTTATTTATTTGCTTCCGGACCCGGCGGCATCTGGATTTTCAACCCCTCGGCAAAGCCGATTGCGAGGATCTATACGGGACAGGCCACATCAAATTGTGCATTGTCGGCAGATGAAAAGATCTTATACATGACCTGCGACGATTTCCTGTACAAGGTGAATTTAAAATAGATATTTTTTAATTCAGCACATTTCCGTCAACAACGGTCACTTTAACCGTTGATGTGCTCCACTCTGCGCGGTCATCCACCACTCTTACCTGGTAAACGTAAATGCCGGGAAAGGTTAGTCCGGTCAGGTGCGGCTTAGCGGTCACCGCGCCGGAAATAGTGCCTAACGTGGGCCCTGATACTTTTTGCCAGACATAGCGGAGAATTTTTCCGTCGGGGTCCTTCGACGTTGAAGCATCGAGGTAGGCTGAACCCGAAGCCGAGGAAATGGTGACGTTGCTGCCCGCGCTGGCAATGGGCTTTACATTGGGTTTGAACGTGCGGTTCTGCGCCAGCATCCATTCATAAACGTTAGGATTGTAGTAACGGTAAGCTGTGTCGTAGGCGCGATGCACCCACACATAGTGGCCGCCATTGTCGTACATGATGAGGTTAGGATGCACTTTTGCGCCGCAGTCGTTGATGCTTTTTATCGCGTTGATGGTGCAATAGGGGCTGGCCTTGTCATCGTTCATGGCGTGCACGGCAAGAATGGGAAGATCGGCGTTCGCGATGTTGCAGCCGTTCGTCATGAAGCAGGGCGACACGACGGGAACAATGCCGGCAAATTGTTTTGCCTTGCTCACCGAAGAAGAGGCGTACACCCAGGTGCCGCCACCGCCGAGGCTCAGGCCCGTGAGAAAGATCCGGTTCGTGTCTATGTTCAGATTTCTTTTCGCGTAAGCAATCATCGCGTCAATAAAATAATTCTCCCATGTGCCGTAGCGCGAATACAGTTGGGGATACAGCACCACAAAACTTTCTGTTTTACCGTTCCAGGTAAACTCCATCGGGTGGCCGAGATTGATATACTTCGGGATGCCGCAGCAATTGATCTTTTTCAGCTCCTCTTCAGATCCGGTGCCTTTTTCCCCTATTCCATGCAGGAAAATAATAAGCGGGTGCTTCGTTCCCTTGTCACTGTTATAATGCGGGGGCAGGAACTGGTAAAAGCCGATCTTGCCGCGGGGACCGTCGATGCTTTCAGCGGTACGTTGAGCAAAAGAAAAGAGGGGGAAGGCGGCAACAAAAAGAATTAGGAATTGCTTCATCTAAGGAAATTCTGTTGCCGAAAGTAATGGGAATACACGAAATTTCCTTAGTAATTGTACTATCTCTAATAAGTAACACGTAGATGATTTTGAGTAATAGGCGTATAATGTCAAATAACCTTTTCAGTTATTAGCATTGACGTGTTAAACTGCCGATCTTTGCGTTAGTTATTTGATCCGAATCCAATGAAAACTTATTAAAATCCTTATTCAGTATCCATACCTGTGAAGAACTGAATAAAACCAACCCGTTTTTTTGATCGTGTCCCTTGAAAACCGTACGATCCAACTACGAAAAGCCCACAATGACCTTGTGGGATTTTTTTTTGTGAGGGCGTCGATGCAATAGACGGGTCACTAGCCCGTGCGCCGGCAGGGATATTCTTCAGATGGAGAGCCCGGGAAGGTCAGCTTTTTCTTTTCCTGCCTTTTTTCTTCGGGGCAGCTTTTTTGGAGGACGATGATTTTTTGGCGGGTCTGCCTCTTTTTTTGGCCGGGCGGCCTG
>CAMPGT010000255.1 GCA_946885665.1 uncultured Chitinophagaceae bacterium | reverse complement strand
GTATGAAGGCGGCAAAGTAGACCTGAACTGGGACAATAAATGGAGATCGTCTGTAAAAACTTACCCCGATAAATGGGTGTTTGAGGCCGCCATTCCCTTCAAGAGTATTCGCTACAAAAAAGATATTACCCGCTGGGGAATCAATTTCAGCAGGCTGGACCTGAAGACAACCGAAAAGTCGAGCTGGGCCCCCGTACCGCGGCAGTTTCCCACGGCGTCGCTGGCCTATACCGGGTTATTGCTATGGGATGCCCCGCCACCAACACCCAAGGTGAACATGTCGTTTATTCCATATGTCCTGGGCGGTATCAACAAGGATTATGAAAAGGGCACAAAGTCCACATATCGCAAAGAAGTGGGACTGGATGCCAAATTTTCGCTTAGCTCGTCGCTGAACCTCGACCTCACCATCAACCCCGACTTTTCGCAGGTCGAAGTGGACCGGCAGATCACCAACCTCGACCGCTTTGAACTATTCTTTCCCGAGCGCAGGCAGTTTTTTCTTGAAAATGGCGACCTGTTTTCGAATATCGGTTACGACAGGATCAGGCCCTTCTTTTCCAGGCGCATAGGCCTCGGCACCCCCATTCATTATGGATTGCGACTCAGTGGTAAGCTGAATGAAGACTGGCGGATGGGCCTCATGAATGTGCAGGCCGCCAAGCAGGCGGAGGACGGTGTGCCGGTTCAGAATTACACGGTGGCCTCGATCCAGCGAAAGGTATTTTCGCGGTCGAATATCGGTATGTTCTTCATCAACAAGCAGTCGTTCGGCGATCTTTCGCACATAGACACGGCAAAAGGAGCATACAATATTTACAACAGGAACCTGGGTATCGAATACAACCTTGCTTCATCTAACAACCAGTGGACGGGAAAGCTTTTGCTGATCAAATCCTTTACCTCCGGAAATTTCACCGACGAATGGGTGAAGACGGGACACCTGCAATATTTAAGCAGGAAGTGGACCGTTTCTTTCCAATTTGAAGATGTGGGAGCCGGGTACCAGGCCGACGTGGGCTATGTGCCGCGCCGCGACTATGTGAAGTTCACGCCAACCATACAGCATAATTTCTTTCCGAAAAGCGGCGTCGTATTGAGCCACGGGCCCAAATTCACCACCAATTATTACTTCGACCGAAAGTTCAGGCAAACGGATTTCGAACACCTTCTTTCTTACCCCATTGCCTTTCGCGACCAGAGCGTACTTACGCCGTGGGTAGGCAGGAACTACGTAGAACTCCTGAAAGCCTTCGACCCAACCAACATGGGAAAGGACACCGTTGCAACCGGCACCACGCACTACTGGACCTCTTACGGCGCCGATTTCACTTCGAAGCCGCAGAGTCTTTTTACCTACATGTTTTCGACCCGGTTTGGCGGTTATTACCTCAATGGTAACAGGTTTTATTTTTTGACCGAACTGGGGTACAGGTGGCAACCCTATTTGAATGTTTCGCTATCGGCTAACTATAACAGGATCAAATTGCCTGCGCCATGGGGCAATGTAAATTTTCTGCTGATCGGCCCGAGGGTGGACCTTACCATGTCGAATAAATTGTTCCTCACCGGCTTTTTGCAGTACAATGAGCAAACCGACAATATCAACTTTAATATGAGGTTCCAATGGAGGTATAAACCCGCATCCGACCTGTATATTGTGTTTACAGATAATTACCTCCCGGACAACTTTTCGATCCGCAACCGTGCCGTGGTATTAAAATTTAATTATTGGTGGAACCGGTAAATTAGGTTTCGTGAAAAAAATAATCGAACGGCTGATTAATTATGGAAGAAGGGTACTGGACCAGGCAGGCGCTTCCAGCATTAAAAGGAACGTGCTTACAGCCGTTCCCTTTTGGGTGGCATCGGTCATTACGGGCCTGATTGCCGTTGCTTATACCCGCTTGTTCGCCCTTGCTGAAGAAGGGTTTGCCGCGATACGCAACTGGCAGCCGGCTTCCATTTTTTTCGTCACACCGTTATTTTTCGTTTTGGCCTTCCTGGTAGTAAAACGTTTTTCTCCGCTTTCAAAGGGCAGTGGCATTCCACAGGTGATGGCAGCAATAGATCTCAACCAGAAAAAGCATGGCGCCATGATCGACAGGCTCCTCAACCTGAAGGTCATCATTATAAAAATTTTCTCCAGCATATTGATGGTGCTTGGCGGCGGCGCCATCGGCCGCGAAGGTCCAACGATACAGGTGGCCGGATCCGTGTTTCGGGTGATTGACAAGCTGATACCGAAAACGTGGCCCAAACTGGCCTCCCAGAACTTTATACTCACCGGCGCGGCAGCCGGGTTGGCGGCTGCGTTCAACACACCGTTGGGAGGGATTGTGTTCGCAATGGAAGAGCTGGCAAAGATCCATATTCGCTTTTTTAGAACAGCATTGTTTACAGCGGTGATCATTGCGGGGTTGACCGCGCAGGGTTTTCTCGGTCCCTATTTATACCTCGGATACCCCAACGTGTCCACCTCGGGTATAGGGATCTTTTTAAGTGTCGCCTTTGTTGCGGTTATCGCCGGGTGGGCGGCCAGTTTGATGTGCAGGGTGATTATCAAAATAGGAAAGTGGAAAAAGAAATTCAGTCCGGTAAACAGTATGATCTTCCTGGTTGTTGCCGGATTGTTGATGGCGTCATATGCTTATTTCCTGAACGATGCCATTTTTGGATCGGGAAAAGTGGTGATGAACCATGTGCTTTTTTCTGATGATAAACTAACGGGGATCGGAACGGTTTTTTCGAGGATGCTCGGTCCGATTATTTGTTTCAATACCGGCGCATCGGGTGGCGTGTTTGCACCGGCGCTTGCCGCGGGTGCTTCGCTCGGAGCACATATTTCGGGTTTGCTTACCTATTCCGGCGGTAATGCCAATATCCTGATATTAAGTGGCATGGTAGGCTTTCTCACCGGCATCACGCGCACACCGTTCACTTCGGCTATACTTGTTTTGGAGATGACCGACAGGCACGGAGTGATTTTTCATCTTATGCTGGCATCCATGGTGGCCAATTTTGCTGCGCTAACCATCGACAGGCATTCTTTTTATGAACATTTGAAGAAAGAATACACAAAGGAGCATGTTCCTGTAAAAGCTTCCACGGCTTAGTGGCGGATGGCATATTTTTTATGCCATTGCGTGCATGAGGATCAATACAAATGCTTCAATAACGTCGGGAGAGAATATTTCATATTGGATAAGCGATGTAAAGCCGCTTGCTTTTAAAAAAGTTGATAAAGACATTACCACGGAGGTGCTGGTGATCGGCGGCGGTATTGCGGGCCTAACAACGGCTTACTGCCTGCTGCAATCAGGAAGAAAAGTGGCGCTTGTAGAAGATGGCCTGATCGGCAGTGGTGAAACGGGCAGAACAACCGCCCACCTCACTGCGGCGCTCGATGACCGCTACTATGAAATCGAAAAGACCTTCGGAGAGGAGAAGGCACGCATGGCCGCTGAGAGTCATTTGGCAGCTATTGATTTCATTGAACAGGCCATAGAAAAAGAACATGCAGACTGTCATTTTGAACGCGTTGACGGTTACCTTTTTCTTCATCCTACAGATAAGCTCGAACACTTGCAGCAGGAATTCGAGGCCACGAAAAAGCTCGGCCTCAATACCGGCTGGCTCAATGAAACGCATGGCATTACCGGTTACACGGGCCCGTGTATACGCTTTCCGCGGCAGGGGCAATTTCACATTATGCGCTATCTCGAAATGCTTGCCGGTGCCATTCAGAAAATGGGTGGTGAAATATATACTGATTCCCGGGCTGAAAAGATCAGTAAGGATGGTGCAAACTGTAACGGCCATCATATTCGCGCCTCACACATTGTTGTAGCAACGAATACTCCCGTAAACGATTTGGTGACGATGCACACCAAGCAATTTCCTTACCGTACGTATGTGATAGCGGCTCAGCTTCCAAAGGGGCGATTGCCGCATGCGTTGTGGTGGGACACCGGCGACAGCGATTCCAAATGGATCACCTGGCCCTATCACTACGTGCGGTTGGAGCGGTACAGCAATGAATATGACCTGCTGATTGTTGGCGGCGAGGATCATAAAACAGGGCAGGCTGATGATGAAGGAATAAGGGAAGAAGACAGGTATGACAAACTGGTGCAATGGGCGAAGGGGCATTTTCCCGAAATGGGTGATGTGGTGCATCGGTGGTCGGGACAGGTGATGGAGCCTGTGGACTACATGGGGTTTATAGGGAAGAACCCGGGTGATGATAATATTTATATCATAACAGGCGATTCAGGGAACGGAATGACGCATGGCACCATTGGCGGAATTTTGCTCGCCGATTTAATTAACGGCAGGGAAAACAAATGGGCAGAGTTATATTCGCCGAAGAGAATTCCTGTGAAGGTGCCGGGTACTTTTTTGTCGGAAGTATTGAACATGGCAAAACAATATGGAGATTATCTCACTGCCGGTGATATTGAAGATGCGCAGCAGTTGCCGCAAGGGGAGGGGGCCATTTTGAAGAAGGGGTTGAAGAAGTTTGCGGTGTACCGCGATGAGCAGGATGAGCTGCACGTCTTTAGTGCGGTGTGCCCGCATTTGGGATGTATTTTGCAATGGAACGGTGATGAGAAGAGTTTTGACTGCCCATGCCACGGCTCACGTTTTTCAAAGCTGGGCGAGCTGATGAACGGCCCCGCAGTGAAGGGGTTGGAGAAGTTAAAACTTAAAACTTAAAACTTAAAAGTTAAAAGTTAAAACACTTTATAATCTCTGGTTTTGGATAACAAAGAATATAATCAGAGGGGCAAGCGTGCATCTGTCGAAGGGTACGCCTTATGTAAAAGGATATACAGAATCCACCCCCGGCGCTTCGCGCCACCCCCGCCAGCGGGGGAAACGCTTTGCGAACTTCTTTCTTTTAACTTTTAAGTTTTAACTTTTTATGTCCAGTCAAACAGGAAAATTCATCATCCTAGCCGGTGTTATCATCGTCGTCATCGGCATCATCATTTACTTCTTCTCCGATAAACTCAGCTTCCTCGGCAAACTCCCCGGCGACATCCGCATCGAAAAAGAAAACTTCCGTTTCTATTTTCCCATCACCACCATGATCATACTTAGTATCTTGCTAACCGTTATTATCAACATCATCAAGCGATTCTTCTGACCACCATGCAAAGGAACAAGCCCGAGATCGACAGCATCAATGTTTTACTGGAAGAATGTATCATGGCCTTCCCCGTATCCTCCTTTATCATCAGCCTCTACAAACAATACCAGCAACGCGGCAGTCTCAGTAAAAAACAACTCCAGGGCCTGTACGACAAAGCCTCCGGCATCAAGGACCTTGCACCTGGTAAGTTGGCAGCGGTCGAAGCCATCATTAAAAAAATGCCCACGCGGTTCAAATCGTCCATTCCGCCTAACAAACCTCTTTACGAGAAAGATGAAGAAACCGGAACACTTCTTCAGAATATATTGGAAAAGAATCCCGGTCACAAACGCGCCCTGTTTCTAAAGTCGAAATACGACAATAACGAAACGCTTTCGCCCTCCGAAATAAAGGAGCTGAAAACCTTCAACGAGCTGCTAAACCG
>CAMPGT010000254.1 GCA_946885665.1 uncultured Chitinophagaceae bacterium | reverse complement strand
CTGCTGATGCCCGACCTGTTCAGGAACTTGCAAAGCTTGTCGGCGCTGTGTTTCATTTGCGTGAACACCAGGATGTTTTTGATGTTCGGGTCTTGCAGAATATTCACCAGCAACTGCGGTTTAACGGCTTTGTCTACATGATAAACCGACTGTTGAATCTTTTCGACCGTGGACGAAACGGGAGTCACCTCCACGCTTACCGGGTTGTTCATGATGCGGTCGGCCAGTTGCCTGATGGGCAAAGGCATCGTTGCCGAGAACAATAAAGTTTGTTTGCGCGCGGGCAGTTTGGTGATGATCCTTTTAATGTCGTGGATGAAGCCATTGTCCAGCATCCTGTCGGCTTCGTCGAGCACCAAAAAGTTGAGGTGGCGGAAGTTCACGAGCCCCTGTGAAAGGAGGTCGAGCAGGCGGCCGGGCGTTGCCACAAGGATATCTACGCCGGAGCGGATAGCCTTTACCTGGTTCACCTGCGAAACGCCGCCATATACTACGGTATGTTTGAGATGGAGAAAGCGGCCATAGGCGCGGATGCTTTCCTCGATCTGGATGGCCAGTTCGCGCGTTGGGGTTAACACCAGCGCTGAAATGCCCCTTTCGCGTGAATCATTCACCGAAGCGTGTATCATCTGCAATAAGGGAATGGTGAAAGCGGCTGTTTTGCCTGTTCCTGTTTGTGCGGAGGCAAGAAGGTCTCTGACTGAAAGTACAACGGGTATGGATTTTTGTTGAATAGGGGTTGGATTAGTGTATCCTTCCTGGCTCAAAGCCTTTAGAATAGGCTCAATGAGCTCGAGTTGTTGAAATAGCAATTGAATATGTTTTTTATAAGTGAAATTCCAAAAGATCAAATTGCTGATCTTGTGTCCTACATTAAGCCGACGCGGAATTTGGTGAAGTGTTCAGCACAAATAAAGAGAGAGCTAACAATGAAGAATGGCAAAGGTAAGCTTTATTTCCACAATTCACAGTTATTTCTGCATTTACACAATAAATGAAGTAAAAACGACTTTATGAATAAGTTCACAAACGTAACCGCGCAATATTGCCAAAATCAATTATCTTCGGTTCGTTCAGTTTGAGCTGAGCATCAGTAATCCTCCAGTAAGCCGCCTTAGCATCTTAGCCAGATTTTTACCTATTGCCTCCTCAACATTTTTAATTACAATCGTTACGTGGCTACGCCGCAACAATCACCATGGGTAAAGTAACATTCAACAATTCCAACAGCCAGTTTTTTCAAAGTCTGAAAAAATCGGTAGATAAATACTTTGAAGAAAACCTTAAAAAGAAGACCGGCGACAGGCGCCTGTACACAAAAGCCGTCATCCTGATTCCCGCATCGATCATGATCTATATTTCGTTGCTGGTTTTCCAACTGCCCGTGGCAGTGGCCCTGCTATTATGTGCATTACTGGGGCTTACCATTGCCAGCATCGGCTTCAATATTATGCACGACGCCTGCCATGGAAGCTATTCGAGTAAAAAATGGGTGAACAACACGCTTGGCCTCACACTGAACGCCATCGGCGGCAATGCGTTTTTCTGGAAGCAGAAACACAACATCCTTCATCACACCTACACCAATATCGAAGGCGCCGACGACGACATTGCGCAAAGCAAACTGCTTCGCCAGAGCCCCACGCAAAAGTGGATGCCCATACACCGCTACCAGCACATTTATCTCACCTTGGCTTATTCGCTCACTTTATTCATGTGGGTAAGCGTGAGGGATTTCTCAAAATATTTTCAGAAAAGAATTTATAACACGCCGCTGCAGCCCATGAGCCGCAGGGAACATTTTACCTTTTGGGTGAGCAAGGCGCTGTATGCGTTCTTCTATGTGATCCTTCCGATCATCGTTGTGGGTCCGTTGGCCTGGCTCATCGGTTTTGCCACGATGGGGATGGTGCTTGGCGTGGTGATCTCTTACGTGTTCCAACTGGCGCACGCCGTAGAAGGCCCTGAATTCGACACGGTGGGCATTGAAGACAAAATGATTGAAACTGAATGGGCCGTTCACCAGATCAGGACCACCGCCAATTTCGCAGAAAACAACAAGGTTGTTTCGTGGCTGGTAGGCGGACTCAATTTCCAGATCGAGCATCACCTGTTTCCCAGGGTGAGCCATGTTCACTATCCGGCCATCAGCCGCATTGTGCGCGATCATTGCCAGCGTTTCCAATTACCATATCATTCGTTTCCTAATGTGCAAATGGCGGTAGTGTCGCATTTGCGCACCATGAAAAAGCTGGGACAAAAACATTAATTTAGATAACGTTAATGTTCCCTTTTTCATCACCACTAAAATGGAACAAGGTTGGTAAAACGATTGCACCTTGCCCTGGTATTTACTTTATTTTATTTGTTCGCCGCTGCACAACCTCCCGTACATGTTTGGGAGATGCAGCAACTCACCTTTACCGCCAACGGCACCTATAAGAATCCTTATACTGATGTGAAAGTATGGGTGGACCTTTCAGGCCCCGGCTTTCAAAAAAGAGTGTACGGCTTTTGGGACGGCGCCGACACGTTTCGCATACGTGTAGCCGCTACCCAACCGGGTACATGGAACTGGGAGAGCGGCTCGAGCACAAACGATCCCGGCCTCACCGGCCATAAGGGCTCGTTTACTGCCATCGCGTGGACAGACGAAGAAAAAAATCAAAATCCCTTACGTCGCGGCTTTATCAGGGCATCCGCCAACAAGCATGCATTGGTCCATGCCGACAGCACACCTTACCTCGCCATCGGCGATACCTGGTTTTCGCTTGCCTCATCACGCTTCAAATGGTACAACGACGATAAAGCAAGGCCGATAGGCCCTGATGCAGGTTTTAAAGACTATGTTCGTTTAAGAAAGTCGCAGGGCTTCAACTGGATCAATATCATCGCCGCCTTCCCCAACTGGAAAACCGACGACAGCTCGTGGCTGCTCACGATGCACGACTCCGCACAAACAACAGTGCGCTCTGCATGGATGGATTTCAACAGCGGCAGCGCCAAGGACATGAAAAACCAGGGTGGCGAACCGTTCTTCTTTCCCGGCAAGGTGCCGGGCTATGAAAACTTTTTCCCCGACATGGACCGCATCAATCCTGAATACTTCAAGTATCTCGATAAAAAGATCGCTTACCTCAATGCAAACGGCTTTGTGCCGTTTATTGAAACGTCGCGAAGAGATGCCAGCATGCTGTGGAGTCAATACTACCCGTGGCCCGATTCGTACACCCGCTATGTGCAGTATATTTTCTCGCGCTACCAGGCATTCAATACCGTGCTCGGTCCCGTACATCTCGACATCATTGCGCGCACTATAAGTCCTGACGATTACAAGGCCGCATTGAAGAAGATGGAAGAAGAATACGGGCCGCTTCCTTTTGAAAACCTGCTTTCTGCTAACGCCAATCCCAGCACGCTCGAAAATTGGGGCGAAGATTCGTGGGTAACGCTGCACCAGATCGGCAATAAACGCGAACACAAGTATTTTTGGTACCTCACCGAAATTTACAATTTGAAGAACCCTGCACCGGCCATCAATGGCGAACCTTATTATGCAGGTTACAGCGACCCACGCGGACGCGGCGCCGTGAACTATAAACGCGGTGCGAAGGGCGGCACAAAAAAAGACGATGCCATTGTGCGTTCGTGTTTGTATGGAAGTTTTTTATCGGGCGCGCTTGCCGGCCATGTGTATGGCGCAGAAGGAATTTGGGGCGGCGACAATGAAGAGAAGGCGCCGGTAAAAATGTGGGACGCTTTTCAATGGAACTCTGCCTCGCAGGTGAAGTATCTCAAAAACTTCGCATTCTCCATTGGAGAAAATTACCAGGACCTTGAACCGCTGGTGGATCTCGTTACGCCCAATAAAAACGAAAATGTGCTTGCTTACGAAGGATGGGCGTACTGTGCGCGTACACCGGATAAAAATAATTTTCTTATTTATTTTGAAAGGGGATGTCCGCAGGCGGAAGTTCGCGGCGCACAATTGAACGGCGTGTACTCCGCGCAGTGGTTCGATCCGCGCAATGGTACCTGGAAAAATGTGGGAGAAGGAAAAGTTGCCTCCGATAATATCGGCATCATCAACCTTCCGCTGATGCCTTCGAATGACGATTGGGGACTGAAGCTCGTTTATGAAGGAAAAATTGGGGAGGTGCCGTATAATAAACCCGCCCCGAAGGTGCGCACGTTAAAGAACAACGCCATAAAATTGATGTATGCCACCATTGGTATTGTTGCCGCAGGCCTTGTTGTATTTCTTTTCGTTCGCCTCAGGCCGCGGCGTTAAGCCGCGATCTTATTTTTATAGTAAACCGTTTTGGCAAACAGGCTGTACACGATGGTATAAAAAATAGTGATGGTAATGGTTGATGAACCGGGCCCGAAAGCATGCACCTCTTCATATTGGATATACACCACGAGGTATTGAAGGAAAAGGTAGGCGATCAGCAGGAAGGGTGAAAGATAAATCACCATTACGCGCAGCCATCCTTTTATCTTTATCGGCGAAACGATGAAGTCGAATACGATAGAACCGGTTATGGCACAGCAACTGAAAAGGATGAACGCGCCTTTCACCAGATGATCGATTTCTCTCACCGCCATGTTTTCTTCCGACATCACATTGATGATGTGAAGGAAGATGAATGGTGCAATGGCAAAAGCCGATGCCCCCACCAGCCAGGCGACAGCTTTCAGAAAATAATTGCCATAAATCTTTTTGCTTTCGGGCATGATTGCGGGAAACCGTTTTGCGGTGTTCAAATATACCCGAATTGCATTTAAATCATGGACTGGCGAACGTCTTTCGTTTCGGTGATGACGGCGGTAACGACGCCCCAGATGTTGAGAACCGTGTCGCCTGAAATTTCTATTTCGCGGTATTTGCTGTTGGCCGGTATGAGCCAGCACCTGAAATCATTTTTCTTCAGGAACTTAACGGTAAACTCGCCATCGAGCTCTGCGAGTACAATGTCGCCGTTTTTGGGGGTGAGCGAACGGTCGACGATGAGCTTTGCTTTCGGAGGAATGAAGGCGTTGATCATGGAATCGCCGCGACATTCGATGATAAAGGTGGCGAGGGGATGCGGTACAAAAACTTTGTTCAAGTCTATTCTTTCTTCCATGTAATCGAGTGCCGGCGATGGAAAGCCTGCCTGCACCGGAACCTCGTAGCTGCTCAGTGTCATACTTCTGTTTTAGTGCTACAAGATTACTAAATATTTTAGTAAAAAGAAAGAATAATTGCCGAAAATGCTGTCATCGCTGTTTTACGAAACGCAGCAGGGTATTGCTTTGGCTGGTGGTAACGTGAACGAAATAGATACCCGTTTGCAGGTGGCTCACAGGAAGCTGGGTATTTAACGTGCCGCCGCTTTTCAATAGTTGTTGTTCAAGCAGTTTCCTGCCGTTAATATCGAAAATGGCAATGCTGATTTTTCCCTGTTCCGCGCCGTTGATGATTAACTGAAGTTGGTTGCGAACCGGGTTGGGGCGGAGGTAGGTGCCTGGTTGCGGCATGCGCATAACATCGATGCCGGGTGGCAGGGTATCGTTGCCAATGTGGGTGGTATCGCTGCCGCCTCTGGCCACCGGTGGTGTGTTCTCTTCCAAAACAACGACGTGTACAATGTCGGAAG
>CAMPGT010000253.1 GCA_946885665.1 uncultured Chitinophagaceae bacterium | reverse complement strand
CGTAAATAAAAAAACGGCGAATCAAAAATGTCGCCCTTGTTCAGATCCAACGTGCCCGTTTGCCTGTTGCCGCCCGACGTCCTAATTACCCTTATGTTATTTCTCTTCCCATACACCGACAGATCACCAGCCAGGCCAATCGCATCCAATACCGTAACCCTTTCGCTCGGGATCGAAAAAGTACCCGGCCGCATCACCTCGCCCAGCACCGTGATCCTGTAATTTGTGAGCCTGATGCTCACAATAGCCGAATCTATATATTTCCGCACCCTTTCGCTTAGTGCATCCGTAAGCTGCACCCTGGTTAGCCCAGCCGCCTTCACATCGCCCACAAAAGGAAAAGTGATGTTGCCCTTTTCATTGACCAGGTAGCCCTGGCTCGGCGCCGCCGACACCGTTCCATCTTCAGCGCTGGCGCCACCAACGTTGGAAACAGGCTGGTTGAACAACCGCGCACTGCTTTCATTGGGGGTGATTACAGTAATGGACAGGATATCCCCTTTCTGAAACACAGGCTCGTATTCGACCATGGCTTTTTGCAATAAACTGTCGCTTATCCCTCTGAAATACAATGCCTTATCAGTTTGCTTCTTTGCCGAAACGCAAGAACCCAAAGAGATGATAACCGAAATAGTGAAGGAAAAAATTCTAAATAATCTCATAAGCAATGCGTTGACCCGACCACCGATCTGCCTGCCAAGATACCAAATGTAACATTTACTGGTCCGGGCATGGCTTCGCCTCCTCAGTCACAATTCTATTTTTGCTACTGATAAACGCGAACCCACACTAATATCTTGTTCACATCGTACCCGCAACAACAAAAAAGGGCATAAGAAAGTATTTGATAATACTTTTATACCCTTTGCAAATTATATTAGAAGACGGAACGGCGATTTAATGGGTTTTTCGATATCGAGACAAATATACCGGAATTAAAACCACGTCCAATGAGGAAAATACTGCAAAAGCTCCTGAAAAAACCGTTGCTATGGCTGGCGCAAAAGTTATCTTCCTCCCCGCGAAAAGAAAAAGTGTTTTCATCGCTCGACGTGCTGCTCAAAAATATCAGGGACCGGAAAACGGGCTACCCACCCACCATTCCGTTCGACATGAACACCGCCAGATTCATCATCCTGTCTGACCAGCACAAAGGAGGAGGCGGTGCGGCCGATGACTTCCGGAATGTTGAAAACACATATATGTACGCCCTTCAACACTACTACGATGAGGATTTCACCTTCATTAACCTGGGCGACTGCGAAGAACTGTGGGAATCGACGCCCTCAAAAGTTGTTGAGAAGAACAGGCTCACGTTACTCGAAGAGGCGCAGTTTCTGGCCGGCGCCCGCTACCACCGTATTTACGGAAACCATGACCTGGAGTGGCACTACGCGATACAGCAAAATTTGTATCTGAAACCCATCTTTGGATCGGCGCTCACGGTCTATGAAGGGTTGCTGCTGACCACAAAATACAAGGAGAAAGATTACTCCATCTTCCTGGCCCACGGTCACCAGGGCGACCAGCGAAGCGATGGCAACGCCTTCAGCAAGTGGTTCGTGGCCGCTATCTGGACGCCCATTCAACGTTACCTGGAAATCAGCCTCGACGTGATTTCCGATTTTTTCGAGCTGGTCGACAAACACAATATCATCATGTACGAATGGAGCGCCACCCAGCAAAACCTCCTTTTTATCTCCGGTCATACTCATAAACCGGTTTTCGCCTCTCTCGATCATATTGACCGGCTGACCACCCAGCTTGAAAAGGCTATGGAGAACAATGATGTGGCGCTGGCCACCTCCATCAAAGAAGAACTGGAAAGGAGGAAACAGGAATATGCGGGAAAGAAGTTCGTGAAGACGATGGCAAAGCCAACTTACTTCAACACCGGCTGCTGCTGTTTTGCCGATGGCGACCTGACCGGTATCGAGATTGACGGCGGCTTCATAAGGCTGGTAAAGTGGAAGCCCGAGGGTAAGAAGGGCGTTCGAATCGTTCTTGAGGAATCACCGCTGGAGTACCTGTTCGAGCTTATAGGCACCCAGGATTGACACGCACTAAGCGTGGATACTAACAGCCTTCATAATACTACCTGCCAGCAGTTTCAACCGCAAGGTTGCCATAACTGACGCCGCTCTGCCCTCCTAAATTATCTTTCAACTTCAGCAACCGCTTTTCAACCAGGTAGTAAGAGGCTACTGCCGCAACGAAAGACAGCAACAAGGGAAGGATAAGCTCATGCGGCGCCACTGCCTGAGGATGACCAGTCATCAGGAAAACGAAAATAATAGGATAGTGATATAGATATATGCCATAGCTGATCTTGCCCACAAACTTAATCGGCCGATTCGTGAGCAGCCAATTAATGGCATTTCGCTTCCCTTCAACGCCGATCGCTACCAGAAAAATAAGGCAGCTTACCGGCGTAAGAAAAACGAGATTTTTCAACTGTTCCGGTAGCGTTCGGAACAATCCATAATTATCCAACAGCACGCTTATCGCAAAGACCGACACCGCTGCGCCGCATAATCGCAGAATGACCCGGTTGCTCCTGCCGAATAGTCCTTTTTCAATAAACGCGAAGCTGGCGCCAAGCGAAAGGGTAAGAATTCTGTATGCTGTGCCCATGTACATGAGTGCGTCCGCTTGGCCCCGGTCGTATGCAATTGAAGTAACGATAGCTGCAAGTATCGCGAAGGCAGGAAAGCCGTATAAAATCACCTTCTTCGCCTTCGAGAGCGGCAGCAGGTAGATCAGTAACGGCCAAATCAGGTAAAAATGTTCCTCAACTGCCAACGACCAGGTATGCCGCATAGCGTTGGGAGCGAAGTTTGTGGCGAAGTAGTAATTAGAATAGTACATAGCTACCGGTAGCATACCATCCCACGAAAACAAAAAGCCCACTGCCAGCAGCGTAAGGAAATAAATCGGGAATATTCTCAGCGCTCTTTTCAGGTAGAATCGCTTAAACGAAAAATCTTCCCGCTGTTTGTCTTTGATTAATATCCTGGTAATCAGGAACCCACTGAGCACAAAAAATGCATCCACGCCGAAATAGCCAACCTTCAGGTACACGGGAATGGCGTTAACAGCCTTCCAGAAAATGCCGCCGTCGATAGGTGGTATGTGGTGGATCACCACCATCAAAACAGCGAATCCCCTCAACCCGTCTAAGGTTTCTATTTTTTTCATTGCCTGCCGCAAAGTATAAAAAATAGAGGAACGGGATTAGGTGCGCAGTTATTTTAGGATGTGTGGATTCTTCTTTATAGCTGCTTTGGCACTACGCTTTTATAGTGATCTGATATAAGCTTCCTATAGTGCTCTCCCTCTACTGGTATAAGTTGAGCTTATACGAGAGCATATGGAAAGTCCTTCGAGAGATATACCAGAAGTGAATGATCCGAGGGAGAAATGGCTTCGCTTTCAAGTCCACCCCCGGCGCTTCGCGCCACCCCCGCCAGCGGGGGATATGTTGACTCTTTTCTCCTATGGACGCATCGGCGGAGCACCGCCCGCGGGGGATACGCTTTGCGATCCTTAGCGCATTCACACAGTCTGCCAGCGGGGGATACAGTTGCCCTTCGGACAAAACTTAAAACTGAAAACTCTCTCACGTCTCACCTCTCACGTTTGCCGTTTGCCGTCAAAACAACCTTCCCTGCTCGCCGGGACGCCTAAACCGGGAGCAGTCCAGCTCCAAACGCTCGTGGTTCAACCCATATTTGTGCGTGTACTTCCGGTACTGCTGCCCCACTATCGCCGCAACGCTCCCTTCGCCACGCATCCTTACACCCCACCTGCTGTCGTTCACTTTGCCGTCATGACTTCCCTCAATAAGGTGCCACACCTTGTCGGCCCGATCTGGAAAATTCTTATATAGCCAGTCGTGAAACAGCAATTTTATCGACCCGTTCAACCTGATAAACGTGTATGCCGAAAACGTTGCCCCCGCCTCGCTGGCCAGCTTAATGATCTCGTGCATCTCATGGTCGTTCAACCCCGGAATCATCGGCCCCAGCATCACACCCATCCGTACACCCCTCGAACTTAGCTCGCGGATCAACTTCAACCGCTGTTTGCCGGTGGTGGTGCGTGGCTCCATCACCCTTCTCAAATCTTCACTCAACGATGTTACCGATACAAGAATGGATACAAGGTTTCGCTCGGCCATCTTTTCCAGGATATCCATGTCGCGCAACATGCCGGCATTTTTCGTGATCATCCCGACCGGCTGGTTAAATTCAAGACATATTTCGAGCAGTTGCCTCGTGATCCTGAATTTTTGCTCCGCCGGCTGGTAGCAGTCTGTGTTCCCGCTTAGCCCAATAGGCACACATTCCCACTTAGGGTTCATTAAAAATTTTCTTAGCAATTGGGGCGCGTTTTGCTTCACGATGATCTTCCTCTCGAAATCCAGTCCTGCACTGTACCCCCAATATTCAAATGAATTACGGGCATAGCAGTAAATGCAGCCGTGCTCACAACCCTGGTAGGGGTTCATGCTGTAAAACATGCCCACGTCCGGGCTGTCGACCTTATTGACCAAACCCTTCGCGTTCTCGATTAAGTACTGCGTTGGACTGTTGGGGTCCGACCAGTCGTCAATGGATTCGATGTGTTCCCTGACCGTTTGGGTTTTTAAAAACTTATTGGGTGTGTTGAATTGCGCGCCTCTTCCCTTCAGGTAGGCGTTTATGTCTTGCTCGTTATCTTCCATCGTCAATTTCTTTACTGCGTTTATCTTTTATCCACCCCCGGCGCTTCGCGCCACCCCCGCCAGCGGGGGATACCATAGCCCGCAAGGCAAAACTTAAAAATTAAAAGCTAAAACCATCAACCGCGATGATGCCTCTCCATTCACACCTCACACTTGTCCACCCCCGGCGCTTCGCGCCACCCCCGCCAGCGGGGGATACGTTGCCCATTGCTATCCCTCTCCCGTCTCACGTCTCACGTCTCACGTAAAAAACAGCTCCCCCTGCGTGGTGGCCACCGGCATATTCATAAACTCAAACCGCTGCACCACGCGATAAGCCCTCTCCCCCGCCGGCCTTTTCAGCAACAACATCCCGTCGGCAATCATTTTTGCCGAAAAATGCTTGTGCGAATATTCCAGCCACCCCTTCTCATACTGCCACGGCAGTAATTTCCGCGCAACCGGTATGAACGGCTCGGCAATAAAATGCGGATCCTGATCCGGATCGGCCTTCATCAGCTTCTGCACACTTTTCAACTCACGAATCAACTGCTGAACAGGAAGTTTCGTGGCCACATTAATATAAATGGTGTGCGACGGAAAACTGCCAAAGTCCCGCAACTCAACCTTAAATGGCACAAATCCCATCGCTATGTGCTGAAACCGGTTCACTAGCTTCTCCTCCAGCATGCTCCACGCAACAAATCTTACCAGCGCCAAATGCGGTTTTCCCGATAACGGCATCGAAGGCTCATAAGCCTCATTAAACGCAGACCTCACCGCAGAAATCCTGTTCCTCAGCTCTTCGTTCGGCGACAAGACCAACAGGTACTCGTTCATCCGGTACCCGGGCATCGCTGTTTGTACTTTTATCATACAAAACTAATTTAATTAGTATAAATATACTAATAATTTTAGTAATTATAATAAAATATTTTTTTTAAAA
>CAMPGT010000252.1 GCA_946885665.1 uncultured Chitinophagaceae bacterium | reverse complement strand
GGAACATCTATAATAAAATGCAATTCCTTTTGTTCCGCAGCCGTTTTGAATTGCTGGTATTGATTGTTGAGCAATTCCGAAACATTCGTCTTCACGAAATTGAGGTCGAACCCGTTGATCTCGGTTTTCCTGAAATCCAGCAACTGAGAGGTGAGATCGAGTAACCTGTTGGTGTTGTTTTCCATGATCACCAGGTTATTCCTGATGCCTGCCTGGTCGCGGGCCTGTTTCATTACCTTTTCCATCGGTCCCTTGATCAGCGTAAGCGGTGTGCGGATTTCGTGGGCGATGTGTGTGAAGAATTCAATTTTGGCATGATAAAGTTCTTTTTCTTTTTCATGCTCCAGCAATTCAAGCTTCCTCCGGTTTTTTGCTTCGGATCGTTTCAGATAACCGCGTACAACAACATACACCACAGTGAGCAATATCACTGCATATAACACATACGCGTAAGGGCTCGCCCACCATGGCGGCAATATTTTTATTTCCAGAACGGCAGGGTGGCCGTTCCAGTTGTTGCTGTTCCGGGAGGCCTTTACATAAAAAGTATAATTTCCCGGCGCCAGTTGTGTGAAATACGCTTTGCGATTGACTTTGAGGTACGTCCAGTTTTCATTGAGCCCATCCATCCTGTACGCATATTCGGTGGTTTCGGGAGCGGTGTAGCTGAGGGCGGCAAAATCAATGCTGAACGACGACTCGTCGTGCCGCAGCGTAATGGATTTCGTGAAGCTGATCGATCTTTTCAAAGGCGATCCTTCTTTATTGATCGGCAGCTCTTTGTCGTACACCTGGAAACCGGTGATGTAAACAGGAGGCTGAAAATCGCTTTTGAGAAATCCATCGGGATGAAAACTGATCAACCCCTTGACGCTTCCGAAATACATTCTTCCATCGGCATCTTTGAAGGCAGAATTATAATTGAACTGGTCGCTCAATAAGCCATCGGCCTTTGTATAGACATGAATGTAATTTGTTGCGGGCGAAAAATGAACGAGGCCCTTTGACGAACTGATCCAGAAATTCTTTTGCTTGTCTTCGAGCACTGCGAAGATCATGTTGCTCGGAAATCCGTTCCTGGTGGTAAACTGCCTGAATGTTTTTGTTTCCCGGTTCATTTCGCACAACCCGCCTTCGGTGGCTATCCATAAAGTTTTGTGCGCATCTTCCATGATCCAGTTCACGCGGTTGCCACTGAGGCTCGATGCACTGCCGGGCTCATATTTCAGGTGGCCGCTTTGCCCGGTTTGCGGGTGAAAGTAATATAATCCCTCGCTGTAGGTTCCCGCCCATATCATTCCTTCATGATCTTCGTAGATGATGGTGTAAAATGCCGGTGGAATTTTTTCGATGAGCGTAAAATCATCTTTCTGCCTGTCATAATAGTACAGCCCATGATCGGTGCCAACCAGTATTTTCCCGGAGCGTGTGGCATACAGGCAATAGATGAAGTCGCTCGCCAGCGAATGGGTGGTCATGCTGTAATGGCGAATTACCTTGCCTGTTTGAATGTTCATGACATCGAGGCCATGATGAAAAGTGCCGATCCACAATTCATTGCCTTGCAGCAGCAGGCCGTGGATGTTGGTGTGAGCGATACTGCCCCGTGATTTGCCGGGTGAGAAATGCGTGAACTTCCCTGTCTCGGGATTTAATTTATTCAGCCCGGCGTCCTCAGTGCCGATCCACATGTTGCCTTGCTCATCTTTGCATATTTCGCGCACGGCATTGCCGCTGATGGAGTTCATGTCGTATTGCGGAAAGAATTTTTTGAAGTGGGCGTATTGCCTGGGAAAGTAATTCAGTCCGCCGAAATACGTGCCGGCCCAGATGCCGCCCTCCCTGTCTTTGCAGAAGGTGTACACGGCGTTGTCGGAAATGGAATAGGGATCGTTGTAGTTTTTTTTCAACGAGGTGTACTCCCTTGTCTTCATGTTGTAAACATATATTCCCGATTCTGACGCTATCCAGTATTCATCGCCGGAGTGATGAATAAAGTCGCGCACAAAAATTTCCGTTTTGTCGGTATTATAGATCAATATGTCGTGAACCGCGTTGGTATGGGTATCAAACAGCTTTGCTCCATGTTTCGATGTGCCCACCAGCAGGCTTCCCTTGCCGGTATCATAGATGGTTTCTATCCATTTCGAAGCGGAGCGGTTCAATTTTCCAAATACCTCGTATGCGGTGAAGGAGCGTTTGGACGGATCGTATTTTTCAAGCGTTCCGGAACTGGTTGCCACCCATAATGTACCACCCGACAGGCAAACAGAGGTGGCTCCTCCGGCGCCGGTTCTCCGGAAGACCCTGCATACACCTGTTGTTTTATTATATTGGTATAATTGTCCTTTGCATACGAACCAAAGGTCGCCGGCATATTCCTGTATGTCCCTGACCTCGCTCGTAGGTGCAACATCAACCGCGCTGAAACTCTCCATGGTGGGGTTGTACAGATAAAGCCCGCGGTCGCAGCCCACCCATAAATTACCTTCACTATCTTCGTGGAGGCTATAGATAAAATTGCTGCCTATTGTAAGCGAATCATCGCCATTGTTTCTAAACACCTTAAAGGAATACCCCTCAAACCTGTTCAACCCATCTTTCGTCCCGAACCATAGAAAGCCGTTTTTGTCCTGGATACTGCAGATCACGGCGTTGTTCGAAAGTCCGTCCTCTACCTGGTAATGGTTAAAGTAATACGACTGCGCAATCAGGTTGTGCACCGGCAGCAAAAGCAGCAAGACGATGGGCAATAAGTTGCAACAAAAGGTTGAAATATTGATACGCACGAGCGTAGCCTTTAAAATATAAATCGTTCAATTTACAATGCAATTTATGAACGCGCGAATCTCCATGCGGGGAGACATCAAATCTAACTAAAGCTTAGCTATTATGAAAAAAAATCCACTGGCGAACCGGCTATTGCCTCACCGGTTTTTCCTTTTCCTTTTTTCCAGCTTATTTATTTTTTCACCAACACTAGCGCAGACACAGCACGAGGTTAGCGGACAGGTAACAAATAAAGCCGGCCAGATGCTGCCGGGTGTGAGCGTCAACATCAAGAACACCTCGCTCGGAACCGCCACTGACGTTAACGGCAACTATAAGTTGACCGTGAACGACGACGTGCAAACGCTAGTGTTCAGTTCGGTAGGGTTTGCCACACAAGAGGTTTCCATTGCCGGCCAATCGGTGGTGAATGTGCAACTGGAAGAAGGCATCTCCGACCTGGGTGAAGTGGTGGTGGTGGGTTACGGAACGCAAAGAAAGAGAGATCTCACCGGCGCCGTTTCAGTCGTATCTCCCTCTGAGTTGAAAAAACGCCAGGCCACCACTGTTGCAGAAGCCATGCAGGGACTGGTTACCGGCGTCAATGTGCGGTCGGGTGGCAGGCCGGGTTCCGAAGCGAGGATCCAGATAAGAGGTATCAAGAATGTGAGCGGCACCAATCCATTATATGTTATTGACGGACTGATCACAACGGCCAATCGCGACTTCAACCCAAACGACATCGAATCCATCCAGGTATTGAAAGATGCCTCTGCAGCCGCTATTTATGGGTCGCGCGCGGCAAACGGCGTCATCATCATCACCACTAAGAGAGGAAGAAAGGGACCTTTGCAGATCGAGTTCTCAGGAAAAACAAGTGTGCAAACCACACCGCGTTACGAACTGGCCGACACCAAAGAATTTACCGACCTCAATTACATGGCTTATGATAATGCGGGCGCACCACGCCAGGATTTGAATACTGCCATCAACACCGACTGGCAGGATGAGGCGTTTCAAACGGGATACATGCATGATTATAATATGTCCTTTTCGGGCGGTGGTGAAAATGGTTCGTATTTCGTGTCAGGTAATTATTTCCGGAACAAGGGTACGGTGATCAGCACCGATTTCAAACGCATCGGTGTGCGGGTTAATTCGCAGGGATCGAAAGGTATTTTCAGCATCGGTGAAAATATTGCCATCACGAATGCATTTACTGATGAGATGTCGGGCAACCCTTACGCCGATGTTGTGCGCCTATTGCCCACCATACCTGTGTACGATCCTGCTAACCCGGGCGGCTTTGGCTATGGAAGTGAATCGAAGGCGCGTACGTTTGGAACAAACCCCGTGGCCATCGCGGCGCTCGAAGACAGAACAAATGAAAACCTTCGCGTTCGCGGAAATGTGTGGGGCGAAATTCAGTTCCTGCCCTTCCTCAAATACAGGCTCAACCTCGGTTACGAAACCAGCAACGACCACTACGACTATTTGCGCAAAGAAGGCAACTGGACACTCAACCAGGCGTACGACCCGGCAATTCTTAACGAGAACAGAGCAAGGTTTCAATCGTCGCTCATTGAAAATACGCTTGCCTTTACCGAGCAGTTCGGCAGACACAGCATCAACGCTGTTGTGGGCCAAACCTACCAGCACGATGAATATGCCCAGATATGGGGCACCAAGCGCAACGTGCTTCGTAATTCATCCGGCTATTATTATAGCGTATTGGACCAGGGCAACGAACCGCAGACCGGCGGTTACGAGCAGGAAGCTATCATCCTGTCTTATCTCGGCAGGGTAGAATATAATTTCGATGACAAATATCTTTTGAACGCAGTCATTCGCCGTGACGGAACATCCCGCCTCGGCCGGAATGATCAATGGAAAACATTTCCGTCGGTATCGGCCGCATGGCGCATCAGCCGCGAAAGTTTTTTCAATGTTACCTGGCTGAACGATCTTAAGATCAGGGGTAGCTACGGAAGACTGGGCAGCAGCAACATCGGTTACTGGGATTACATCCCCACCATCAATACTTTCTCAACAATTGCCATCGGCCGCGATCAGCACATTGTTCCCGGCGCCACGCAGGTAAGACTCGTTAACCGCGATCTTCGCTGGGAGCAGCTGAGCCAGACCAATGTGGGTTTGGATGCTGAACTGTTCAACAGAAAGTTATCGCTGACCGCCGAGTATTTTATTGCAGAAACGAAAGATGTATTAACGGATATGCCCGTGGCCGTTACGACCGGAAACGATGGCGGCAATCCCGTGGTCAATGCGGCCACGCTGAGAAATACAGGTTTTGAATTTTCCGCCACCTACAGGTCAACCATCAACGACTTTAGTTATTACATTGGCGCCAACCTCACCACACTCCGCAATGAAGTGATTGAACTGGGTTACGGGCGCAACAACATTTTTGTAGGCAATACGGTTACAGAAATTGGTTCGCCCATCGGCATGTGGTATGTTCTGCAAACCGACGGACTGTTTCAAACACAGGCTGAGATAGATAATTATCGCAATAAGGATAATACCGTTATCCAGCCCGATGCAAAACCAGGCGACATCCGGTTCAGGGATAACGATGGCGACGGTCAAATCACCAACACGGATAAAGTAGTGGTAGCTAGTCCGTGGCCCGATATGGAACTGGGATTGAACATGGGCGCTTCTTATAAAAATTTCAGCCTGTCGATGAACTGGTTCGGTTCGTTCGGCGCAACGGTTTTCAACGGATACTACAGCCTTGTTGACCGCTTCGACGACAATTCCAATTACCGCAAAGGCATCAAGCCGTGGACACCCGATAATCCCAACACTGATGTGCCGCGCGCACTGTATGCATCAACGCTGAATTCGAGGGGCGACACCGACCGCTGGCTGGAAGACGGCAGCTTC
>CAMPGT010000251.1 GCA_946885665.1 uncultured Chitinophagaceae bacterium | reverse complement strand
TTCGGTGCGGATCAGCGCAGCCAGGCCATCGAAGCTTCTGCTCATCTTTACCGGCTTGCGGTGCAAGTAGAAGATTTGGGCGGTGACTTCGCGTAATCCTTACTTTTACGAAACATAAAATGGTGCCACCTATTGGGACTCGTTAATAAATCGAACACCTGTAAAGCTGAAACTTATATCACTTTTGCTGACGCTGTCATTTTTGGATACAATAAACAAATCATGTTTGCCGCGGGTTTTCTTAAGCCGAAGGCGCAAGGGCTGATCGTTCGAAAATTTCTGCCGCGGCGATATCTCCTCCGATTCGGCAATGATGGGACCGTCCGGCGCATCGATCCTAACCTGAACTTTTCCACCACCGGCAGCAGATACTTCCAGTCCTATCTCACTGATCCCCGTAAGGTCGAGTGATCTAAATCCATACCAGGCGGAGGAACCGTAAGTCAATACCATCTCCGTGGAATATCCCGGCACTTTTAATTTCATGACGTCATGGAACTGATCCGCGCGGGCAGGGCTTACCTGCGGATTTCTGAGTACTAAATATTGTTCAACATGCTCACCGGGCAAATTGTGGCGACCCGAATCAGTATATGAGGCTCTCAGCACAAATACATCAGTTCCGGGTAAAGATTCACCGCGCTGTCTTCTAACGGCAGGAATATTCAGCGTATAGCTTCCCTCCAGGGGAAGTGATTTTTTTGCTGCCCCTGATAAACTCAAAATAAAGCTGACCATCTGCTTAGCCTTACCTGGTTCCAAATCCGGATGAGCGCTCATGGCCACTTCGCCCCAGTTTCCGCTTCCGCCATGAATGATTTTTTGCACCAGAAGGCCAGCGGCATCCGGTTCCGATTTATACCTTGCTGCAATTTGTTTAAAGGATGGCCCGGCTGATTTTTTGTCGATCGTGTGGCAAGAATAACAATCGCTTGAATTAAGGATCATGCCCCCGAATAGGCTAACAGCATCAGTGGACGCCAGCGGTTTTGATGGATCCGGGTCTCCCAACAGTTGCGTATATCCACCAGCGACGTAGTCCATCGTAACGTTTACTGGTCTGCCATTTACCGTACCATTAGCAGATTCGCCGTCCTCCTTATCCGTCACGCGCACTTTGTATCCAATTTTTTTACCGGGAAAGAAAAAGGTACTGTTGCCCTGCGTGATCTCCAGGGAAATTTCAGGAAGGTCATTTCCTGCCACCAGGGCAATTTGTGAGGTATCCACTCCGCCGCGATGATCCTTTACGGTGAGTTGGGCGGTAAATACTCCTGGTTTGTCAAGAACAAACGCGGCGTTGGAATCCTGGGAACTATACACTTGTTCGCCGTTGTTCGACAAAACCTTCCAGTCATATTTCAGTTCATCCTGATCGGCGTCTACGGTTCCTTTCGGCGACAGGCTAACACTGAAAGGAACAGCTCCTGCCCTACTGCTGGCGGTGACTTTCGCAACAGGAATGCGGTTGCCGGCGTGGTAAACAATTTTGATCAGTCTGGCGTCATCGTTCGCGCGAAACCATCCTTTCCCGTATTCAAGCATATACAAGCTGCCATCCGGGCCAAATTGCATATCGATCGGGTTATTGAACAACTGCCCTGGCAGAAAGCGTTCCATGGATTGGTAATTCCCGGCTTCATCCATCGATACAACATTTATCCATCCTCGCAGCCAGTCGGTAATAAACCATTTCCCTTCGTAATAATCCGGAAATATATTTTCGGCATTGTTGAAATCGGCTTTTCGGAATACCGGTCCGCCTGTGGCGCTGCGAGCACCACTTTCCATCAAAGGAAACTCCTTCGAAACCCTATAGGGATACCAGATAAAAGCTTTTTGGGCCGGCGGCAATTCCTGGATGCCGGTATTATGTACCGAATGGTTAACCGGTCTGGCCGCATCGAAACGCTCGCCCGACTTTCCCGTTTCAAAATCATAATCCCAATACGCCTTATTATCCGCCACGAAATAGGGCCAGCCATAATTACCGGCCTTGCGTATCTGGTTAAATTCGTCATGTCCCATAGGACCCAGGCCGGATGAATCGCTGTTCGCATCCGGACCAACCTCTCCCTCATACAGCCAGCCGGTTTTGCTGTCAATAGAGATACGCCAGGGCTGACGATGCCCCATCGTATAAATCTCCGGTCTCGTTCCCTTGGTTCCGGGCGGAAAAAGATTTCCCTCCGGGATGGTGTAGGTACCGTCGTTTTCCGGGTGAATGCGCAAGATCTTCCCGCGCAGATCATTAGCATTACCAGCCGACCGCTGCGCATCCCAGTGTTCACGCCCCTTGCGTTCATCAATCGGTGCATATCCCCAATTGCGTGGACTGCTGTTATCCCCCACCGTTATATAAAGGTTGCCGCTTCCGTTAGGATCGAACAGCAACCCGCCACCGGTATGGCTCCCGTCAAGAATATCCTTTGGAATTTCGAGCAATACTTTTTCCGAACTGAGGTCAAGCGTTCCGTCTTTGCGCAGTGTAAAACGCGAAGTGTGAAAAACCTGCCCGCCCGGAGCAGTATAATAAACAAATAATTGTCTATTGTCGTTGAAGGCCGGATGCAGGGTTATACCCAGCAGGCCATCTTCATATCGCGCCGATACGGGAACGGTCCCGATGGTTCGGGACCGGTGAGTGGCCGGGTCGAATTCTACAATTTCACCTCTGCGTTGTGCAAAAAAGACTTTTCCGTCCTTCGCAATAGCCAGGTGCATGGGCTCATCCAGTTTCTCTGCAAGTGTGACCCTGCTGAAACGGCTTTGTTCGGGAATCGACCGGGAATAATCCAGTTTAACCGGCTCCTTCCCGCCAGTGACATACTCCAGACCACCACTCAGTATCTGGAGAAAGAAGGGATCTTTGTAGGATTCTATAGTATGGCCCATGGCAGAATAAAAAGAACGGCCACCGTCAAAATCATGGTACCATACGGCAGGATGATTATCGCCCGTTTTACCTCCCTGGTAGGTCTTCTCATCAATTGTCACCAGCACCTTCACGGAAGGATTTACCATATCAAAGTCATAGAATTCATCTTCCCGCTCGAACCGCCCCGGTAACGAATCGGTAGCCGGGTGGTTTCTGTCAACAACCACATAGGTTCCTGTCTGAACATTGGGATTGGACGGATGACTGCGGAAATACGCTCCGATCAACTGCCCGTACCACGGCCACTCCCTTTCTGCATCGGTAGGGCCATGAACGGCCAGGAAACCTCCACCCGCCTGAATATATCGCTGGAAAGCTTCGCGCTGGCCGAAATCAAAAACGTCGCCGGACACGTTCAGGAAAACCACAGCACTGTATCGTGATAAATTCTGTTCATTGAAGCGGCTGGCATCCTCGGTGGTATCTATTACATATCCCAGTTCATGCCCCAGCTTTTTCAACGCGGCTATGCCTGCGTCGATGGCATCAATATGCCTGAAACCGGCAGTTTTACTGAAAACCAATATCCTTACTTCAGCATCCGGCGGCGCACAGGATATGTTTGGAAAAGTGGAAACCAGGAGAGAGAAAATAATAACAGATACAATTTTCCGAATAGAGGACAACATGCACGCAAATTTGATGATGGTAACTGAATTAGTCTTTGATAAGCAATTTACCCAGTGATTTTTCGAGAAACGCCAGGCTTCTTTCGGCTTCATCGATCTTTCCGCACTCAACGCTGAGAAATATTTCCCGGTCTACCGGTTCGAGTATTGCAAACACCTTCTCCCATTGTACCATTCCTTCGCCGCAAGCGCACCCAACAGGCGTGCCGGTAACACTGCCCCTGTCACTGAGGCTCTGTTCCATACTGATATCTTTGGCGTGAATGTGCAGCACTTTGTCCCGAACCTGGGTGAGGCCATCATAAGGATCTTCAACGCCTGCAAGATAAGAGTTGCCTGTATCCCAGTTTACCCCGATCCAGGGAGACGGCACGAGGTTAACAATTTTCAACAGCCCTTCAGCGGTCTTCGTATACTCACCATGCGGTTCTATGCACACGAAGACTTTATGCCTGGCGGCAACAAGCTTTGCTTTTGTAAGCGAATATTTCATCGCCTGGTGAGCGAATTCGTCATCCATCCATTCCGGCTTCACCATCTCATCGGTGTTGACAAACGGCGCCTGCAACGCATCCGCCAGAATAATGGCTCTTGTGAGGCGGCTCACCGCAGCCTCTGGTTTCATCAGCGGGCTATGTCCGCTGATACTGCTGATCTTAATCTTGTACTTATCACAGATCTCTTTCATCAGCAGCGTATCTTCCTCCATAGAAAAAGAATGAAAATATTGCACCTCACTCAAAAGCTCCCAACCTGTATGAACCATCGGTTCTATATACTTATATCCCAGTTCCGAAGCGATTTTCACACCTTCTTCAAATCCTTTATCTGCACTGCGGCAGAACTCCATGTTTAAGCTGATCCTGTATTTTGCCATTATATTTTTTTTCGAATGAATGAGAATAGTAAAAAGCGATTTTTTCTATCGATGAAATACTTTAATAATTGGGATTTTGTGTCAGACTCGATACACCGCCTGAGGTGGTAAGATCGATTTGTGCCTGGGGAATGGGATAATATTCATTTTTCCCTTTGGTAAAAAAAGCGCCCATAAGGTCTGTTGTTAACGGAGATTCATACTCGTAGTACGCTTTCATCACCTGGTCTGCAATGCCCCACCTTGAAATATCGTAATACCGGTGTCCTTCGAGTCCCAATTCAAGTTTCCGCTCATGGTAGATGGCCTTTAATGAAAGCTCTTTGCCCTGCGTTTCGAACGTACCTGCGGGGTAGGGATGGATAACGTAATTCGCTGCCGGCACTGCGGACCTGGGACCGGTAGGATCACTATTGTCTTCATATTGGTAAACGATGCTTCCCGGATTTGCAGCCCGGTTTCTTACCCTGTTCACATATTCCTCTGCTGTTCCCAGATGGTTAAGCTGCGCCTCTGTTTCTGCCGCCAGCAGCAAAACATCTGCGAAACGGATGATGTTTAAGTTGATCGCATTGCCGGGGGCCCATGAAGCATAATTGGCATATTCACCCTGCGTTGCACGCCTGTGAACATTTTTCACCGGTGAATACGGCCCGGCTTCCGCCTGGTCCCTGATCCACGCCTTACCCTCGTGAACACCCCAGTCGAGATACGGAATACCGCGGCGCCCTACCGTCCAGTCGAGCCTTGGATCCAGTGGTCCTGCATCAGGCGTAAACGATTGGTCGGAATTGATCCCCTGGTCGCTCTTCACAGGAAATTGATTATAGGTATCTACCAGCGGAAGGCCCTGCGCGGTGGTCCGGAATGAATTCACAAGATCCTGTGAAGGGATATAAATACCACAGCAGGAGAAAATGGTGACAGGATAATTGAGCAGATCGCCACCGTTTGAATTGGAAACATCATTGGTACCAAGATTAGGGACCATTTGTACCACAAACACCGATTCCTGGTTGTTTTCAGTGGCTGCGTCAAAATTGTCCTGGAAATTAGGAGTAAGATCGTACGTCAGTCCGTTCGTCGTTTTGCCCTGTGTAATGACCTGGTCGAAAATCACTTTCGCCTCCGGCCATTTCTGCTGATAAACGTAGGTTTTGGCAAGGTAGGAAGCGGCTGCCCATTTATTGACACGGCCGGTCTCCGCCCAGGTTTCGGGCAAATTTTCCATGGCGAACAAAAAATCAGCCTCGATGTTCGGCCAAATGTCCTTGTCGTTTGGAACGGCGTAG
>CAMPGT010000250.1 GCA_946885665.1 uncultured Chitinophagaceae bacterium | reverse complement strand
CTTCACCAAAAATCATCCTAACGCTTCCGACAATCCGACTGGTTGGATAAACTTGTGATAGTATTTGCAAACCGGTTTCAGCCCGCAGATCCCGCATTTGGGGGTTCGGGCCACACAAACATATCTGCCATGCAAAATTAACCAGTGATGGAATTTGTGAACGAGTTGTGGCGGAATGAATTTTATGAGCTGTTTTTCTGTGGCGAGCGGCGTTTTGGCGCCCAACGAGAGGCCGATGCGGGCCGCAACGCGAAAAACATGGGTATCAACCGCGAGGTTGGGCTGCTGGTCGATGACGGAAGTGATGACGTTTGCGGTTTTTCGGCCTACGCCGGGCAGTTGGATCAGTTCGTCTACCGTCATGGGTACCTGGCCGCCGAACTTTTCGACGAGCATCTTTGCCATGCCAATCAGGTGCCGGGTTTTGTTACCCGGGTATGAAATACTTTTTATGAGCTGGAAGAGGCCGTCATATTCCGCTTTGGCGAGGGCATGGGCATCGGGATAGTCATCAAAGATAGCAGGAGTGGTCATGTTCACGCGCTTGTCGGTACATTGCGCGGACAGGATAACAGCTACCAGCAATTGATAAGGATTATCGTAAATCAGTTCTGTCTCTGCCGATGGGTTGTGTTGCTGAAAGTAGTCAATAACAAACCTGAAGCGTTCTTTACGGGTCATTCTGCAGCTTAAAGGCTGCTAATGTACTAAGTAAAAAAGGAAAACAGTTAGTGATGCTGCACCGGTTCGCCAACCGATTCACGGGCATAGGTCATTATGCTTTTTACGGCTTCTGTGCGGGGTGATTCCAGTGTTTTTGGAAGCAGTTGTACCGAGTTTTGCAGCACTTCGAGTTTTTCCCGGAGTGTCCAGTCGCGTTGTAGTGCCTCGTCGATCTCAGCGGTCCTCGCCGGCGAGGTTTCGTTATACAAATATTGTATAAGTTCCTCTGGTGTAAAGAGTGAAGTCATGTGCAATCCATTTAAGTCCAATATTCCGGAAGAGTCAGTTCCGGTAGTCCGTCCAAGGGTAATAAACGCATTGAGGTTGATCTTATTGTATTGGATCCTGAGAAATCACGAAGAGGTCTTCGTTGTCTTTCTTCATGCGGTATTTCTCGCGCGCATATTTTTCGAGGATATCGGGGTCAGACTTCAGTTCCCTGAGTTCCTCCCGTGTTTTATCGATTTCATGCTGGTAGTAGGCGCGGCTCTCTTCCAGTCGGTTCAATTCGGCCCGTTGCCGGAAATGGGTGGTGACGACGTCGCGGTTGTCAAAAAAAAGCATCCAGACCGCGAAAGCGCCCGCGGTCAGGATGTATTTATTTTTGAGCTGTTTCGGAATCATCAAATACCGGTTATTTTCCAAATTTAATTTTTCCCTGCAAATAAACCGCATTTGCACCCAGCATTTCTTCTATGCGGATCAATTGGTTATACTTGGCGATGCGGTCGGTACGGGACGCGGATCCTGTTTTGATTTGCCCGCAATTGAGGGCCACGGCCAGGTCGGCGATGGTGGTGTCTTCAGTTTCGCCGCTCCTGTGGCTCATAATGGTATTATAGCCATTGGTTTGCGCGAGGGTAACCGCGTTGATAGTTTCTGTAATGGTGCCTATCTGGTTCACCTTTACCAGGAGCCCATTGGCCACTCCTTTGGCAATGCCCTGTTCGAGCCTGCTTACGTTCGTAACGAACAGGTCGTCGCCTACCAACTGTACATTTTTACCGATGGTGTCGGTCAACAGCTTCCAGCCGTCCCAGTCGTCTTCGGCCATACCGTCTTCGATGGAAACGATCGGAAAGCTCTTGGCCCAGTTGGCCCAGAAATCCACCATTTTTTGGGCGGTAAGCTTTCTGCCGTCGGATTTATGGAAGATATATTCGCGGGTTTTGCTGTCGTAACATTCGCTGATGGCGGGGTCGAGGGCGATGGCGATTTGTTCGCCGGGCTTGAAACCGGCGGCTGAAATGGCGTTCATCACCGTTTCAATGGCCTCATCGTTGCTTTGAATATCGGGGGCGAAGCCACCTTCATCACCAACATTGGTGCTGTATCCCTTCTTTTTCAGCACTGACTTCAATGCGTGGAATATCTCAACCCCCCACCGCAAACCTTCGCTGAAGGTGGCGGCGCCTACGGGCATCACCATAAATTCCTGGAAGTCTATTTTATTATCGGCATGGGCGCCACCATTGAGGATGTTCATCATGGGCACCGGCAGCACCCTCGCATTGGCGCCACCGATGTAGCGGAACAGGGGCAGGCCGGCTTCCTGGGCGGCAGCCTTTGCGGCGGCCATACTCACGGCCAGCATGGCATTGGCGCCCAGCCTTCCCTTGTTGGGCGTGCCGTCCAGCTCTATCATTGCCTGGTCGAGGCCCACCTGGTCGGCCACTTCCCAGCCTACCAGCTTTTCGGCTATTTCTTTATTTACATTTTCCACGGCTTTCAGCACGCCTTTGCCGAGGTAGGTGTTCTTGTCATTGTCGCGCAGTTCGACGGCTTCATGAATGCCGGTGCTCGCGCCACTGGGCACGGCGGCACGGCCAAGTATTTCTTCATCTGTTATTACTTCAACCTCTACCGTTGGATTGCCACGGCTATCGAGAATTTGCCTGGCAAAGATCTCTGCGATGTAACTCATATTGCTTTAATTATTGTTGGTTGTTAAATTTTTAAATATTTCCTCAAGGCTTTGCGAGCTTCCTGATTTTAACTCGGTAAGGGTTTTATCGGCAACAATCTTTCCTTTGTTGATAATAATGGCGCGGTCGCAGATGGCGTCCACTTCCTGCAAAATGTGCGTGGAAAACAAAACGGTTTTGTTCTTTCCCAGGTTCCTGATCAAATCCCTGATCTCGACGATCTGGTTGGGATCGAGGCCCGTGGTGGGTTCATCCAGGATCAATACCTCAGGGTCGTGCAGGAGGGCGGCAGCGAGCCCAACGCGCTGCTTGTAGCCTTTCGACAACTGACCCGTTCTTTTCCGGCTTTCGACGGTCAGTCCCACGGTTTCAATGATAGCGGCAATCTTGTCTTTTTTATGGGGTATGCCGTGAACCTCTGCAATAAACCCGAGGTATTCCTTCACATACATGTCGTAATACAGCGGGTTGGCCTCGGGCAGGTAGCCAATTTTCCGTTTCGCTTCCAGGGGCCGTTGGCGCACATCAATGCCGCTGACCATTGCCGTGCCGCTATCGGGCTCGAGGTATCCGGTGATCATGCGCATAGTGGTGGATTTGCCGGCGCCGTTAGGGCCGAGAAATCCGACGATCTCTCCTTTGTTTAACGCAAAAGAGATATTGTCGACGGCTTTTTGCGTGCCGTACATACGGGTCAAACTGGATACCTGCACCGACATGGCGGCGAAGATAAGTAAATCGGGAGACGGAAAATTAGGCCGTTTCGGCAGCTACCGGGTCAAGACACAGCAACTGCTTCAACAATCCGTCCTTCAAACCATAAATCCACCCGTGAACGCAAAGCGGTTCGCCGTTATCCCACGCATCGGTGACAATGCTGGTCATGGCAATATTTTGCACCTGTTGCCTGACGTTCAGCTCTGCCAGTTTATCACAGCGTTTCTCTTCGTCTTCAATGGAGAGAAGGATATCTGCATTTTCATTGCGTATGCGTTTGATATTTGCGAGCCACCCGTCGAGAATGCCAAAGCTCGAATCGCTCATTGCTGCTTTCACTCCGCCGCAGCCATAGTGCCCGCACACGATAATGTGCTTCACCTTTAAATAATTGACGGAATAATGAAGCACGCTAAGGAGGTTAACATCGTTCTCCACCACCAGGTTGGCGATATTCCGGTGCACGAACATTTCGCCGGGAAGCGTGTTGGTGATCTCGTTGGCGGGAACGCGGCTGTCGCTGCACCCGATCCATAAAAATTCGGGGATTTGCTGCGCGGCCAGCCGTTGAAAATAGTGGGGATCGGCGGCAAGCTGTTCGGCTGCCCAGGCTTTATTTTCGAGTAATAATTTATCACATGGTTTCATGCGTTAATGTTTTAAAATATTAATAAGATGATTAAACAACCGGCGCAGGCGTTCTTCTGATTTCGGTCACATGTGCCGGCGTCATGTCTTTTTGGAAGCCAAAATCCCTGAAGGCACTTTGCTTCATCTCCACCTTTATGTTCTTCAGCGGTGCGTGTTTCTTGAAGTCCTCGATCACCTCCACGATGTCGCGGTCGATGAAATCGGCTCTCTTCACGTCAATGATCACATACGCATCTTCCGGCACCTTTTCCAGCTTGTTTTTGATAATTGGCTTGTTGAGGAACGACACGTCCTTTCTTAACCTGAAGAGGTACTTGTTGTCGTCGTTCACTACAAACACTGCCGACTGGAAATTGCTGCGGATCACGAAGAACATTCCGGTGCAGCAACCGATCAGGATGCCCACGAGCAGATCGGTAAACAGGATGGCAACTATGGTGATGACGAACGGCAGGAACTGGCCCATCCCCTGTTGGTAATACTTTTTAAAGATGGAAGGTTTTGCCAGCTTATATCCTGTGTAGATCAAAATACCCGCGAGGGCGGAAAGTGGAATCCTGTTGAGGATGCCGGGAATAAAAAACACCGCCAGCAATAAGAACGAGCCGTGAAGGATCGCTGACACTTTCGATTTGGCGCCGGCGTTGATGTTCGCGGAGGTACGCACGATAACCGAAGTGATCGGCAGGCCCCCGATCAGTCCCGACACCATGTTGCCCACACCCTGCGCCTTCAGTTCCCTGTTGGTGGGTGTTACACGTTTGTAAGGGTCCAGTTCGTCGGCCGCTTCTACATTCAGCAATGTTTCCAGGCTGGCCACGATCGCGATGGTGATCCCTGCTACCCATACCTGCGTATTCGATATGAACGACAGGTCGGGAAAGGTGAAGAACGATGCGAATTCGGTGACGGATCCTGCTATCGGGATGTTCACGAGGAATGCCTGGGACAATGCATATTGCGGGTACATGCTTTTTGCCAGTTCGTTAATGGCCACCGCCACCAGCACCACCACAAGCGGCGCGGGCATGAGCACAAACATGCGATGCAGCTTCACCAGGTATTTATCCCATACAAACTGTATAACGATGGAAAGGATACCGATGATGATGGCTATCGGTAAGATATGACCGAAGGTATTGCCGATTTCAGAAAAGGTATTCTCTCCGTCGGGCTGCACGAATGATTCGTCGCCGACAAAATCTTTGCTGTAGCCGAACAGGTGGGGGATTTGTTTGAGAATAAGTATTAAACCAATGGCGGCAAGCATTCCCTTGATGACGCTCGAGGGAATGTAATCGCCGAGAACGCCGGCCTTTACAAAGCCGAATATGAGCTGAAAGACTCCACCCAGCACCACGGCGAGCAGGAATGCTTCGTACACCTGCAGGTCGGTGATCGCCGTTGCCACAATGGCCGTGAGGCCCGCAGCAGGGCCGGCAACGCTTAATTGCGAGCCGCTCAGCAAGCCTACGACGATGCCACCTACGATACCCGCGATAATGCCGGAAAACAGCGGGGCGCCCGATCCCAGGGCGATGCCGAGGCACAGCGGCAGCGCGATCAGAAATACTACGGAAGACGACGGAACATCGTTGACCAATGACCGGAAGTAATTGACAGACTTTTTCACAGAGAATTTTTTTTGAGATTAGATAAATGAGGAGGCGTGAAACGTGAGACGTGAGGCGTGAGACGTATCCCCCGCTGGCGGGGGTGGTCCCGAAG